>MHYA01000082.1:362-9999 GCA_001825675.1 Planctomycetes bacterium GWF2_42_9 | reverse complement strand
CGTTTTTTCATAGCATTGGAAAGCTGATCAGCGGCGTTTAAATTGTTCCGCACAATGTACCTAAACTCTGATTCATAAATACCAAACTGTCGGCAAAGTTTATAAAGCGGCATTTTTTCCTTCTGACTTTCCAGCCGTTTTAAAACCTTTTTAGAAGCTAATATTTTTTTATCCGTAATCATTAAGTACAATCCATTTAATCCGCGAAATCTGCGTCTACGCAATTTTCGCTTTCACTTCCTGTTTATCTTCATCGTCGATCGTAACCAGGCTAAGCGGCAGCTTTGCCTTTACCGGCAAATCAAGATCATCGATACATTGTCCGATCAATTCGGCATCGATCTGTCCTGTCTTATTGACAACAGCTGCCGTGTGCAGAGCAGATATAATCAAACTGCATATTCTTAAGCGGCCCGTGTGCGGAGTTTTGCAGATTGTTTTCATAGCCTTAACAGCGTCGTTTGTCAGCTTGATCCCGCCGAATTCATATAACTTTTTTATATCTTCGGTTGTATATAGTCCGCCGCCGTCTTGCGAGGCCATGTCATCGAGATTAACAACATAGCTTATTCTCGATGCCAATTGATCAAGTGATTCGCAGCCTCTTCGAACTGTCGGCTGATAGATAGTTTTAAGTAGGTCAGAATTTCCAGCCAGGATCATCGGGCATTTGCATTTAACCGCGATAATCTGTCTTAGCTGGTTTAGCTGGCGAACTCTAAGATGTGAAGCCTCGTCAAGCAGCACAATGATCTGTCGATGCTGAAGATGTTCAATAAGCCTGCGCGTGATCACGGCCAAACTTCCGTTTTCGACAACGCCGATTTTTTCCGCGATCGCGTTAAACATTGTTGTCGGGTTCATCGCGTCATCGAGCTGTATATAAATAGTATTCTTGTTTGATTTGCTGTAAGCCTCCAGGCATTTGCTCTTGCCATGCCCGCCGTCTCCAACGACAACTCCGATCTTGCCTTCATCGTCGCTTAATGCTTCGGTTTGAACTATCAGGGTATGTATTTTCTTGGCGACCGAAGTCTGGACAAAATCCTTGCCCTTTACCCTGCGTTCTTTTCTCGACTGTGATTCAATGAGGTTTACAATCTTATTGATGGTGTCATCGAGAGCACCTTTATATTTATTCTGAAGAACCTGATTAAGCTGTGCAGGACTAATACCTAGTTTCTGCGCAGTGTAGGTTTGTGTCCAGCCCCGTTCCTCCATGAAGATCGTAAGCCGCTCTGCCGCTTCCTTTGCTTTTTCAGCTGTTATTCCCATAAGAATCCTTTCCTTAATCCGCCTGGCATCCGCTTCCAGACCTTTTTGGATTAGGTTATGTTTCATTTTTCAAATAGTCTTAATTTTCTTTCTGGCTGCTTTTGCACCAAACTTGATAAGTCCATATCTACGATTCGGGTATTTTCCGCACCCGCTGCTTTACGTACCAGCTTTTGTTTTTGCTCTTGAAGGTGTTCATCGAGATGCAGATCAAGCGGCGTCTTAACTGGCCGCAAGGCCGGAGTTTTCTTTTCTTGCGAATCAGTTTTCACAGTCGATTCATTCAATGCTTTAATTGTAAGGTCAGTGATACTGTGATATTGTTCGCCGCGTTTATCAATCCAGTTTTTATGTGCTCTTGTGATCTCTGCCTTTTTACGCATAGCTGTGCGAAGAGCCTCATCATCAATAGCGTGATTGTATTTGATGAGCTGGTTTTGCTCGGCAATACAAATTCGCGTCATACTTTCAGCTTCATAAACTGTTACCTGTCTTAAATCGTGCGGGTTATAAGCCACTCGAACTTGCTTGCCGAAATTGTTTATTAATTTCGGTTCGTACTGACCGTAAAGAAGCCCTTTAAATGTAATACCATTTTTAGTAATTTGTAGCTTTCCGCTCCAGACGCACATCAGCATATCGAGCTTTTCAGAACTTATAACCCGCTTCGATAATCTCAGAGCCATAGTTTGATTGGGAGTCCGTCCTTCCATGCCGACGCCGGTATGTACGGTATTATTATAAACTTCAACCCAGCGACCGAAAACCTCGGCCAGAGAATCAAAGTTGTAAGCGTTATCAATGATCTTTTGATTTTCTAAAAGCTCATTTAAATTTTCAGGTTTGTTTTCAGGCTTGTTGCCGCAATACGTCGCGATCGTCTTTGTGAATTGTTCATCAACTGTATAAAATAATCTTTCGATCGGTTTTGATTGTGGATGATAAGGAATCGCAAAAGATACGCTTATATCCATCATTCCATAAAGACCTGCGAAAAGAAATTCGTCGATATAACCCTTTCGCCGTTCGGTCTTTGTTGTACCGGTAAAAGTCTGCGAATCGTAATCTTTACCGTTGTCGATTTTTACCGAATCCGGCGGGCCGTATTTTTCAACCCCGCCTCGCATCGCGATCATAATTGTATTTTGATTTGGTGAAGGACTTAAATACCAGCCGACTATGCAGCGTGATCTCATATCCATCCAGCAGGTCAGCCATGGCCGAACCCATTTACCCTTAAAGAGAATCCAGCAGTTAAGCTGATGGTGATCGCCGACCCATATTTCGCCAGGCCCAACCTCGCTCAAATCTTTCTGGATATAAGGAGCACAGGCGGCCTCATAAGCCTTTTGGCCTTGCCGGTGTAAAATCATAACAGGTTTGGGCACGTGATTTTCAACCCAATTATAAACGCTTCGGAGAGCCGGTATTTTCCAGCCCTTATTTTCGGTTTTATTAATGTATAAAATATTTTGATAACAGAGTTTTACAGATAGTTTACGCGGTGTTAAAAAGTGTTTTAAAAACTCATCAGCTGCTTCCTGGCTAAACGATGGCTCGGCGATATCGGCAAAGCCTCTTGAATCAACCAGCCCCATCGCACCGTATTTATTGTACGCCGAAAACCAGTTATACATAGTTCTAAAGCCAATATTGTTTTTAGCAGCAAAAACTTCAATCGCTTGTCGGCGATATCCGCCTTGACTCATAAACCCTGCGATAAACTCTTCGCATTGTTGGATCATGCCGAACTTCTTAATTGCGGCCTCGCGTTTGTTTGCAGGCAGGTGTGATAGATCGTCGCTGCCAATCAGGTGTGTCGGCTGCCTGAATTTCTCGTGACAGGTGATTGGTATTGCCCAGGCACCGTTTGTTTTTTTGGCCCCGCAATATTTTCCCGCTATACATTTCCGGCGAACGCTGCCTTCGTTCATTCCGAGTAATCTCGCTGCTTGTTCAATTGTAATATAGTCAGTCATAGTAATTTTAAATCTTAAATTTTAAATTAATTTAAACTGTTAACGGCTGCGGCCCAAGGACAACGGGCGGCACTGGATAATCGTTTACTTTGTTCCAGGCTTTGGCAACTGTGATATAAAATCTGTACTGTATAGTTACCCACCAATTGCCATCGTTCGTAACCTGTTCAATTTCGACAGTACCGCACTTTTCACAAACACCGTAAATAGTTCTACAATTTAAATCCATCCGTTCAATTTTATCTTTTCCTATAACAGTTGGAACTTCGAGTTCTTTCTGGCATTTGGGACATGTGAAAATCGGTTGATCTTGGTTAGTCTCTTGCATGTAACGCCTCGAACTTTCTTTGTGCTGCTATTACTGCCTGGTGCAGCCGAGCCTGCGCGTTGATCATATCAGGGAAAGCAAGATTGAATTTTGCGATCGCTTCGGTATCGGTGCCGTTGATCTGGCCATCTTGCATTAATTGTAAAACATATTTTTCCAGTTCAAGCTGTTTCAGTCTCATATCTAAAAGAGCCTGGCACGCGCTTGTATCAAGAGATAAATCTTCATTTGTTGGTGCCACAACGATAACAGCTGTATCGCCGCGAATGATGTTGAATACCGCACTGTCAAGTGTATGATCAAAGATACTCCGCCAAATAACTGAAGGGATCGTAAGCTCACCGCTCAAATATTTATAGATTGTGCGAAGATCGCGACCAACCCAGCCGGCAAGCTGCTTTGCAGTTATGCTGTGTTTTTGCATCAGCAAATCCAAGAAGTTATAATCGTCGCTCACGTCTATATCCTTATCGATTTTCATTTTGAGCATCCTTGCCGCTTTTATCGGTATCCGTACCGATCGTTTTATTTTCAATTGGAATTGAATATTCAACCCCGCAAACTTCGAATGTATTTCCCCGCCCAGTTATTTCCTCGGCTTCCAGCCTATCGAGTATATCTTTTTTGATTCCGGTGCCACCGCAATCGTCACATTGCTTTGTAGGATGAGGTAAGTGATAACACCATACATCATCAACTACTTCTCCGCTGCCCTGACACGTTGTACAAATAAACGAACGAAATAAATATGACAAAGCGTTATGCGCTTCGCGGTATATTATGGCTCCGGTATCAGATTTGTAAGCCTGCATGTAGCCGCAATCATTGACTATTCGCGTCAGTTTTTCAATCGATTCAGCAATTTTATGTTTTTTATCATTCATACTGATACCCTTTAAATCCGCGAAACCTGCGTCTAAAAATTATTCCTCAATCGCTTTCTGCGGGCACTCATCGATACAAAATCCGCACTCGACGCAGTTGTCGGCATCGATAATAACTTGATCTTCTGTTATCTGTATCGCTCCAGCCGGACAGGCATCAACGCACTGGCCGCACTTATTACAATGTTCATTAACTGTTGGCATTTGTGATCCTTGTCAGTCTGTCAATTTCCCTTATCAGGGATTTGATTTCCGCCGGTGTTTTGGCTGGTCTTAATATTTCAAATTTTATTTCTTCGCTTGTCATTGTATTTTCACCTTTTCAACTCCAAAAAACTTGAGGCGGGCAGAAGTTTCGCTTCCGAGAGAGTCCCGCCTCAATGCCGGTTGGAATGTGGGATAGGTTCTTAACTTTTAAATTTATCGTTGGGGACTTAATTATTCGGGCCCGTGAAACAGGTAAGGCCGCCCCTGCGTAACGGGCAGCTTTGAGCATGGCTAATGCCATTCTTGCTTGCACGCTTGATAATCAGGCGAACCTGAATTCTAATTACGTCCGTTTAACACGGCAGCTATTTCACGTCGCTGGCAAGTCTCTGCGGCCTGGGGTGGTGAATAATCAGCAGGTCAAACCTGCCTTTGTCCCCTATCGTTTGCCTTCATTATTAACTTTTCAATTCGATGTTAAACGTTCGATGTTGAATGTTGGAAGTTCAACTGTCTTGCGTTCTTTTCCATCCGCCTGGCCAGTGCTCTGCCTTGCTGCCTGGATTTATTTATTTCGATCAGCTTTTCGCAGCTGGCGATCAATGAGTTTTTATCTTCCAGCAGCTTTGAGATCGTCGCGTTGTCAGCCTTGCGTGCTGCGTCATAATCGCGAGCTTTCAAAATTATTAATCCAAATATTCTCATATTCATTTCACCACAGAGCCACGAAGATTATTTCCATATTCTTCCAGCCTTGCCATATATTCATTTCCGCGTTGTTTAGATTCTTTTGTATAAATTCTTCCGACAATTGGTAAAACGTCGAACTCGCGATTAGGCGGCGACGGCGGCGGCTGTGAAATATCGAACGGTTCTTTGTAAAATTTAAAACCCATACATTTATCTCAATCTATCTCTTCTCACTTCATCTTTTTCAAAAGCCATCTGATCACCGAAAAATTCGATTTGAAATTCAACCAGTTCAAACCCATCTTTTAGTAATACAGTTGGGTACATTTTTTCCATCCGTTTTAATCTGCTTATCAATTCTTTTGTTTTCATAATATTTTAAATTTCTTAGTGTCTTTGTGCCTTAGTGGCTAAGACAATTTCAAATCTTAAATTTTAAATATTAAATTCTCTGTGTTCTCTGTGGCTTAAAAAACCTGCGGCGGATTGCGACGCCGCAGGAGCAGCAGAGAAAGTGGCTAGTGCAGCCACAGAAAGAGTAATGCCGTCGGCACGGCCCGACGGCAACAGGAGGAACGTTACGAAGAAGATTGCATAAAGCGGTGCAAAGATAGTCGCTATTTTGCCTTGTCGAACACTCGATATTTTTATATCTTCGTGTCTTAGTGCCTTGGCGGCTATGTCCGTGTGCGTGCTCATTAACATTTTAATAATTCCTTTTATCAAAACTTCGCATCGCGAAGGTCGTATTCGCTGGCGTCGTTTCCATACAGACGCCAGTGCCATTAAATATCAGTCAGCTCCGCTGACCGTTGACGTTTTTATTTTTCTTCCGCCATACTGGTGCATAATGCTCTCCCCACAATTGCTCTGCAGGAATATTTAACAGTTCTGCAATAGCTTCCTGAATGATTTGATTGTGGGTGCGATGGCGAATTGTGTAATACACACTGACTTCACTAAAGCCGCTTTTTTCGCTGATTTGTTTCTGCGTTATTCCAGCGTCAAAAATCTTAACTTGTATTACACTTCTATTCTTTGTTGCAGCCAAATTATGGGTAAGATTAGCATCATCTTTTGAGATCATTTCGTTAAGAGATTCAAAATACTTTGATACAATGAAATCAAGCATGTTGATAGCGGATCTTCGCTCTTTAATAGCTAAAGTTTGAATCCTTTTTGCTAGAATTTTATTTCTTAGCGGAATTGCCTTTCCAGAAATTTCTAGAAGATATCTACCCATTTTTTTCAAGTTCCATAATTCTAACGGGCCCGTAGGTCAAAATAAGTTGGCGGACAGCATCAAGTGGTTTTCTTTTTTCAAGTTTTGCCAGTGCGTTTGTAATTTCCAAAACTTTTGGGTCTTTGTCTTTTTCAAATTTTATACTTTTTACAATTTTCATAAGTTCTCAAAACTTCCTTAAACCACTTTTGAAAATCTACAACTATCATCGGCAGAAGTCAATAAGAAATATTCCTAAAAGTTCCCAAAAATTCTCTAAAGTGGCATTGAAAAACTATAAATATTGTGTTTATAATAGGTTATATGGCTAAAAAAATTTTAAAAAGATCGTATAATTTCCCCGCAGAGCTACTTGATTCATGGAAAAAATTTCACGGTTCAAGCACAAAAGACTACAGCGCATCCGCCGCCGCTGCGTTTTTGCTCTATATGATTGTTGAGGGCAATATCCGCGACGAGGCACGCAGATTGGCTTTTGAAAAAAATATTGACCGAGCCAAATTGGATGTGCGTGTCGTACTGCGAGAAACGCTAGCAGACGCTTATCGCAGCGGTTATATTGGCATCCACTCCGCCGAAGACAAAATGATTTTAATAAGAAATAACACACGTATTGAGACGATTGCAAAGATCGAAGACGAGGTAAAATTCACCGAAATTTTTAAGTTACTTTCCGATGAAGATCAGAAGGCGGTAATGGCAATCCGCGATGGTCTCGGCCCAGACCAAAAACAAAAATCGAGGACGGCGTGAAGCTACCTGACAATCATTACCTGCGTTTTTTCGGCGGCGGCAATCTGATTGCAGCGGTTATAATTTTTATAATGGCGATAACGAGCCAGACCGATGCGGGCAATTTGTTTTTTGCAGCGGTGATAATTTTCAATATGGGCTTGATTTTGCTGGGCATCGGCAGTATAATTACCGCGATAAATTGCAATACAGACAAAAAATAAATAATTAATTCTCTGTGAACTCTGTGTACTCTGTGGCTTATTTTTTTAGGAGAAAAAAATGTTGGAGAACTTTGAATCAATCCAGAATCCATTAGTTAAAGGCGGCCTGATCCTTTTTGCATTATGCCTTTTCCTGGGCCTTTTAAAAGTGCTTATATTTATTATTAAAACGCTATTTTTTAAGCCCAAACGCCAGCCCAGCGTCCGCGAGCGATTTGAGCTTTTGACAGATCACGAGTGCCGCCAGAAAACCGGCTTCGAGCAAAAATATCGTCCACATCGCTCGACTGTAAGCAGCCGAAAATAATTGTAATTTTTAACGCAAAAATTGTTTGACATCCTCGTGATCTTCGTGGTAAATTATTAAAAATTAAAGCAGCTGTTCCATACCGGCTGCAAAATTGACGAAAAACACAAAGCTCCGCTGACACTTGACAAAAGTGTCTGCGGAGTTTTTTTATTGGCGTTCATTAAGAAAACCCGCACAAAAAATGAAAGGGTTTTTTAATGAAATCGAACAAATTTTTCTCTGTGATCTCTGTGCTATTCGTGTCCTTCGTGGTGTTATTTCTAGGCGGCTGCAAAACTTCAGCCGAGCGAATCACAGAACTCGAATCGGCAGTTACAACATACCAAGACTTGAGCAGCACAGTCGATGCCCAAATCGAAACAATCAACACAACAATTCCAGCCCTCGAACAATCTCTCTCTGATCCCAACCTTTCAGACGATCTCCGCCAGCAGGCAGTTGCAGCTTTGCAAATCGCCCAATCAAAACTCAAAAGTTTTCAAGATCAAAAAGCAAAAGTCGAAGATGCGATCAGCAAACTTCAAACGGCGATCGTGCAGGTCAAAGAAGCTGGCGATATCGACTGGACGGCAGAGCTTGGTGTTTATGCCCAGGGAGCAATTTTAATTTCCAAATTTTTACCCCCACCCCTAAGCGGCTATGTCGCACTCGGAGCTACGATCTTAACAATACTTTCGCAGATCGGACGTAAGCGAGACAAAAAAGAAAATTCTTTGCTGAAGGAAACCAAAGCCGAAACTGAAAAGCAGCTCGACGAAGTTGTAACCGCTCAAAGCATCGCCGCTAAATATTCTCCCCAGGCAGCTATCGCAATCACGGAAGCAAACGATCAAGTCCTGACCTCCGGTACAGTCCAAAAAGTTACACAAATTCTCGCATCTTAATTTTAACGAGGCATCTAATGGGCTTTGAAATATTTTTAGGGGTACTTGGAGTTTTATTGACAGTGATCTGTTCTTTGATTGCATGGTATCTGCATTCGATCATTGAAAAGTTAAATGCCATTTCGATTCGTCAGGACGAAACTGATGAGAAAGTCAATAAGCTCGAACTATCATTCGCAAATTGCAAACAAAACTGTTTCCAGACTTTTGTAGAAAAAGAAGACTGGCTTCGTGAAGCTGGCAATAACCGTGTAAAACTGGACGAACTATCTGCAACTCTAAACCGCATCGATGGCAAACTGCTTGTAATGGACAAGCTCCCTGAAATAGCAGCTAAAATTGCACAAAACGTAGTTAAAGAAATGAAGGATAAATAAAATGACTGATGCATTAAAAATCAAAGCTAAAAGACAAATTCTGCTTATGCTCTTAAATATCGTTTATCCTTCTCCGATAACAATCCGTCAATTTTACAACAGCGCAATCGATGGCGACCCAACCTATGACGAGACAATCTTCGAAAAAGATGTTACTTATTTTTTTGACAAAGGCTGGATCGAATTCATCGACAACAAAATCGGCGGCTTCAAAAGTTTTAAAGATAAGGTTATCAAGTTGAGTGCAAAAGGTAAAGAGATCGCCGAAGGCACAGACGTTGACAAGGCATTGGAAATCTAAATGAAAGTACGCAGAACCCATAGTTCGATAGATACTTTACCAGCGGCACTGCAAAAGGCCCTGGAGGCGATGCTGGTTGATAATCAATGGCCAGCCGACTACGCAGCAAAAAAGACCGGCAAGCCAAAATACGGCGATTTAGAGCGTTATTGCAGGCAGCATAATTTTGAGATTTCAAAATCTGCGATCGGCAGGTTTGGCCT
>MHYA01000082.1:0-304 GCA_001825675.1 Planctomycetes bacterium GWF2_42_9 | reverse complement strand
GACGGCCTGGATGCCGAGCACGCAAGTCAAACCCAAAAGGCAGTTGCCGAATTACTCACAGCCCGTGCGATCGAGCTTGCCGCCGAAAAAAGTTTAAACTCAAAACAAATCCGCGAAGTCGCGGGAGCTATGCGTGATTGCGCGGGTGTCAGCATCAAAGCTGATACGCACCGCCAGGCACAGCAAAAGAAAAAGGCTGATGAAGCCGCCAAGAATATTGAAGCCCTGGCAGATAAAAAACAAATCAGTCCCGAAACTCTCAAAATTATTCGTGAACAAATTTACGGAATTGTAAGCTAATGGT
>MHYA01000081.1:150166-151714 GCA_001825675.1 Planctomycetes bacterium GWF2_42_9 | reverse complement strand
ATATACACAATGATTAAAATGGGGAGTTTGGAGGCAACTTCAATTTCTTCGTTCTCTCCCTCCCAAACTCCTGAATATACTTACAAGAGATTTTACATAGTCTGATAATGTAAATCAAGGTAAAAATGGTACTTTGGGAAAACTTTTTCACTCTTGTACTGTTAAAAGAATCGGCATTTTATAGGACTTTTCTTTAATAAATTTTTAAAATATTTACTGCGAAAGGGTTACGTAAATTGCACTATCAGCATTTTTTATCGTAAATCCCTTTATAGGGGGTTTTAATGCTCGTTTATTTGTTAAGAATTGGCTTGCAAAACAGACCAGTTTAAATTATAAGGGCGATTTATTTAAATAATAAGGCACAGTTATGGACCAGCAGCAATGTCAGAGCTGCGGGATGAAGGATCATTGCCAGGAAGTATATAAAAAACTCGGCGAATGCAAAAGTCCCAGCGTTTTGACAAAAGTAATTTCGGCCTTTCTCTTGCCGCTGATTCTTTTCATAATCTCTATAGTATTGGGTCAGAAATTTTTATTAGAGACATTGAAAAGCGAACGAAAAGCAGATCTTGCTGCGTTCGCAGCGGCTATTGTGGTAGTTTTTATGTATTTATTAGCGTTAAAAGTTATTAATATTTGGAGAAGACAAAATTAGCTTTTCAGGAAGATTAACGTTTAAGGGCGGAGTCCACCCACAGGATAATAAAGATTTAAGTTCGCAATGCGCAATAAAGACAGTTCCAGTTCCCAAGCAAGTTTCAATAATGCTTAGTCAACACATCGGGGCTATCTGCTCACCTTTGGTAAATAAGAAAGATACTGTTTCCGCAGGTCAGATTATTGCCAATGCCGACGCGTTTGTTTCGGCGGCGCTTCATTCTCCTGTGAACGGGACTGTAAAAGACATCGCGTTGTGTTCGCATCCGGTACTCGGAAGAGGACAGGCGATAATCATCGATTCCAGTACTGATAATCAGCCAAAGCAGCCACAGCAGACAAGATTCGACTCGGCTTTCGATACTGCCAGGTACACAGCGGATGAGATTTTTAACGCGGTGAGAAATGCAGGTATTGTTGGAATGGGCGGAGCGGGTTTTCCGACGAGTGTGAAAATCAAGGCAAATCCGAAGGCGCCAATTACAGATATTATCATTAACGCCTGCGAATGCGAACCTTTCATTACGTGCGATTACCGTATGATGATGGAATGGACGTTCCAGATTTTGGCAGGCGCAGCACTGATCGGCAAGGCACTGAACTGCGGCAACATATATATAGGTATAGAGACCAACAAGCCCGATGCAATCGAAACTTTTGAAAAAGCGATAAAGACGGCTCCTTTTGCGGCAGGTATAAAAATCGCACCTTTGCAGACGAAATATCCGCAGGGCGGCGAAAGACAGCTTATCAAAGCGGTGCTAAATAAAAATGTTCCGACAGGTGGTGTTCCGCCGATGATCGGCGTGCTTGTAAGCAATGTTGCAACGGCAGCGGCAATCGCGGAAGCTGTTTCGCTGAATAATCCTCTTACGCATCGTGTCGTTA
>MHYA01000081.1:134526-150152 GCA_001825675.1 Planctomycetes bacterium GWF2_42_9 | reverse complement strand
AACCCAAGCAATTTTTACGCACCTATTGGAATGGCTGTCGGCGAATTGATCGAACTTGCAGGCGGTCTGACAGAGACGGCAGTGAAAGTAATTATGGGCGGGCCGATGATGGGATTTGCAATCGCTGATTTATCTACGCCAACAACGAAAACATCCGGCGCTATTACGGTGCTGACGAAAAAAGATATTGTAAAGCGAAAAGAAACGGCCTGCATCAGGTGCGGAAGATGTATCGGTGTTTGCCCGGTCAATATCAATCCGACGAAAATCGCACACGCGGTAAAATATGAACAGCTTGATGTCGCGCAGCAATATTATATGTCGGCCTGTATCGAATGCGGATGCTGCACATATATTTGCCCGGCGGACATCGAACTGACAGGATATATAAAAACCGGCAAAATTCTAGTCGCAAGACAGAAAAAATTAATGCCCAAATAATATACCAACATTTTTGGAATCCGTATAATTCAGGAAGAATAAATGGCACAAAATTTAATAGTTTCACCATCACCTCATATCAATAAGCATCACTCGACGAAGAGTATAATGCTTGATGTTGTTATTGGTCTTGTACCGGCAGTAATTGCTTCGTTAGTATTTTTCAGGATGAAGGCGGTAATCGTGCTGGCAAGCTGTGTTGTGTCGTGCATCGTATTCGAGGCGGTTTGCAATTTACTACGGAAAAAACCGAATTCGCTCGGGGATTTAAGCGCGGTAGTTACAGGTATTATTCTTGCGTTTTCACTTCCGCCAAGCATACCGTTCTGGGTGTGCATTATTGGTTCTGGTTTTGCGATAATTATCGGCAAAATGGTATTTGGCGGTTTGGGGGCGAATATTTTCAATCCGGCAATGGCAGGCAGATGTTTTCTTACAGCGTGTTTTGGCGGAATGATGGTTGCCTGGACTGTGCCGGCAACGTGGGATCCGAATATGCCTCAATTCAGAACATCTTCGGTCGCACCGATGGTAATTACACAAGCGACGCCGCTGGGCCTGATTAAGGACGCTCTTAAAAATAAAACCGTTCCGCAGGATGAAAAAATCGCGGAAATTAAAGGCATTTTCAAAAATATGCTGCTTGGTTCAACGGCAGGAAGTCTTGGCGAAACAAGCGCGGTCGCACTTCTTATCGGCGGAATTTATTTATTAATTAAAAGGACAATCGACTGGATAATTCCGACGGCGGTTTTGCTGGCGGCATTTATCAGTGCATTTATCGCCTGCGAACTTGATCCTCATCATTACGTAGCTCCGTGGCTGCATCTTGCAAGCGGCGGTTTGATGCTTTGCGCATTCTTCATCGCGACAGATCCTGTAACAGCTCCTTTGACGAAAAAGGGAATGTGGATTTTCGGCGCAGGCGTTGGTGTGATGACGATGCTGATAAGGCTTGTCGGAGAATATCCCGAAGGTGTGATGTTCGCGGTGCTGCTGATGAATGCGTTGAGTCCGCTTATTGACCGGTTTACAAAACTCACGCCTGCTGGAGGCAAGCCCAATGTTTAAAGCTATCAAAGAATTTATAGAAAAAAGCTGGTTATTAATAGTATCGTCGTTTGTTTTCGGTCTGCTGCTGGCGATGACGAACTCGGCGTGGTCGGGAAAGATCGAACAGAATAAGGCGGGTAAACTTAGCGGTCTAATGAGTATGCTTGTTACAAACGCGGACAAATTCGAGGCGGCGGTTCCGAATGTTCGTGTTGAAGTAAATAAAGGAAAATTCGCTGCAACAGATATATACACAGCAATGTCCAACGGGCAGATTGTCGGCTTCTGTTTTAAAGCAGAGGGAACCGGCTTTGCGGATAAGATCGAATTGGTTATCGCGGCGGACGCTAATTTTGAAAAGATTATTGGTTTCAATGTGTTGACAAGCAGTGAAACGCCGGGGTTTGGCGATAAAATCGCGCATAGTTTTTATAACGATCAGTACAAAGGTACGCCGACTGAAAAACTTCATCTCGTAAAAAGCGGCGATGACAAAATAATTGATAATGAAATCGTCGCGATCAGCGGCGCAACTGTAAGCAGCACAGCGGTTGTGAACATTTTAAATAATTATCTTCAACCTATAAAAGAACAGCTAAAAGAAAAAGGATTAATTAAATAATGGCCAATACAATGACAGCCAAACAAGCGATCACCGGCGGCTTATGGACGGAACTTCCGGTTTTGAGGCTTGTGCTAGGAATGTGTCCGACGCTTGCGGTAACTGCATCGGTGAAACCGGCGCTAACGATGGGGCTAAGCGTTTTGTTCGTTCTCTTTTGCAGCAATATCGTTGTGAGTCTGATGCGGAATCTGCTCAAGCCGCATTTGAGAATTCTGATGTTCACGCTTACGATCGCAACGTTTGTAACTATCGCGGATTTATTTTTGAAAGCGTTTATGCCGCAGATGAGCGAAGTTCTGGGGCCTTATGTTGGTCTGATTATTGTAAACTGCATTATCATCGCAAGGGCTGAAGCGTGCGCAAGTAAGAACGGTATTTTTATAAGCGCCATCGACGCGATCAGCATGGGTATTGGATTTACGATAGTTCTGTGCATTCTTGCATCTATTCGCGAAGTACTTTCGGCTGGGACGATTTTCGGTGTTCATATTATGTGGAAAAGTTTTGTTCCGTGGACGGCGATGTCGCTGCCGGTCGGTGCATTTATTACGCTTGGGTTGATGCTTGGTTGTGCAAATTTATTAACAGGGAAGAAATCCTGAAAGATTAAACTATGGAAAAAATTTATACTTTATCACTGGCTTTTATATCGATTGTCGTAATCAATAACCTTGTGCTGACAAAATTTCTTGGCATCTGTCCGTATCTTGGCGTATCGGGCAGAATCGATATGGCATTCGGAATGGGGCTGGCTGTAACGTTTGTTATTACGCTTGCAGGTTCGATGACGTGGCTGATAGATCATTTGATTCTTGTGCCTAAAGGACTGGAGATCACACGTTATGTTTGCTACATACTTGTGATTGCAGGCGCGGTGCAGCTTGTTGAAATGTATCTGCGGAAATTTTTCCCGCCGCTGTATGAAAGTTTTGGTATATTTCTGCCGTTGATTACAACAAACTGCGCGATACTGGGTCTTTGCTTGTTCCTGAATGTTTGGGCTACCGATAATTTTCCCGAAGCTGCGGTTTTAAGTTTCGGTGCAGGTATTGGTTTTACACTGGCGATTTGCATAATGGCGGGTATTCGCGAACAGCTTAATTTTTCAGACGTACCAAAAGCACTGCGAGGCGCGCCCATCACTTTGATAACCGCGGGCATTCTTACGATGGCATTTATGGGTTTCGCGGGAATGATAAAATAGTCGTTAATCGTTAGTCGTTAGTTGTTAGTTGTTAGTATTGGATTTAAAAATAAATTATGATAAATATTTTTATCGCACAAATTAACTGGTTGGAGCTTTGGAATAATTCGTGGCCGGCAGGTGTAACAATGCTTGTGCTTGGTCTTGGATTTTCAATTATTCTTTTAATCGCGGATAAGAAACTTAAAGTCGAAGCAGACCCAACGATTGAACGCATCTATATGGCTCTTCCGCGAATCGATTGCGGAACGTGCGGTTTTGCGGGCTGCTCATCGTATGCAAAGGCGGTCGCGGCTGACCCTGTTCTTCTTGGTAAATGCGCACCGGGCGGAGCGGCGTGTGCTCAAAAAATAGCCGAGATACTGAATCTGCAGGTCAGCGGCGAAGGCGCACCGAAAAGACCAATCGTGCATTGCGGAGCAAAGAAAAGCGATAAGACTTACTTCGGCAAATATGACGGCATAGCATCCTGCACATCGGCGAACGCAACATCAAATGTTCAGGCGTGCAAATTCGGATGTCTGGGTTACGGCGATTGCAAAGCATCGTGCAAATTCAGCTCAATCACAATCGTCGATGGACTTGCAACAATCAATTATAATACCTGTACCGGATGCGGAGCGTGTGCCAAGGCTTGTCCGAGGGGATTAATCGAAATGGTTCCTTTCAATTATGACAAAATTATGACAGTTGCGTGCAGAAGCCAGGAAAGCGGCAAAGATACCAAAGCATTTTGCAAGGTCGGCTGTATTGCGTGCAAGTTATGTGCAAAACAAACTGACGCTTTTTCGATAAATAATAATTTATCGAAACTTGATTATTCTAAATATACTCCTAACGAACAATTCAAAACAGCGATGGAAAAATGCCCAACAAATACGATTGTTTACAGAGGGAAGTAATAATCTGGATTCCCGCTTTTGCGGGAACGACACAATGATATAGCGCAATAAAAAAGCCTTCAGAAAATTCTGAAGGCTTTTGTTTTTGTATTTCAAATTTTTAAATACTTTATTTTAAATTTTCTGCTTCTATTTCAGATTGGCCGCTGACTTCTTTTTTCTTTTCAAGTTTCTTCATACCCTTTGGTTTTGTCTTTGGTATTTCAACTTGAACACCAAGTTTGCCAAGCTGGCCGGCAACTTCTGGCTGATACGGATCAAGTTCAAATGCTCTTCGCAGATAAACTTCCGCCTTGGCATTATCATTTTTCAGCAGATAATAATATCCAAGCTGCTTATTGATCACGACAGAATTCGGTGCAAGTTTATGGGCCTGTATGTAACAAGCTAAAGCATACTCATCGAGGCCTCTATCCTGAAATGCGCGACCGAGTAGTAAAGAATTCTTTGCGCTGATGCAGGCCTGATTAATATATTGTTCGGCGAGAACATCTGATCTTTGCTTTTCGCCTCTGTCAGCACTTAACTTTACCAGTGAAGCCTGGGCTTCATAATGAGCGGGATTGAAAGCAAGAGCTTTGCTGTATTCCCATTCGGCTTTGTCCCAGTTGCCATCACGATGATAAATTTTGCCTAATTCATAGTGCGCTTTTGCATCAGAATATCTTTTATCAATCTGTTTTTCGTATTGCCGTTTCTGCTTTTCGACCGGAATAACAAGTTTCTTGTCGATCGCTTTTTCAGTCCCGGTGGTTTTCTGCTTTCCGTTGCAGCCAGTCAATATACAAACAGCTACTATCAAGAGTGCATTGAAAATCGTTTTCATCTATCAATCCTTTCAACTTTGCTACGGCTTAATAGTGTAACAAATCCAAATCCGATGTCAATTAAAACAACTATATTAATACCAATGGTATTACTTGCTTGCGCGTCGTGCAGTTTGAAACTTCGTTGCTCGCTTCGCTTTAACCGCGTAGCGTTATAAGACTATTCTTAGCATCCGTATTATACGTCCAGGTTCTGCACTTCAAGCGCGTGTTCCTGGATATAAGCTCGCCGCTTCTCAACATCGTCTCCCATAAGAATGCTAAATAATCTATCAGCTTCGCCGGCATCGTCAAGAGTAACCTTGAGCAAAGTCCTTCTGCTGGGATCCATTGTGGTTTCCCACAGTTGTTCAGCGTTCATTTCGCCCAGACCTTTGAACCGTTTGATTTCGATACCTTTGCCGCCAATCTGTCTGATGCCGGTGGTAATATGGTCGAGCGATGCAATTTCGTGCTCTTCTTCAGAGCCATTAATCAGCTTGAATTTTGTCGGAATTGCTTCGCCGGAAACTTTTCTCTCCGCTTTTAGGAGGAAATCATTATAGTCGAGTCCAAATTTCTCTTTTAATTTAATGTTTATTTCATTTGCGCGGGTAATTTCGTGCATCTCTTCGGCTGACCAGACATCGGCTATTTCTGCCTGTTCAGGCGTAGTCAACTGGTCTAATTCCACCCGACGTTTTTCATAATCGGCCTGTTTGAAGTAAAATTCCGATTTACCTTCAGAACGAATATGATATTCGGGAAGTTTGCCATCGGTATATTGTTCTCCAATGAAAGATTTAAACGCAATGCCGCGTCTTTCAAGAATAGAAACATTTCTTTCAAGGTCCGATAATAACTTCACGAGTTCTACTAACAAATTGCCTTCGATTTTCTTTGGCCCGGTTTTTTCGTTAATGACTAACGTCGTTCCTTCGATGCCGCGAATCACCATTCTTTTTCGCATTTCCTGTTCGGTTAGAATATATTCGCTGTTTTTTTTACCTTTAGTGGAAATTTCATATAGCGGAGGCTGGGCGATATAAACTGATTCATTGTCGAAAAGCTGCGGCATTTGGCGGAATAAGAAAGTTAAAAGCAGGGTTCTGATATGCGCGCCGTCGACATCGGCATCGGTCATTAGTACGACTTTGCCGTAACGCCTTTTTTCGAAATTGAAATCATCTGTACCAATTCCTGTTCCGAGTGCACTGATAAAAGTTCTGATTTCTTCGTTGGCCAGCATTTTATCTATTCTTGCTTTTTCGACGTTCAAAATTTTACCGCGAAGAGGCAGAATTGCCTGGATATTTCTATCGCGACCGCCTTTTGCGGAACCGCCCGCCGAATCACCCTCAACGAGGAACAATTCTGTATTTTCGATTTCTCTGCTTGCACAGTCCCAAAGTTTGCCTGGCAGACCGCCGCTGCTTAATGCGCCTTTTCGGCGAGTAAGTTCGCGGGCTTTTCTTGCGGCTTCTCTTGCGGCTGCGGCCTGGATGGTTTTTGTTAAAACTTTTTTGGCATTGCCGGGATTTTCTTCGAGATAATTTCCTAATTGTTCATTAACGGTAGTTTCGACGAAGGTCGCAACTTCGGGATTACTTAATCTGACTTTTGTTTGCGCTTCAAAGTGCGGGTCGGGTAGTTTTACAGCGATAACCGCCGTTAAACCTTCGCGAACGTCTTCGCCTGTCGGAGCCTGGCCGCCTTTGAGCAGATTTGCTTTTCGGGCATAAGCGTTCATTGTTCTTGTAAGAGCTGTTCTAAAGCCGCTTAAATGTGTACCGCCGTCGATGTTGCGGATGTTGTTTGCGAAGGCAAGCGTGTTTTCCATATAGCTTGTGTTGTATTGCATCGCGATTTCACATTCCATATGCGATTCGGGGTCTTCTTTTTTAAAGTATATAACCTCGGGATGCAGCGATTCTTTGCCCTCGTTCAGATGCTTTACAAATTCCTTCAAGCCGTCTACAAAATGGAAAACGTCTTTTTTGTTGTTGCGGTCATCTATGAATGTGATTTTAACTCCTGCGTTTAGATACGCAACTTCACGAATTCTTTTTTGCAGTGTTTCGTAATCGAAATTAATCTCGCCGAAAATTTCTTCATCGGGCAAAAATCTTATGAGCGTTCCCTGTTTATTAATGGGGCCGATTTCTTTAACCGGGCCGCGAGAGTTGCCTCGTTCACATTCGAAATGATAATGTTTGCCGTTTTTGAAAACATCTGCTTCGAGCCATTCGCTTAATGCGTTCACAACGCTGACGCCTACGCCGTGCAGACCGCCTGAAACTTTATAAGCATCGTGATCGAATTTTCCGCCGGCGTGAAGAGTGGTGAGTACAACTTCGAGAGCGCTAGTGCCTGCTTCTTTGTGGATATCCACAGGAATTCCACCGCCGTTATCTTCGACGGAACAACTGCCATCGACGTGGATGCGAACAATAATCGCATCGCAACGGCCAGCCATTGCTTCGTCGATAGAGTTATCCAAAACTTCATAAACGAGATGATGCAGACCGCCCTGCTGACGGCTGCCGATATACATTTCCGGTCTTTTTCTTACAGCTTCAAGGCCGGCAAGAATTTTAATACTGCTCGCATCGTAACTGTGTGATTTCACTTCTGGTTTGTTTGTATCCACTGATTATATAACCTTAAAAATAAATGCTAAATTAACCTGCTATAAGTTTGATTTCGCTGATATTCGCTGAAGGCAAAGCGTTCTGCATACGCCGCAAAATATCGCCGCTCATATTTCTCATTTGAAACATATACGGGCCGGGCTTCACCTTAATCTTTAATACACCACCTCTAATTGAATCGGGTTTGCAATTAGCCATAATTTCTTCTCCGGCTATTTGCTGGAGCAAACTCAAAATCGTTGTGTTCTTTTTCGTGTTCCTTGTATATTTGCCAAGCCAGTTGTAAATATCTTTTCCTATCGGCTGAACAACCGCAGGTCTTTTGGAAAGTATCTGCTTGTTTGCCTGGCCTAATATAAAATCGTCATCCATATTAATTCTGCTTATGACAGACTAACCGGCATAACAATATAAACATAATTAGCGCCGCTCTTGATAAGGCCCGGTCTGTCGGACTGGCCTAACTGCAATTCGAACGAATCTTCACGAATCACACGAAGCATATCGACAAGGAACTGCGGATTAAATCCGATCTCGATCGGTTCGCCTTTGTAATCGACTTCCATCGCGATTTCCGCATCGCCCATTTCTGGCGCTCTGCTTGTAAATACAATCGACTTTTTGGTGATAGCGAGCTTGACACCTTTTGAATCTTCATTTGTAAGCAAAGCTGCTCTTTTAACGGCGCTTAATGTCGCGGCGGTATTGAGCTGAATCTTATTTTTGTAATCAGCGGGGATAATATCTTCGTATTTCGGGAAAGTGCCTTCCACCAGATTAGTACTGATAACAACTTTTCCACAAGAGAAAATCGCTTTGCTGTCTATAAACCGAATAGAAACCTTATCTTTTTCGCTTGCTCCAATTTTATCGAGCAGTGCCATTGCTTTTGCCGGCACGATATATTTTTCACCTTCGATTTTTTTATCTGCTTCGGCGTTCAATCCGAGTTTATACTTTGCCAATCTTCGGCCATCTGTTCCAACAAGCGTTAATTTTTTGCCGGATGGTTCCCAAAGAATACCGCTTAAAGCGTAACGTGTATTTTCTTTTGCTGTCGCAAAGAGGCAATGTTCCAGTGCTTCCTGAAGTTTGATAAGGTCGGCTTCGATTTGTGCCTCCCCTTCAAAACCGGGAACCTGTGGATACTGTTCCGGCTGATGACCGTAAATTGTAAAATTACTATCGCTGCCTTTGATACGGCAGGTAGCTTCAGCAACTTCCATCACAAGGACTTCATCGATACATTCGCGAACAATCGCGGCGAGTCTTTCAGCGGGTACAACCGCAACACCTTCTTTTTCAACTTCCGCCTGGGCTATCATACAGGTGATTCCCATTTCGAAATCTGTAGCGCTAATACAGACCATTTCCTTATCTGCCTGAATTTTAAGACCCTGCAGAATTGGTTTTGTTGTTCTTGCCGGTACTACGGTGGTTACTAAACCCAGTGCTTCAGAGAGTGCCGCCCTGTTAAACTTAACTTTCATTATCCTTACCTCTAAAAAGTATTTATTTTCATCCGTAAATTAAACGAATATTTTACACGAAGAGTAATGATTTAGCAAAAAAGTTTTCCAATATATTAATATATCTTTTGATATACCTTTGAAGGTTTTCCCCGATAGTACTTCTATTATAATATATTTAAATTATATTCTTAGTAATATGCAGTGATAGATTGTGAGGAATAAAACAAATCGTAATAGTAAGTTGTTGTCGTAAAAAGATTTACAGCAGGATTCTTGCCGAACGTTGGTGTGGAAAAGTTGTGAGATTGCCTGTTCGGTTTGGGGCTGAAAAAAACAGATCATCGGGGAAACAACTATCGGACTATAGTGCTTAACAGGACAGCCCAAAGAACTCACAAGTTATGCACATAAGACCTCACAGGACAAAGCTAAATATTTTCATTATTTTTAATCAAATTTTTCGCCCTTTCGAGGACTTTATTCCTCAATGCGGTAGGCGAAATTACTTTTACCTGATCGCCGTAGCTTAATATCCACCAACTTATTTCGCCCAGGCCGTCAACACGGAAATGGAGTGTGACTGAGCCGTCTTCGTGCCATTGGGCCTGCTGGGTACTATGCCATTGTACTTCGGAGACGTTATTTGCGACAAGAGGCGAAAACAGCAGCTCGACATCATAAAGTTTGCCTTCGGGAATCAGGCACCAGGCTTTGCCGAGGTAGTCAGTAACATTGAAATCTCGACCATCGGTGAAGCATTTATTAAGCGGTTCGATTTTTTCAATTCTGCCTAAGTTAAATGTACGTATGGAATTATGAAAGTTTGAATTGCCAATTACGTACCAGGCTCTATTCTTATAAAGCAAATGATACGGATGCAGGACGGTATTTATCCCGCCTTTTTCAAATAATGAAGCGTAGGTGATTTGCAGCATAGTTTTTCTGCGTATTGCCTGTTGAATTATGTTGTATATTGAATCAAGCAGCTTGATGTTTGAATGCTGATCACGTGCGATGGTTACATTGGCAAGAGAGCTATGGCAATATTGACGGATGTCGGCCGGAAGGTTGTTTTCTATCTTCATACCTGCAAGCACGGCGGAATTTTTGTATGGCAGAGGAAGATTGTGCCGCATTTTGTGGACAAGCAGTAATATACTAAGTGCTTCCTGAAGGTTGAAATCGATTGGCGGGAGGAAAAATTTAGGGTCGATTTGATAGCAGCCCTCTTCTTTGTGATATTTATATGGTACGCCGATGGTTTGCAGCTCTTTGAGGTCGCGGAAAACGGTGCGTTTGCTGATGCCTAGCAATTTTTCCAGATCATTGGGAGTATATTTCTGGCCAGATTGGAGGGTAGTTAAAATGTGTACGATCCTGTTCACTCTGCCGTGTTTCATTTGACACCCGTAATGAAATTTCCAAGCTGTAAATTTGACAAAAGTAATCTAGCGGAAATTTAACTTATTTCAATATAAATAGGTAAATCATGGTTAAAATTTATTATAACTCGATGATTTTTATGTTGTGTTGCGGTTTCTTCGCTAAATTCTCTTTTGCCTTTTGGATTATGAGCGTTATAATTCGGAAAGTTCACAAATTTTTTATTAATGGATTGAGGTATTATTATGAAACGGACTTTACTTGTTATTGAACTTGTACTTATCGCATTCTTTTCTGCAAGCTGTCAGAAACCAAAACGGATTGAGCCAGAAAAACCAATCGGCAAGGATTATGGCAGAGCGCTGCCGCCGGGTCAGTTGGCGCTGCGGAAAATTACAAATCCTGCGGATATTCCAGATTTTACTTTTGCTTGCTACGATCTATCAAATCTTGAAAAAGCAATCGATAAAAGCATTAACTATTTAAAGAAACCATCGGCTCAACAGTATTATCCTTATGGTGATATTTCACGTGAGCAGGCGATTGATAGTTTAAAGACGTTCAAGGATTTAATGAAATCCGGTCTGACGGGCGAAAGACTTAACGCGGCGATTCGCGAAAAATTTGATGTGTATATTTCGGTCGGCTGTGATGATATGGGAACGGTTTTGTACACAGGATATTATACGCCAATATTCGACGGCTCAATGGAAGAGACATCTACTTTCAAATATCCGCTTTATAAAAAACCTGATGATATTGTCAAAGGGCCAAAGGGTGAAATTCTCGGAAGAAAAACCGCAAGCGGTACAGTGCCGTATCCGACACGCGATGAAATTGAAAAATCAGGTATGCTTAAAGGCTCGGAACTGATTTGGCTTAGCGATCCGTTTGAAGTTTATATCGCACATGTTCAAGGCTCGGCAAAGATTCGTCTGCCGGATGGCAAACTGACAGGCGTTGGCTATACAGCAAGCAACGGTCAGGAATACAAGAGCGTTTCTAAAGCGATGCTCGAAGCGGGCAAATTCAACGGCGAACGGATGAGTTTGAAATCAATGATCGAATATTTCAAACAACATCCTGATGAGGTTGACAGCTATACAAAGATGAATCCGCGTTTTGTATTTTTCCAAATTGAGAAAGGCGAACCTCGCGGCAGTATTAACGAAGAAGTAACACCATACAGATCAATCGCGACAGATAAAACGATTTTCCCGCCGGGCTGTCTTGCATTTCTTTCAACGGTTCTGCCGGTTGAAAGAGGCGGCGTGATTAGTGATAAAACTTACACAGGCTTTGCGCTTGATCAGGATACAGGCGGTGCGATTCGCGCTGCGGGTAGATGCGATGTTTATATGGGTCAGGGCGACCAGGCAGGCTCACTTGCGGGTAGAATTTATCAGGAAGGCAAACTTTATTATTTGTTTGTAAAGCCGTAAGAATTATTTTAAACAATTCATAACAAAAAAGGCGAACCATAGAGTTCGCCTTTTTTTATGCTCACTTGTCATTCTGAACGAAATGAAGTGAAGAATCTCGTTATGATTCAATTTTAACTTCCCAGTAACTCATCCAATCTTTTGCCGTCAAATCCAGTTGTAGCTTTATATTTTTTGGCTCGTCTCAACTGAAAAATCGGGAGCATTGCTGTCTGCGGGCAGTGCCTTTTTACTTGAAATAATTTCCAAAGCCAGTTGACCTAAATCCAGAGGCACATCGATATTTGATGAATCTATCGGCGGCACAGTAAAATCAATTTTTCCTATGATCTGATTTTCAGTATTCATACCGCCATATCTACCCTGTCTCTCATAAACATTTATATTCAATGTATAGCTGCCTTCTTCGATATCTTCGCCTCGGAAACTGCCGTCGGTATTTACGATAATACCGCCGCGTTGCTGACGGGTAGTTTGTTTCGTAAGTTCAGGCTGTTGCGGCTGGAGGTCTGCCCCTATCCATAATGATTTTGTAAATAATTCATCGTTGGGCCAGATGATTTTGCCGACAATAGTTCTGCCGGTTCCGCCTATAACAACTTTTGCAGTTTGACCTGACACAACTTCGACAGTTTGATATGCAGTGCTTGTGATTTGCTGTAAATCGTCGCTTTGAAGTATTCTGGAAACGCTGTTTTTGCCTGACACAACTTTTTCCATTACGAATTTTCCCGAGCTGTCTACGATGGCAGTATTCAAGTAATGATAAAATATATCATTCGAGCTGAAATATTGTCTTTCAATTTGAGCAAAAATTTGTTGGCCTTCGGCTGGTTTGCTGCCGATATAAGCAATTCCCTCAATTCTGCCCCACTTGGCAAGATATATATTTGGTTCTGACATAAATTCATAACTGTTTACATCTGCGTAAGCATTTTCGCTGATTGCGACAAGTTTGAATTTTTCATTATAAGCCGGCATTGAAAACTTTCCCTGCGAATCTGTAATAAATTTTTCGGCATCATCACGATACTGTTGTTTACCATTTTGCAATTGCAGGCCTCTGCCTTGTTTAACCGTGAAAATTTTAACGCCTTGAGCGGGATTACCGTTTGGATCATAGACCATCCCTGTCAGTAAATTTGATTTTTCGGCGGTACTTACAACAAAATCATACCTGACGCGCCCTTCATTCGTATCGAAATTGCGAGATACAATTTGCCTGCCATCTGGTAAATCTAGACGCAGTGCGTATTGACAGGCGGCAGATCTAAGAGGTATTTCAAATTTGCCATCTGTGAAATTTTTTGACCAGTCTGAACCGCGTTGCCAGCACAAACTTTCCCCGCATTGCCATATTGCGCCCACCGTTATTTTTCCCTGACTGATTATTTCATTGGCGTCGTTTTTTACGCAGCCGAATATAACTAACGGCGGCGGCAAAACAATTTTATATTCTTCAGCCGATGGGGTCAGAGTTAATTCTTTACCCATGCAGTTATTGTTATTGGCGTAAAAACTGATTCTGACTTCATCGGCAGGTGCTTCATTCCAGACGAATCTGCCATCCTTATCGGTTTTGCCGGTCCAGTCGATGGAGCTGTTTCGCCACTCGTCGGCATAAAGCCGTACATTCGATATCGGATTTCCGTTAACATCGACAACCCGGCCGTGAATAGTGTTGCCGACAAGCAGCGTGAAATTCTGCTGAATACTATCTTGGCGAGAATTCAATTCTTTTACATCAGGAGTAAAACCTTTCGCTTTGACGAGAACAACGTTATGACCTTTCGGAGTGTTTGAAAATTCATAATAACCGCTGTCATCTGTTTCGGTCTTAAGTGTGATGTTAGTACGGGATCTTAATTCACCCGCTAAAACCGTTGCTTTTTTTATCGGGCGATTTTCGCTGTCTGTAACATAGCCGTAAATAACGAGGCCTTTCTTCATTACAGATACAAGTTCTTGTGATTGCATTTTTTGTAATAATGCTTCTGTCTGGTTCGACCACAACTCAAGGGTTGCATATTTTTCGTGCGTAATTTCAAGATTAATATTTCCAAATTCAGCAAGCCGGGCAGGTAATATATCGCATTGCCATTTTCCGTTTACGTCCGTCTTTATAATATAATCGCGGATATTTTGATATGGAACTCCGGGATCGTCCTGATTAATATGATAATTAACTTTTATTTTCGCATTTTGTACCGATTGATTCTCTTCGTTTACGACGGTTCCGCCGATAACAGTTCCCTTCTCGAGAATAAATTCAAATTCCTTTGGAATAGACCTTTGGCACTCTTTTCCCCAATTGAAAAACATTGGCACGAAACCTTCTTTTTCAACGTAAACGCTGAAATAGTCAGGCGTTTTCTTTCCGAGTGTAACTTTGCAATATCCGTTCGCGTCGGTTGTGGATTTTTTCTTGCTTTCGGATCCTTTGACTCTTACGCCGGCAATTGGCTCATCGGTTTGCTTGTCTGTTACATAAACTTCCATATAAGGCCAGCCGTTAGGATCGTTCGGGTCTGTAATAGCTTTCACGCCGCTTATATTATTTGTGTCCGCAGGTTTAGTATTTGCATTAAATTTATTTTCTTTCAGTTTGTTTTCAATTTCCGCAATCGCTTTAGTAAATGGATTTTCCGCTGCGGCTCCGGTCCATTTTACTTCTTCTTTTTTGAGAGCATCAATAGCTGTTGCGTTTCCTAATTTTGCTAAAAAATTTGCTGCCGCGATTTTAGTTTCCTGCCCAACATTGTCGCTCAAAGCGGCGATAAGTCCATTTACATCTCCTGCCGCTGCGAGTTTATCAATATCAAATGTTATCTTTTGAGACGCTTCAATTTGTTTTGCCTGCGGCTGCACAGCATTTTGCTGTTTAACTTGTGTGGATTCTATTTGTTTGAAAATGTTTTCTTTCGGCTTGTTCAATAAACACAGCAAAAGAAGAATTATAATTGCTGTAGCAACCGTCGCTGATTTGAAATTAATAATTGCTGAAAATCTGTTTCTTAAAACATACGCGTTAACTTGTGCCGTTTCCATATTTGCATTCCTCAATAAATTACCCACAATTTCACGTTTTTCATCCGCAGAAAGTGCCTGAATTGGTTCAGTCTTTCCAAGAAGCTTTTTCAAATTTTCATCAAGGTGGTTTGCTCTTCTCATATTTTCACCTTATTTGATGAATCTGTTTCGCTGATAGATTTTGCTAACTTTAAAAATTCTTTTTTAAATAAATTTCTTGCCCTCATAAGCCTGACTTTAACAGCAATAATGTTCTGTTTGTTTTCAATCGCGATTTCTTTCAATTTTTTTTGCTGATAATAAAATTGATGCAGCAGCTCTTTGTATTTGGCTGGCAAAGACGCTAATGTTATCTGAACGAGTTCAATTGTTTCTTTTCGCTCGATAATTTCTTCGGGTAGCGGCTGATCGGCGATTTTTTCAAATATATGTGCGAAATTTTCACAATCATCTTCAGTAACATTACAAAACCGTTGTTTGTTTTTTAATGCCGCCTTTATATGATTTTTACTTAACAAAATCAGCCAGGTCAGTTCGCTTCCCTTTTCGGGCTGGAACTTATCAATTTTTTTAAGAGCTTCAAAAAACGTTTCCTGCAATATATCAATCGCTGTTTG
>MHYA01000081.1:108882-134509 GCA_001825675.1 Planctomycetes bacterium GWF2_42_9 | reverse complement strand
ACTCCATCCGCATGGTGTTGAAACCATTTCTCAATCAATTTGTTGTCTTTTGTAGTGGTTCCGGTTTTCACACTCATCTCTCTATGAATGTCCCAAATTACGGCAAAGGTTACACGAAATTTTTAATTTTTTCGAAATTTTCCTGATTTTGTGCATTCAGCCAAAGGCCGGAGGGTTTACTGCGGTAGAGGAAATATGTAATTATCGAAAATCTTTCGAGTGAATTGCTGTCGGGAGAATTTGCAAGCTGCTCTAAAGATTTTTTTACTACGTCGTTTATTATTGCAGGACCATCTTTTAAAAAGTCACCTGCATCTAAAACATTGAAACAATTCATTGTGAACACTGCGTAGGTTTGTTTTTTTAATTTTGAACCTTCGGGTTTGATTTTGAAAGATTTATCTACGTGAATAATTTTTAAATTATTTAAATCGCCAGTCCATTTGTAAGTTTGTTTTTTCAGGCTGGAAAGTTTTTCAATTTTTTTCTTGAACGCCGCGGCTTTTTCAAACTGTAATTCTTTGGCGGCAGTTTGCATTTCTGTTTGGAATTTATTAATAGCGTTTTCAATATCATCAGCGGCTAAAAAAGCATCATAAATTAATTTTTTATATTCATCGGTTGTGATTTTACCTGCGCACACTCCGCAGCAGGAATCCATTTGAAGATACGGACAGCTTTGCGCGTGATGTGGATTATTTACAAACTCGCTTTTTCTGCAAAGTCTGAAAACATCTTCGAGCGTTGTCATAAAAATAGTCGCGGACTTCTGACTTGAAAATGGCCCGAGAATTTTTTCTTCCTGTTTAAATGAAGGTTTTCGCGTAACAGAAAAAAATGGAATTTTATCCGAAAAATCAATTGTTAAAAACCAGGGTGAAACAAGCGTGATATAATCTTTGAATTTTTCAGCGAAAAGTTTTTTAACAGTTTCGTAATGTGTTATCGCCAATCGGAATTTGCACGGACAAATATAATAATAAATTTTCGCGGTGATACTTTTTAAATCCGTGCGTTTTGATTTTTCCTGCTGCTCCGTAAGTTTATTTTTTACGGTACGACGAATATTGGCGGCGGTTAAAAGAGTGATGGGTTTATCTTGACTGTCTGTAAAAAGAACAAGACCTGCCGAGGTTGGCAGGTCTTTAAAGTTAATATTTTTTTGAATCTCTGTGTTATCTGCGGCTAATAGTGAAAAAGAATTTTTAAAAATTTCTTCCAGACCATTCATTACACATTCATACCGGAGATTGTCGTATCGAAAACCATTTTGCCATCGACAACGCCTTGAACGACGGCGGTATATTTTCTGCTTTTAAATGCAGATATGAAACCAAGAAGGTACAATCTTTTACCCGGATCGATTGGGCGTCTGAAGTTTGCCTGGTCAATACTTGAAAAGCCGATGAAGCCCTTGAGTTCGAAAATTCTTTTGACAAAGACGCTCGAAAGCTGTGCGGCTGCTTCGATCATAATAACACCCGGCATTAATGGTCTGCCTGGGATATGGCCGCGAACCCAAAATTCTTTTTCGGTAACGTCTTTATAACCCAAAACGAGACGTTTCTCTTTATCGTACCATATAATTCCATCGAGCTGATCCATTTCATATCTTTGCGGATTAACTTCCTGGATCGCTGGTTTATCAATTACTATTTTGTTTAAATCTATTGTGGAAAGATCAAAAAGTTGAATCGGCGGCATTATTACCCTTTCTTTATTGTACTAAAACTTGATTACAGATATGCAACCAAAAAAGCCAAAAAGACCCACATCTCGTCTAAGTTTAGATACGAGCTGATAGCTTACCCGCACTTGCGGAATAAATTGGCGTTATTTTGATTTACTAGTTATTACTCAACTACGCGCATTTCAAGAACTTTGTTCCTGACTGCTTGAGCTGCCTGCTTGATGTCCTGCATTTGTTTGCGAACTCTAGTGCCGGCTGCTTTATTTCCGCCTTCGGCTTTCTTAATATCGCTGTCAGCTTCTTCAATAAGTCTCTTGAGTTCTTCGTATTCTTGCATAATCATAGCCTCCATTCTAAAATGGTTATTTTTCTGAAACTTTATACACTAATTAGAGTATTGTCAAATGAATGTCAAAAAAAATCTGCATTTTTAACGTAAAAACCTATTATTTGCCCAATTCGTTAATTAGTCAAAGAGTTTTTTTGTCAATTCAGCGATTTTTTTACCTGCTTTAACACATTGAGTTTCTGCCCGATTATCGGGGGCGTTGATCGATACCGGCCCGTAATGGTCGCCAATAGATTCTCCGGGGATAATCATACCGTGAATGAGCATAGCTTCGAGAATACCCATAATCGTTGTTTCGTTTCCGCCGCCGATATTGGCGGAACTAGCGAATGCGCCGCCGACTTTGCCGGCCAATCTGCCGTGTTTGCTGACGGAATCGGTAAGAAGCTGCATTAACTGCGGAGCCATTTGGCCGTAATATGTTGGTGAACCCATTACTATCGCATCGCTTGCCATTAAATCGTCAACTTTAGTCTGGTCAACGGATTTGCATTCTGTTGGTAAGCCGTTGTCGATCATTGACTTGGCTATAATATCCGCCATTTTTTTTGTATTTCCGCTTTTGGAATAATAAACAACCAGCCCTTTTGCCATTTTTTGCCCCTTTCAATAATATATTTTATGGCTGCCACTTGAGCGTTTCTAATTCTTCCTTCTTAACAAACTTCGCACTGCCATCTGCGAAAACAATATTACAGCCTTCGTCTTGATGGTTTTCGGTAGTTAAAATCTCCGCCCCGCCTACTGGGTTAGCAGCGGCGTTAGTTTCAAAAAACAAAACTGTATCTGGCGGGACATCAGCAGGATTTACGCCGATAAGATTTCCATTAAACGCATAACTCGACAATCCTTCATGCTCCGCATCTCCTATACATAAAAACTGTTTCGGAGAAACATCTGCTTTAGAGATCAATTCCTCACACCATTTATCGGCAGGCGGATAAGAATTATAATCATTCACATAAACGAGCGTTGCTTTCCCCAAACTATTTAAGTTAGTGGAACAAACGATCCTTTCTGATAGCTGCCTTACTTTTCCTAATGCAGGCATCAAGATTGCCATACCTAGACACAAAAAGACAAAAATAACAAATGGGAGAATCAGACCGCTGATCGCAAAGCCTTTGCCTTTAAGTCTGCCGTTGCTGCTATTGATTTTTACCAGGCCGATGATTCCGCAAATAATCGCAGGCAACGCGGTTATATTAAAAGTAACAATTCCAAGCAGTGCCAATACGAACGACCAGATCGCCAATTTACTTGTCTTAACCACCGGCGGCAAATCAGGTACAACCGGTAGCTCGGCAGAACAGGCCTTACAAATTTTTTCATCTTCGGGATTTTCCATTCCACATTTTGGACAATACATATTTATCTCCTTGCATAAAAGTTTCCTTAATATTAACAATTAGATAAAAGATGTAAAGAATTTAGAAGTCAAAAGAAGGTTATAAAAATATTGTTCCAAAATTCACATATATATTTTATAGTATTGTATAAAATATGGCTACATAAAAAATTTTAGGAACTATATTTTTATACTATTGATTTATAATCATACTTATGGTAGGATTCCACTTCGCTTAAGAAGATTTTTCATCATACTAACGAAGGAATTTTAAAAAAATATGGAAATTAAAGGATTTAAAGCCTATAGATTTAACTCCGAAGTTGTTGGAGATAGCGGCAAATGTATTGCACCGCCTTATGATGTTATTAACCCCGCACAGCAAACTAAACTCTATAATCAAAATCCGTACAATATTGTCCGTGTAATCCTTGGCAAAAAAGAGGATGCGGATAACGAAAAAAACAATCAATATACTCGTGCCGGTAAACACATCAACGATTGGATCACAAATAAAGCGATCAAGCAGGACGATAAAGACACTATATATGCTTATGTTCAGGAATTTGAAATCGGCGGCAAAAAAATCAAACGCAGCGGTTTCATTGCCCTTTCCAAACTTGCCCAGTTCGGCTCCGGCGTTCAGCCTCACGAAAAAACTCTCGACGGCCCAAAAGCCGACAGATTAAAACTAACGCAGGCGACCGCAGCACAATTCGAGCTTGTATTTATGTTGTATGATGATGTTCAGCAGGTCGCAGATAAGATTATTGCCAAAGCGACTAAGGGGAAAAGTCTGATTGAATTCGTCGACGATGACGGCGTGAAACATCAAATCTTTGCGATAGATGCGCAGGACGAGATTTCGAAAATAGTTGAGATGATGGCCGGCAAAGAAGGTTTGATTGCTGATGGTCATCATCGCTACGAAACCGCACTCAATTATTACAATTTAACAAAGAATCCAAATGCGCAATGGCTGATGATCGCGTTTGTCAATATGCACAACGAAGGTTTGGTTGTGCTGCCGACACACAGGCTTGTCGGAAATTTGAAAAATTATAATACAGATGAGTTGATCAAAAAATTGCAGCCGAATTTCAAGGTTACACAATTCGAATATAAAGAAGCGAAAGACAAAGCTCAATCGCTGATGCAGAAGCGAATGATAAAATCTTTTGAGCACGGCAAAAATGCTTTTGGAATTTACGATGGCAGCAATTTCTATTTCATCGAATTGAAAAATAATGAAGCTCTCAAATCCTTGCAGATGAGCGATGCTTCAAAATCGCTTGATGTTGTTGTGCTGCACAAATTAATTCTTGAAGGCGTGCTTGGTATCGGCGATGAAGCGCTGGCAGAAGAATCGAATATCGAATATATAAAAGATATTGGAGAAGCTGTTGATGAGGCAATAGCGAAAGTTGACAAAGGCGAAATGCAGGTGCTGTTCTTTATGAATCCGACGAAAGTCGAGCAGGTAAGAGCTGTGGCCGCGGCCAATGAAAAAATGCCGCAGAAATCAACGTTCTTCTATCCGAAAATATTTTCAGGCTTAACAATAAATAAAGTGTAGACTTGAGCTACTAAGGCACAAAGACACAAAGAAAAATTTAATATTAATTGGAGACTAAACAATGGTTGACTGGAAAAATCCGCCGAGACTGTTTATACCCGGGCCTGTGCATGTCCTGCCCGATGTATTACAGCAGCTAAGCAGGTACACTCTTGGCCACAGAGGTAAAGAGTATGCCCAACTGCACAAAGAAACAGTGGATATGCTGAAGAAGATTCTGTTTACAGAACAGAATGTATTTTTAAGCACATCATCCGCATCAGGTATTTGGGAAGGCGCGATTCGCAACTGCGTTGACTCAAATGAAACAGTGCTTGCAACTTGCTGCGGTGCATTCAGCGACAAATGGGCCGACGTTGTAAAAAGCTGCGGCAAAAACGTCGAAGCCTTGAAAGTTGAATGGGGCCAGGCAACAACTGCTGAACTTATTGACAAAAAACTTTCAGAAGGAAAATATTCAGCCATCACACTTGTTTACAATGAGACAAGTACAGGCTTAACAAATCCTGTTTATGAAATCAGCGAAATGATGAAGAAAAAATATCCTGACGTATTGGTATTCGTCGATGCGGTCAGTGCTATGGTCGGCTTGCCTTTGCATTTTGATCAACTTGGCTGGGATGTTGTTTTTGCATCTGTACAAAAAGCATTCGCGATTCCGCCGGGCTTGACAGTTTTCGCGGTAAGCAAACGCGCATTGGAAAAGAGCAAGAAGGTAGCCGGCAGAGGTTATTATTTCGATTTCCAGGAATTTGCGAAGTGCGCGGAAAAAGATCAGACTCCGACAACTCCTTCCATCCCGCATATTATGGCGTTGAATTATCAGTGCCATAAACTTGTGAATGAAGGAATTGAAAACGTTTGGAAGAGACATAAAGAAATGGCCGCTTATGTTAAGAATTGGGCAAAACAAAGATTCGCATTATTCTGCGAAGAAAAATATGCTTCCGAGACATTGACAACAATCAAGAATACAAAAGGCATTGTTGTCGGCGATGTTATCAAAGCTGTACAGGCAAAACACAACACAGCATTCGGCAATGGCTATGGTAAATTGAAAGATGTAACTTTCAGAATCGCACATATGGGCGATATCACATTGCAGGATGTTAAAGAAGTTTGCCAGTGGATCGACGACGAAGTAAAATAATAATGCTTTGTTAAATTTCAAAGGCCGGCTAAACACCGGCCTTTTTTTATGGCAACTCCAGAACAAATCGAGCAATTAAGTTCTAGTAATCCCGATATTCAAATAGAGGATTTCACCTATTCTCAATTAAGGCCGTTAGGTGTTAAACTATCTTAGCTAAAATTAATTTTAAAAGTCAGGTAATAACGTTGAACATTCTGTTGATAAATCCTGAAGTGCCAAATACATTCTGGAGTCTTAAAAGTGCGTTAAAGTTTGTCTCAAAAAAAGCGTTGCTTCCGCCACTGGGCTTATTGACTGTTGCGGCAATGCTTCCGAAATCATTTGAGAAAAAACTAATCGATATGAACGTAACAGCTTTGCACGATAATGACATCAGGTGGGCAGACTATGTTTTCATTTCCGCAATGTACATTCAAAAGGATTCTGCAAGGGAAGTGATCAAAAGATGCAATAAACTTAAAATCAAAGTTGTCGCAGGCGGCCCGTTATTCACGTCATTTCCCGATTTGATTCAAGGAGCAGACCATTATGTTCTTAGTGAAGCAGAAATCACGCTGCCGCAATTTTTAAATGATATTAATAATAATTGTGCAAAACATATTTATAAAACAGATTTGAAAGCCGACATTACAACCAGTCCTTTACCATTGTGGCAATTGGTTGATATTAAAAAATATGGAATGATGGGCCTGCAGTACTCACGCGGATGTCCATTTGATTGTGATTTTTGCGATGTTACACAACTTTTCGGACACAAGGTGCGTACAAAAACAACGCGGCAGATAATAGAAGAACTTGAAAGCCTTTATAAATATAAATGGCGAGGCGATGTTTTTTTTGTTGATGATAATTTTATCGGTAAACGGCAACGGCTCAAAAAAGAATTACTGCCTGCGATTATAGAATGGATGCAAAAAAGAAAACGTCCATTCTCTTTTAGTACTCAAACCTCTATTGACCTTGTTGACGATGAGGAACTTATGACTTTGATGACAAAAGCAGGCTTCGATGGGGTGTTTATCGGCCTTGAGTCTCCGAACGATTCGAGTCTGGCAGAGTGCAATAAAACGCAAAACATCGGAAGAAATATTGTTGAAGATATTAAAAAGATTCAACGATTTGGGATGCAGGTGCAGGCTGGTTTTATTTTAGGTTTCGATAATGATAAGCCGAATGTATTTGATAAATTAATAAATCTGATTCAGGACAGCGGCATCGTAACGGCGATGGTTGGATTATTAAACGCTCCGCCCGGAACAAAACTATATCAAAAACTCAAGAATGAAAATCGATTGGCAGACACTCCGACAGGAGACAATATGGATTGTTCCATTAATTTTATTCCCAAGATGAATATTTATGAACTTCGGGGGGGATATATGAAAGTGCTGAATACCATCTACTCACAAAAATATTTTTGTAAGCGTATAAAAACTTTTCTTAAAAATTATAACTTTAACTATAAGACAAAATATAAATTAGGAATGCGCGACGTTAAGGCTTTTTTTAAATCTATATGGCGAATTGGTATGGTAGAAAAAGGAAAGATGCATTATTGGCTGCTGCTGATGTGGTCATTTGGAGATCTTCGCAGATTACCACTGGTTGTACGTTATTCCATATTTGGATTTCACTTTCGTAAAATTCTGAAAAGCATTCATACACGAATGGAAGATTTTTCCGCTAACCCGGTAAATGAATGCAATAATATTTCTAATGACCACAAATTGTTAACAAAAGATTAATTTCAGTTGGGGAAGAATACTATGAAAAGAAAAGCAGGCGTATGGGTTGACCATAGAAAAGCAATTATTGTATTTCTTGGCGACGAAAAGCAAGAGATAAAACATATTAATTCCAATGTTGAAAAACAAACACAACGGGCAGTCGGTTCGCGTTCGGGAGGTAAATTTGAATCACAGATAGTTCCATCGGATGATCGTCAACAGAGCGAGTTTACGGAACATTTGAATACTTACTACAATAACATAATTGCTTGTATTCGGGATGCCGAATCTATTCTGATACTTGGCCCCGGCGAAGCCAAAGGCGAACTTAAAAAACATCTTGAAAGCAAAAAACTTGGTGAACTTATAGTTGGTGTCGAAACAATTGATAATATAACTGAGCCTCAAATTGCTGCCAAAGTGAGAGAATTCTTTAAGCTATAAAATTTACTTCCCTGATGCAGAGCGGTGCAGGTTTTTCTAAATAAATAAAAGGATGCCTATTTTGAGAAAGGGAGATAATGAAAAATGCAATTTCAATCACAAAAATAGTTTTATTAACTATGATATTTGCGGCTTGTGGTTTTTTAAGCGGGTGCGGAGAGAATCATTCTAACTGTAACTATTATGGGGCCGGCGGCGATTATTGGGACACCCCACTTTACCATTGCCATTGTCCGGGCAGTCCTGAAAAAATACGACGCAGATGTGGAGTCGTAACAAACAAGCGTTATAGATACGCTGACAAGAGTTATGAAAGCCAGGTGGATCGCTATCAACAAAATGAACATAGATAACCTTTGGGATGCAAAATTCCAATTTAGGACAAGTAATTTCGGCCAGAATGACAGACAGTTGTCACTGACAGCAAAAAGAAATAGAAATTTTCCCAAATTTTTACGATGAATAATATGGATACTTTTTGCAGTCGCTTTTGGCGGAATTTGCCCACCCTAGGGCAAGCGGTGCTGTGACCGCGTCCGATTCTGCTCTAAGCGACTTTTTTTTAACTATGGCTCGTTGGCAATTCTTGCAACAGATTCAGATATAGATTTAAAGTGCTTTCATAGTCTCCAAACGACAAAAACCGCATTTTTAATACTGAAAACGCGGAAAAATAAAAAACGACTCCTGACACAGTTTTTTCTTTGAGTAGAAAAAAGGCCCGGCCTTGAAATCCATAATATTCTAAATTCCCATGAATCCGCCAATAATTTCCCATCTCTGGGGCTGGCCATGTACTCTACGGACATAAGAATGTTCCGGAGCCCATTCGGAAATTTTGCCTTCTTTTTCTATCTCTACTTTGCATGGTACAAAAAGACCTCCGGTAAGAGAATGAGGTACCGGATCGCCGATCGAAATGATTTTAATAAATTTGACTTTACTATAAGTTTGTTTCATTCTTTCACCTGGAGTACCGCCAAATAAAGTGCCTGCTTTATCGTAATCCTTTGCAATTAATGCCTCAAGAAATTGACGAATTAATTCAACGGCCACCTGGTTATCAGTAAGATTTCCCTGAAGAATACCTATTTCTTTAGTTTGGTCTATGATAATCGCATCAGAGGGAATATTTTCCAATGTAAACATTTCGGAATCAATTGGAACATTATAATCGAAAAAATCTATTGTGCAGATATGTTTATATTCATTATTTTCCAACATATATGCTTCAACGGAATTAATAAGTTTTGTAGCTTGATCAACGAACAAAACTATTCTCTTGAAAGGGAGCACATTCTCTTTTAATGATGTAACTGTTATCGCAATTGGATCGGCTTTATTTTGAGGTTCAAGAGTTTCAACATTAGTCTCACCAGCAGTCTGAGCTTTTAAAATATTTCCTACCGCATTTTTGGGATCCAGTTGCTTAACAGTATTAAGTACTTGGTCTGCCACTTTCTTGTCTTTCATTGTTGCAAAAATATTTTTCTTTTTTATCCATAGCTGCATTTTATTGTCTTTCCAAACAATCACTGTATTGCCGTCATCTGGTTCCATCCATGCAGGTTTGTGAAATCGCATAGCATATAATTCGCCATCAGGAGCAAATTCCAGCCATGTTTCAGCAGGCGAATCAGGATTTGAAGTTATGTAAGTTTTAACATGCAAATATTGAACGCCGTGGCTTGCTTTAATTGTCTGTTCAAGAGCGTATGCGGGCATTGTTGTTTTATTTAAAAAAGAAAATGCTAGAGCTGCAGCAAAAGTTATCACCGCGGCAACTGCAAGTTTTGTAATTCTGCTTTTCATAATTTTTCTCACAATCTCAAAGCGGCGGTTAATAACGCCGGCTTGTTTTAGTTTTCTGTTTTGTTCACATAAGACTTTGTTGAAAACCGCATTTTCAATACTGATATGCTGGAAAAAGTTTGTGTCAGATGAAAGTCTTTGATTGAGCGATTTCAAATTTGCCAAATCATTTTTACACTGCGGACAATTTTCAAGATGAGATTCAATGTTTTGTTTTTGTTCCGCAGTTAAAAGATTTTCCAAATATTCAACAAACAATTCTTTAGCTTCTGTGCAAGTCATTTTTGCACCTCGTCTTTCTTTTGCTTTTCAAGTAAACCGCGCAATTGATCGTAAGCTCTCGAGAGCGTTTTGGTAACGGTGCCGATTGGCATATTTAGGTTTGCGGCGATTTGTTGACAAGATTGATTCGCATAAAACCGGAGCAATAGAATTTCCCGGTAAGAATCCGGAAGTTTCGCAAAGGCCTGTTGAAGTTCAAAATCATTTTCAGGATTTTGTTCCTTCTCAGCCGGTTCAGCCAGAGAATCCAAATCAGTAAATTGATTCATGTTTCTTAGCTGCTCTTTTGCGATGTTGTTAGCAATCCCGAACAGCCAGGCAGGAAAAGACTCGTGTTTTTTAAGGCTCGATAAACTGAAATATGCCCGGACAAATGTTTCCTGTGCGGCATCTTCTGCAGTGGTTTTATTGCGTAATTTACATGTCAAATGAGCCAGCACGGCCGATTGATAACGCTTAATTAGATGCCGGAATTCATCTGGTCTGCCATCTAAACACAGCTGGATTAAATATTTATCGCTTTGTTCCATTTAAAATCCAAATTGTTTAAAAAACTCGAGTTTCAATATATAGTGTAGAAATCCCCACATTTTGCGACAAAAAAATAAAAAAACGTGTTTTTAATAGTGAAAATGCATAAAAAAGGCCCGGTTTTTACCGAGCCTAATAGATATTAACTATTATTTTTTTGAAGAAAAAATAGTTTGTCTTTATTGAGTTCAGCCAATGATGCAAAAAATGCAGGTTTTGTTTAAAAAATCCCCCAAAAATACAAATATTTATTACAAATATCTAACAATGACCCACATACGTGTCTAACACATCTTTTTTATCATATTCTGTACGTTAAATGATAATTTTATGAACAATTTTGGAGAAAAGTAAAATGAAGAAGTTAGCAAGTTTATTGGTATTGGTATTGGCAGTCAACTCAATGGCAGGGCTGCAAATTACAGAGTGGATGTACAAGGGGGCAAACGGGGAATTCATTGAGTTCACAAATATCGGCTCGGCCGCAATAGACTTAACAGGCTGGAGTTATGCCGACAGCAGCGCAACCGCGGGCGATGTAAGCCTTAGTGCGTTTGGAATTATCGCACCTGGTGAGTCGGTAATACTGACAGAAACGGCGGTATCGACATTCAGAACGGCCTGGAATCTTGGCTCATCAGTAAAAATCATTGGTGCTAACAGCAAAGATAATCTCGGAAGTGCTGACGCAATCAATGTTTACAATGCGAGCGGAGTTCTAGTTGATACGCTAACTTATGGTAGTTCGCCGAAGACAGAAAACAAAAGCTGCACAATACCACAAGCTGATTTGGCGTTAACAGCCGCTTCGACTGGTTGGGTTTTGGCATCGGTTGGCGATGTGTATGGTTCTAGGAAAAGCAGCGGAAACGACATTGGCAATCCGGGATACTATTATGCCGTTCCTGAACCTGCGACACTGTTCATTCTTGGCGCATCAGCAATGGTTTTGAGATTCAGAAAAAGATAATCACAAATTGTGAAAGGCGATAAGATGAAAAAGTTTTTTATTACAAACGCAATCCTGATGATAACGGCAATGAATGTTTTCGCGGCAGGCGAACTTATCCTGAATGAATTCAATGCTGTTGGTTCAGAAAAATATCTCAAAACGGATACTTACGACGGCTCAACAAATGTTGATGTTTATTTTCAAGAAATGGCTGACGGTTTGCATCCTGACAAAATGACAGGCACTTTGCTCAACGGCAGAATTCAGGGTAACGGCGGCGACTGGATTGAACTTGTTGTAACACAGGATCATCTCGATATTCGCGGATGGCAAATTCGCTGGGCAGAAACTGATACCGCAAAAGCAAATGAAGCTGATGGTACTGATATATGGTATGGCAACGGAAATGTCGAACAGGGCATTTTACAGTTTGCCAATAATTCTGTCTGGAGCAATCTGCGAGCCGGCACAATCATAACGATTGTCGATGAATCTTATATTTACGTTGATAAAGACAATCAGAACCGCACGTACAATGTTTCGCCCAGTTATGCCGAAGCAGTGATTAATTTGAGCACCGACACAAGTTTCAATCCTGAAGCAAATGATTGGTGGATAAATGTCAGCACAAAAACGGAAGCATCATCATCAACGCCTCTTCTAACGTGTGTACAAAATGTTATGGATCATACATCTTATGATTGGGGCTGCGGTAATGATGCGTGGCAGGCTCAAATAAACGATGCACAGGGAAATCTTGTTTGGGGACCTGTGGGTGAAAATCTTGGCACAACCTATTGGGGCGGCGGCGGAATTAATTCCGCAGAAGTCGGCAAATTGACAGCCAATCCTTCTGCTTCCGTTTCAGGCGCTAATTTTTCTGATGCAGATACGAGCAGTTTCGGTTTGCCGAACAGATGGAACGATCAGTTGATGGTTCAGGATTTCTCCGCGATTCGCGCGTGGTATAACCCGCCTGCTGATTGTGCGGCTGCGATTGCGATGGGATTCAAAAACTATTTCGATGTTAATAATGATTGCTATGTCAACTTTAAAGATTTTGCACAGTTCGCTCAAAACTGGATGGATTGCGTTAATCCAAATGATTCTACCTGTTCAGAGCCCTAAATGCAATAAACGATACCTTACTACTCTATTGCGAAACCTGTATGCTGCTTTGCGAAGTCGGCATACAGGTCTGTTTTTTAAATGAAATTTTGATGGGATAAATATGAGAGATAATAAAACACACACGAATCAGGCTTTCACACTTGTTGAACTGCTCGTAGTTATTTCGATTATCGCAATACTGCTTGCGGTAATAATGCCCGCGATGAGTAAGGCAAGGGCTTTGGCGACAGCATTGAAAAGTATGTCGAATACGCGGCAATGGGGAATTGGTGTGATCGCGTTCGCCGAACAAAATAATGGCGTTCTGCCGTGGGAAGGAAATAAAGATGAAAATTTGGGTTCGGTGTTTAAAAATAATGACTGGTGGGCGAATTCTATTCCCAGAATGCTCGGGCAGCAATCGTATCGTCAAATCAGTGAAACAGCGATAAAAAACAAAACGACCGTTCCAATGCCGCCAAATAGGGATTGTATTTTTGTTGACCCGGCGGCGAAGTTTCCGCAGGGCTTTACAAAAGAAGCGGTGAATTTTTATGACGGCAGTATAAATTATGAATATAAGATGTTTTTCTGTTATATATGGAATTCAGAATTGAATAATGGGCCGACAGCAAGCACGAAGGACGATATTGAAAATGTGAAACTTGCGAATATTAAATCGTCGCAACAAACGATACTGATGCTTGAGATGAGAACGGCAAACGAAGAGCTTGAGAAAAAAGATTATGATTATTACAAAACTCGGCCGCTGCTTGGCAGACATCGCGGCGACTGGAAACGATTCGCAAGAAGACATCTCAACGGCGGACACGTTGTATTTTGCGACGGACATACGGCAAGATTAAAATATGATTATGTTACCGTAAATGCTCAAGGTTCACGAGACCCTGATTATCGCGATGGTAACTGGAATAAACCGGGACTTATATGGAACGCTTTCGGCCCCTCCTTGAAATAATTAATTCTTTAAAATATAAACTTATCTTATTATTGTTCGTTGGCAATTTAGCCGCTGCGCAAAATGGATGCAGCGTAAAATTGATAAAACGAATCCATACGCCAAACGGAGGCAATGCGGAGATACTGCAATATATCGCTTCTAAACATATTATCGCAGCAGTCAATTCAAAAAATCATTGTCTTGATTTTTACAAAGTTAACGATCTGGCGATTGGTGACATTAAACCTATTGCAAACATCAAAATAAAAAGCGAACCAACGTCTGTTGCGGCAAACGCAAATTTGAATTATGTAATACTTTCAAGACTTGCAGACGCAAACGGCAGCAGTGAAATAATTTTTGCAGATTTAAACACGTTTGCGGAAGTTAAAAAAATATCATTCGGTGTTCAGCTTGACTGTGTCTCTATTTCGCCAAACGGCAAATGGATGATAGCGGCAGATGAAGCAGAAGAAAATTCGCAAACAGAAGGCGGAATATGGGCGCTAAACTTAAATACAAAGCAGCCCCCTGTTCGGCTTAACGGATTAGATGAATTAACCGGAATAAATTTGGGAATTTTGGAACCGGAGTTTATTGCGTTTGATCCGCATAATAAATTCTCTGCTGTTAGCTGTCAGGAAAATGATTTAATTGTCATCGTTGATATGCAAAACACATTGCCAGTGTTGACAACTGTAATAAGATTGGCGAAAGGTGCGCAGCCCGATGGTATTGCGGTTATACGTGATTCTTCTAATAAAGCAATCATTGCAGCAGCAGAAGAAGGAGAAAAACTTAACAACGGCAAAAGAACTGGGCAGTGTGTTTCATTTTATTCGCTTGAGAATGATTTTAAACAATATGAACTCTTGAGCAGAGTTGACGTAAGAAAATATCTTTGTCCAGATGAGCCCGATAAAAGATGTGATCCTGAAGGGATTGCGCTAAAAAAATTAAACGGCAGGATTTTTTCGTTTGTTGGAATTGAAAGATTGAATAAACTTCTAATTCTGGAAATCACAAACCCGCGCGATCCAATTTTAATCTCGGCTGAAGATACAGGTTCAAGGCCAGAAGGTGTGATTGCTGTTGAAGAAAAAAACAAAACATTTATTATAACGGCAGATGAAGGCGAAAATTCAAACGGCACAATAAGCATCTTTGAAATAATACTCGATTAATACAGTAATAAAAAAAGGCTGATTATTTTTATCAGCCTTTATCTTTTTATAGATAAAATACCTTAATCAGCATTCACTCCCAGCATTTGTGTTATGTTGTCAAACTCATCAAGCGAATAAAACTCAATAACAATTTTTCCACGCTGTCCGTTCTTTCTCGCTTTGATGTCAACGCGTGTCCCGAGACGAGCGCGAATTTTTTCTTCGAGGTCTTTTATGTTCGCGGGTTTTTCAATTATTTGTTTTTGTTTTTTCTCATCGCCTGCTGCGATAGCAAGACGCACAAGTCTTTCAACTTCACGAACACTCAATCGCCCTGCCAGTGCGCGATTTGCAAGACGTTTTCTTAAATCATCTGTCGGCAGTGCAAGGATCGCTCTTGCGTGTCCCATATCGAGAGCGCCATCGATGAGCATTTGTTTTACTTCTGCGGGAAGATTCAGCAGACGTATAAAATTTGCAATCACCGATCTATCCTGGCCGAGTTTTTGAGCTGCCTGTTCCTGGGTCAGATTGAAAGTCTCCATAAACGCTTGATAAGCTTTTGCTTTTTCAATAGGATTCAAATCCGCGCGATGTATGTTTTCCACTATTGCTAAGGCCAACATTTCTGAATCATCGGTCTTACGAACCATCGCAGGTATCTTTTTCAGCCCTGCTAACTGGGATGCCCTAAATCTACGTTCTCCAGCCACAATCTCGTATTTACCATTATTTGGCCTAACTATAATAGGCTGCAATATTCCATTCTCTTTAATAGAGCTCGCAAGGTCCTGTAACTGGGCATCGTCCCAGTTATGGCGAGGCTGAAATGGGTTGGGAATTATGGCTTCAAATTCCAATTCAACTATATATTTGTGTAACTCCTTGTCTGAACTGAAGTTAGGTGGAGTTTCCGTAACTACGTTATCAATATTTTCTTGAACCGTTGTGATTATTGGACCTAAAAGAGATTCAAGCCCTCTGCCGAGGTGCTTTGGTTTTTCTTTACCTTTTGGTATCATAAAATCATTCCTTGAATAGAGTTTTGTAGTATAACCGTCAATATTTGACTAATGTCTGAAAGGCTTTTTTAACACCTATTTAGACTAATTTCCATATAAAAATTGCGAAATATGCCTTATTTTTAGCTTTTTTTGTTCAAAATTGAAGATTTATTAGCATTTTTATAAAATTGAAAAGAAAGCAGAGGCTAAAAAGGCGTTTCAAGTTCCACGTGAAACAATCAATGATTTAAAAGATTTAAGATTGAAATTTTTAAATTTTTGTGGTCAGACTTTGAGCCGTTCCCCAATTTGATCTTAAATTTTGTATATTCAGAATTAGCCCACTGTTTCACGTGAAACAATAAAGGTAGAAAAAATATATTTATAACGTGTTTTTATATAAAAATATATGTTTACAAAATGAATAACGAAAAATGAAACTTATTTACTTTTTATGAAAGTGTTAGATGTTTATATAACATATATATAGTGTATTTAGTAGAATAGCAGAAAATCAAAAATTATTAGACCATATGGCTAACTTTTGTTAAACTGCTCGCTTATAAATTAAATGATAAAGATTTTTTAAATGGAGTTTTTTATGATTACGCCTCTTGAAAAATATGATCCGCAGATTTATGAACTTTTGCGACAGGAAGCTGCTCGTCAGAGCGCCTGCATACGTCTGATACCATCTGAAAATTATGTTTCGAAAGCAGTGATGGCGGCGACCGGAAGTTGTTTGACAAATAAATATGCCGAAGGTTATCCAGGCAAACGTTATTATGAAGGACAACAAATTACTGATCTGGTTGAATCGATCGCGATCGAGCGCGCAAAAAAACTTTTTAAAGTTGATCACGCAAATGTTCAATCACATTCTGGCGCAGTCGCTAATCTCGCGGCATACAGCGCTGTTGCTGCACCGGGTGATACGATAATGGGACTTGCGCTTCCGTTCGGCGGACATTTAAGTCACGGATGGAAAGTAAATTTTACAAGCAAAATATTTAATTCGGTAAGTTACGAGCTTGATCCCAAAACAGGGGAGTACGATTTTAATAAAATCGAAGAGCTTGCGATGAAACATAAACCAAAAGTTATCATCAGCGGAGCAAGCGCATATCCTCGAATAATTAATTTTAAAGCATTCGGAGAAATTGCTGCAAAAGTTGGCGCGGTTCATTTGAGCGACATCGCGCACATAAGCGGTTTGGTTGTCGCAGGTCTGCATCCAAGTCCTGTACAGTTTGCTGATATTGTTTCGACAACTACACACAAAACTCTGCGCGGGCCCAGAGGCGGAATGCTTCTTTGCAAAGCCGCACTTGCTGAAGCTATTGACAAAGCGGTATTTCCGGGATTGCAGGGCGGGCCGCATATGCACACAATCAGTGCTCTTGCAGTAGCGCTTAAGGAAGCGGACAGTGCTGAATTTGTTCAGTATGCAAAACAAATTATCGCTAACGCAAAAGTTCTCGCTGAATCATTAATGGAAAAAGGATTTGATCTTTTCACAGGCGGAACTGATAACCATTTAATGCTAATCGATTTGAGAAATAAAAATATTCCCGGAAAAAAATTAGCCAAGGCGCTCGACAGGGCAAGAATCGAAACCAATTACAACACGATTCCAGGCGATCCTGCAAAGCCGTTCAACCCGAATGGTTTGCGTATCGGAACTCCCGCAATTACAACAAGAGGTATGAAAGAAGAACAGATGAAAATCATTGCTTCACTCATTGCCAGGGTTGCGGAAAATATCGATAACGAAGAAGTCATCGCACAGGTCGGCAGAGAATCGCTGCTGCTTTGTTCGCAGTTTCCCGTGCCTGAACATTTTTTAGTTCAGAAATAAATACAGAAAAGAAGTTTTAACGGAATAAACTTTTATATGCAGCAGGACGAGAATTATCCGGCAGGGCATCAAGGTTCTGCCGCGCAACAGGTGCAAACCACGCCGGTCAATAAAGGCGGGGCGAGTTTTTGTACACATAGACTTGTCGAAATATCGCCAGATGTAATCAAATTTAAAGTCGCTGCCGGTGCGATAATCTTTTCTTTAGCTTTTCTTTTTGCTGGAATGGTAGCAGCAACTGTTTGCATTCACAATTTATCGTCGGGTAAAACCCCCATTTTCAGTATTTTCAGCGCGGGGATTATTGTTCCAGGTCTGGCATGTATCATTGCTGTAATTGCCAGCGGAGGTATGTTATACTTCTGGACATCGCCCATTGTATTCGATAAACGCAACGGCTACTTTTGGAAGGGCAGAAAATCCCCTGATAATGTATATAACATAGACCAGACAAAAACCTGTACAAAACTTGAAAAAATAAAAACAATTCAGCTTCTATCAGAACATTGTACCAGCAAAGACAGTTCTTATGTGAGTTATGAGATTAATCTCGTGCTTGACGACGGCAAAAGAATTAATGTTGTTGACCACGGAAAATTGACAAGAATTAGAAGCGATGCTGAAAAACTTTCGGCATTTCTAGGCAAGCCTGTAATGGATTTAATGTTACGATGACCGAACAACCCGCACCAACTCGCAAATTGAAAACGGCCTGGCTGGGTTTAAATCCCAGGGCTGTCGGTCTGCTTGAATCGGCTTGCGCGACAGGTCTGTATGAAATTATTTCAATCGCCGACACCAATCTTGCAAACGCGAACAAAGCTGCACAAATATATAACTGTACCGCGTTCGACGATTATCGTCAGTTCATTTTGCAGAATCAGCCGGAAGTTTTAATTGTAGCTGAACCAATTAGCAGGTGCGTTGAATTCGTCAAAATGGCGATAAGTAAAAAATGTCATATTGTAAAGCTTATCCCGACCGCGATGAATTTCGAGCTTGCCGCAGAGATTTTCGATCTTATCAAAAAAAACAATGTTAGATATGTAACGGCTGCGCCGACAAGATTCGCTCCGGGTTATGAAAGACTTGCCGATTTTTTGCGGACAAACGATCGCAGAGATTTTTATTTTGTGAATATTTGCGCGACTTTCGGCAGTGATTTTTTTCAGCCCATTGCATCCTGTGAAAAATCGCAGCGAAGTTCAGGCAGGGGCGTGCTGCTGAATGAATGTTTTGAGCTGATTAGTCTGCTTGTGGAAAATTTCGCAATGCCGACACAGGTCTACGCACTGCTGACAAATCAAAGTCCTGACAAAAAAGCCAAGCAGTATTTCGGCGAAGATACCGTTACCGCGTCGCTTGTTTTCCGAGAAAGACTCGTTGGTACATTTCTGGCGGCTCGACAGACAGGCAATGGCAGCGTTGCGCCAGTCAGAATTTACGGCTCGAAACAAAATATCATCGCGACACCGAATCGTCTTGTCATCTATGATGAAAATAATAATTTAATTTCTGAAAATAAATATCCGCTAAGCGCAGAAAAATGTATTACTGAGATGTTCATCGATTTCGGCAGGGCACTGCTTGAGCCGGACAAATATAAAATGCGGAACGGTTATCGGCTCGACCTTGCGACAATGGCTCTCATCGAAGCTGCGTATTTGAGCGCAAAGACGGGTATGCCGGAATCGCCAGGCAGATTTTTTGAAATCTCGGAAAAAGAAAAGTTTCCTTTTGTGTGATATGATTAAAAATTCGAAATGTTTATTTTTGTTTTTCATCATTTCAATATTATTCCTTAATGGCTGCAACACTCTTAAGTCCCGAAAAGAAAACCTCATAAACAATTGCCTGGAACCTGTTCAAAACTATAACGCAGGACGGTCTGTAAAAGGCAAAAAAATCAATTATACTAAACTAGGAAGCGGGCAGAATATTACGCTTTTGTTTGCATCAATTCATGGAAGCGAACGTGCGGCAGTTCCTTTGTTAAATCATTTTCAAGAATACCTTATAGAAAACTGCAACCTTCTCAATGGCAACACAGTGATTATTGTGCCGGTAGTAAATCCCGACGGCCTTGAAAAGAAAACAAGGTATAATTCAAATCAAATAGATTTGAACAGGAATTTTCCAGCGGACAATAGAATCAATAATAATCGCAACGGTCGTTTCGCATTGAGTGAACCGGAAAGTTACATCTTATATAAAATTGTGAATATGTACAAACCATCGCGCGTAATCGCTTTTCACGAAGCGCTTAACTGCATCGATTATGACGGCCCCGCAGATGAGTTGGCAAAGCGTCTGGCGGATAAATGTAAACTGCCCTTGCATAAAGTCGGTGCACAACCGGGGTCATTCGGTTCGTATGTCGGACTGGAATTAAATATTCCTATAATTACGGTTGAGTTCAGCAAAGAGGATTCAAAAAAATCCGAATCACAGCTTTGGCATGATTACAAAGATTTGCTTTTAGAATCTATTTCTTACTAGCAATTTTTTCATCAAGCGTTAAAAAAATTGGCTCACGAATATTTCCAGCGTCTATGGCCGGCAAATACGAAATTAATTTTTCGAGAAGGCCGCGTTTTTTTATTTCCTTTAGCGTAGCTGTGTAATTGATGTCGTGTATCCAACCGATTATGCCAAGCAAAATGTCATTGAGAGATTTAAATTCACTGTAAGAAATTGTTCTGCCTTCGAGAACAGCTTTGACAACGTGTTCGGAACATTTATCCGTGGCGGGATAACCAAAAATTGATGCGCATTTAATAGGGTCGCTGCGCAGCTCATCAATCCTGTTCAGCATTACAAAATAAATATCGAGCTTATCAATATCACGAATCAACTTTGCGAAAGGCTCAACATCGGCTTGCAAATTTTTAGGCAAATCTTTTTCGCCGTGTAATCTGATTGCGGTTTCGATAATATTCTTTTCTTTGCTGTCGAGATCGTCGAGAACTTTTTGTTCTGCAAGAACATTCAAAGCGATCAGGCTGTGATTTTCAGTTCCGACATCATTGTATGTTCTATATTTTCTGTATTGTTCAAATCTGCCGGTGTCGTGCAAAAGCGAAATAGCCAGCGCGAGGTTTGCCTGCTCTTCGCTGAAACCAAGTTCTTCAGTGATGATTGGGGTATCAACGCACATTCTTTTCGTGTGATCTTCTTTGAGTTTGATGTCATCGTTGTAACGCGCATCGCTGCCGTAAAAGCCGGCGACATATTCAAAAAACCATTTTTTCAACTTTTCAAACTGCTGTTTAGTCATTTTTGCTCCACAAATAGAAACAATAATTTACCGCAAAGCATTAAAATGTTCCATATTTTCTTGAAAACCATCGCAGCCGGACTAAAATATAAATAACTAATGGAGACTTGAAATGCCTACTATAAAAGATGTAATTGTAAGAAAGCCGACCGAAGCAGAGGTTAAAGAATGTAAAACCTGGCCGATTTGGACTTGCGGCAAGAGCACTTTCGATTGGGATTATACCCAGACTGAGACTTGTTTGATTTTAGAAGGCCAAGTCACTGTCAAAGACCGGCCCGGCAACGGCCAAGTGTCTTTCCAAGCAGGCGATTTAGTAATTTTCCCAACCGGGTTGAAATGCACATGGGAAGTCAGCGAAGCGGTTCGAAAACATTATAATTTTGAATAGAGAAACGGCGTCAGTAGTAATTACTTTGGATTTTTAGGCGTTTTCAGTATTAAAAACACAGTTTTTCTAACAATATCTATTTTTGCTTATCTCCTTTTCTGCAAATACATTCCGATGCCTTCTTTTTACAACCTTTACAAACGCCATTTTCTATTGGCATTCCGCATTTTTTGCACGGCGAACAACCACAAGTCTGGCACATTACACCATTCCTTAAATCCAAAACTCTAACATTAAAATTTGAAACAAAGAGCAAAATACCAAATTTCAAAGCATTAAAAATGGGCAAAATCCTAATTTTTAATACTGATAATGCGGTTTTTCAACAGGGATTATAAAACAAAAAAATGTCCTGATTTTGTGTAACAAAAACTCAAATATTGGACTATAATATTAAAACAACTTTTTTATTAAGGAGCTAAAAAAATGAAAAAAGCGATTTCAGTATTATGTGTGGTTCTGCTGGCAACGGTTTGCTTTGCGGCAGATAAGGTCGACCTGAAACTTCGTCTAAAGGCAGGGGACTCCCACGAAATGAAGATGGTACAGGTGCAGGACATCACCCAGAATATGAGTGGTATGGAGATGAAAGTGAAACAGACGCAGGAAATGGTTATGACCCTTGACTGCACCGGCGTTGATGCCAACGGTAATATGGATTTGAAAATGGGTTACAAATCTGTGAAGATGAGTATGGAAGGCCCGATGGGAAAAATGGCATACGATTCTGATAATCCAAACACGATCGGACCAAACTCTCCTCCGCAGGATAAAATGATGGCAGGATTATTTTCCGCTATGGTCGGCAGCCAGTTCCAGATGAAAGTAAAACCAACAGGCGAAGTTACCTCTATGACCGGTTTGTCGGACATGATGCAGAAGGTTAAAGAAAAATTGAAAGCAACTCCTGAAGCCGCCGCTGCCGAAGGTGTACTCGATAAGATGTTTGATGAAAAACAAATGAAAGAATTGACCGGCAATATGATGAATATGTATCCAGCCGAGCCAATCGCAGTTGGTGATAGTTGGTATGACATAAAGAGTATTAACTTTATGATGCCGATCGATATCGATACAACTTATATGTTAAAGAGCGTCAAAGACGATACAGCCATTATCGATACCGTTGCAAAATTGGATATGGGCGATCCCAACAAACCTATCGTTAGCGATCCCAATATGAAAATGTCAATGCAGATGGCCGGTACTATCAATGGCACAAACGAAGTAGATTTGAAAAACGGCCTTACAAAGAATGGCGATATGACTATGAACTTCTCCGGCATTATGAAAATGGAAGGTAATCCTCAAATGCCTGAAGGTATGACAATTCCGATGTCAATTAAAGGAACTGCTACCGTGGAATTGACTAAATAAGATTTGTAGAAAACAAGCGCAAACAAAAACGGCCTTTGGAATATCCAGAGGCCGTTTCATTTTCAGCCGGTAAGATACAAAGGCATAAAGTTGTGCCATTCCCGCGTATGCGGAAATCCAATATTTTCTTTGTGCCTTCGTGCCTTTGTGGCTAAGGGTTATTTCTTCTTCTTTGCTACTTTTTTCTTTGCAACTGTCTTTTTAGCGACTTTCTTTGTTGCTCCGCAACCGCATTTTCCGCATGCACACATAATAAATCCTTTCATTAAAAAAGTGTGTTACCCCCCGCTACAGCGGGCGATTATTATTTATTATCGGTCTTTGCGGGAAAAAACTTTGATAATTCCGTAATTTTACAGTTCAAACTTATAGCTTAATAACTTATAGATCAGTTTTGCGGTCAAAAAGTTGGAACCCTTATTAGTTGAATTCGGGCAAAGCTCCACGATGTCGAATCCGACTACGTTTTTCTTTGTCATAAGTAATCGCAGGAATTTAATCACCTGATACCATCCCAAACCGCCCGGCTCCGGCGTACCAGTTGATGGCAGAATCGAAGGGTCGAACGCGTCAAGGTCGATTGTCAGATAAACATTTTTCGTCAGCATATTCAGGCATTTATTGAACCATTTATCATTATCATAAATATCCTGTGCCAGAAAAACGTTCTTTTGCTTCATCGCCTTGGCTTCTTCGACTGCACCGCTTCTGATTCCGACCTGAACTATTGGTGCAATTTCACGTGCGCGAGCCATAACAGAGGCGTGATTATATTTTGTTCCATGATATTCTTCCCGCAAATCCGCGTGCGCGTCGAGTTGAATCACTGAAACATCTTTAAATGACTCAACGTGTGTCTGTATTGATGCAGCGCTGATGGAATGTTCACCGCCGAGTGTTACAACATATTTATCATTCTGGATATGTTTCAGCGTGCGGGCTTTCAATTCGGCAACCATCTTTTCTGCCGATTTTTTTTCTTTTATAGGTTTATCGGTGAAAATTCCCTGCTTATAAACTTCGGAATCTGTTTCAATATCATAACTTTCCATATTTGCTGATGCTTCGAGAATAGCGTCCGGGCCTTTATCTGCGCCTTTGATCCAGGTGCTTGTTGCGTCGAACGGTGCAGGCAAAATGACTATTTTGGCATCCTGGTAATTTGAGTATTCTTTGGGCAAATCGCAAAAATTATATTTTTTCATTATTTCTCCATAAAAAAACAGCGTATTGCACTTGGTGTATATAATTATACGCTAAACGCTCTACGCTGTACGCTATTTTTAATCAAATAAAAACATTGCTATCGCAACTGTCGTTGTCCAGAGTCCCTTTTGTCCTCTGGCTGCCTGTGTGCAGTTTGTGGTTCTGATGAAAAGGCCGCTTGATTTGTATGCCTGTTCCTTTTCGCTCCAGGCTTTGTTTGGATCAACTTCCATACCCAAAGTTGTTCCCAGCATCTCAGCCGCTAAGTCTTCAGACATATCGCCTGCCTGCTGTTCGTTCATACCGTGGCCGTGAACTTCGCTAAGGTAACCCCAGTTGTTTCTGTCTTTTGGAATTGCCATACCGATTGAAGTAGCGACAAGTCTGCCATGCTCATTTGTATCGCATCTTGCCATAACACAGAATGCAATAGCTCCAGGCACGAGTTCTTTCAAGCCGGCTTCTTTACTGATGATTTTGCATTTTGGCGGAAGAATTGACGAAACCTGAACAAGGTTTTGATTTGCGACACCCGCGTCTCGCAGCGCTTCCTCGAATGATTTAAGTTGATACCTGTGTCTTCCGACACCTTTTGTTAGAAAAATTCTTTTCGCTACAAGAGCATTTGCAGTACTTGCCATCTCTTACTATTCCTTTCAAAAACACTATAACTACTATAAATTAAGGCACTTTGAAATTGTATCGGGTTGATTGCTAAGAATATATTATATAGAAAATAAATCTCAAAATGAAAAATTCAGTTAAACTAGAAAATTATTGAGAATAAATCCGCGAATCTCATTGAGAATTTAGACTATTTCCGTACGCTGCCCAGTCTTTACAGTTCAATTCTGTTTCATATCCTGCCAAAATGGCACTATATTTCACTATTATTAAAAATCGTAAGTTGTTTTGATTTAATTACTTATAACTTTACCGAAGATTGGCACATTGTTTGCACTTTAAAGGTTTGTAGTAATTTATCAGTCTAAGGAGACATAAACTATGGCAAAAATAATAGGAATAGATTTAGGAACAACAAACTCGGTCGTGTCCGTGATGGAAGGCACTTCACCAAAAGTGCTCATAAATTCATCCGGCAGCCGTCTTACTCCGTCTGTCGTCGGTTTCACGGACAAAGGCGAACGGCTCGTCGGCCAGATAGCCCGTCATCAGCAGGTAACAAATCCTGAAAATACCGTTTTTTCGATTAAAAGGTTTATGGGCCGTCGGCACAACGAAGTCGCGACGGAGGAAAAGACCGTACCATATAAAGTTGTCGGCGGTGCTGCCGAACTTGTGAAAGTAAACGTCAGAGGCAAAGAATATACTCCGCCGGAAGTTTCAGCGATGATTCTGCAAGACCTTAAAAAGACAGCCGAAGATTACCTCGGCGAAAAAGTCGAAAGGGCG
>MHYA01000081.1:94223-108872 GCA_001825675.1 Planctomycetes bacterium GWF2_42_9 | reverse complement strand
GCTACCAAAGACGCCGGCACAATCGCAGGCCTGAAAGTCGAAAGAATTATCAATGAGCCGACGGCTGCCGCTCTTGCTTATGGCGTTGAGAAAAAGAAAAACGAAAAAGTAGCTGTTTTCGATTTCGGCGGCGGTACTTTCGATATTTCAATCCTTGATATCGGCGATAATGTGTTTGAAGTCTTGAGCACCAACGGCGATACTCACCTCGGCGGCGACGACCTCGACGAAGTTTTGATCAACTATCTCGCAGATGAATTCAAGAAAACCGAAGGCATCGATCTTCGCAAAGACCCGATGGCTCATCAGCGTCTAAAAGAAGCTGCGGAAAAAGCAAAATGCGAATTGTCAAATCAGGTCGAAACAACTGTAAATCTGCCGTTCATTACAGCAGATGCTTCCGGCCCGAAACATTTGCAGATCACTCTTACACGCAGCAAATTTGAGGCTCTCGCAGAACCGATTTTTGAAAGATTGAAAAATCCTTGCGTTCGCGCAATGAGCGATGCAAAGATGAATCCAGCAGACATAGCGGAAGTTCTGCTCGTCGGCGGTTCGACAAGAATTCCAAAGGTTCAGCAAATTGTTCGCGACCTCTTCAAGAAAGAGCCGAACAAGAGTTTGAATCCTGACGAAGTTGTTGCGATTGGCGCCGCTGTTCAAGGCGCTGTTCTCGCAGGTGATGCGGGTGTAAAAGATATTCTACTTCTGGATGTTACTCCGCTTTCATTGGGCGTTGAAACACTCGGCGGCGTTATGACAAAATTGATCGAGCGCAACACAACTATCCCGACAAGCAAGAAAGAAGTATTCTCAACCGCTGCTGATAATCAGACCACTGTTGATATTCACGTCCTGCAGGGCGAACGCGAATTCGCACGCGATAACAGAACGCTCGGAAGATTCCAGCTTTCAGATATTCCGACCGCTCCTCGCGGAATGCCGCAGATTGAAGTCGCTTTCGATATCGACGCAAACGGTATTTTGAACGTTTCGGCCAAAGACCTTGGCACTGGTAAAGTACAGTCGATTCAAATCAAATCAAGCTCCGGCTTGAGTGATGAAGAAGTTAAAAAGATGCAGCAGGATGCCGAATCGCACGCTGCGGAAGATAAAAAACGCCGTGAAGTTATTGATCTGAAAAATCAGGCAGACCAGTTGATCTATTCAACTGAAAAAACTTTGAAAGAACACGGCGATAAAGTTTCCGGCGATACTCGTGGTAAAATCGAATCAGCCGTCAATAACTTAAAAGAAACAGTTAAAGGCGAAGACGGCGACGCGATAAAGAAAGCTATGGAAAACTTGAGCACAACCGCACAGGAACTTGGCAAGATTCTGTATGAAGAAGCTGCGAAAAAACAGCAGGCTGCCGGCGGCGCTCAACAACAGGCTCAAGAACCGAAGCCTTCAGACCAGGGTAATGTCCATCGTAAAGGCGGCGACGATGTTATCGACGCTGAATTTGAAGCCAAAGACCAAAAGTAATCATCTGCACAAGATGAAAATCTCACGTGATAACCCCGTCCCGTCGACGGGGTTTTTTTATTGAAAATAATTTTCGGCCATTAACGCAAAATCCATAAAATTCACCTTACTGTCCTTGTTTGCATCCGCACGTTCGTAAAAATCATTCGCGATGCTGCCGTTTTCTTCAAGCCAGTAATAACTCAATTCCGCAACATCGTTTAAATCAACTTTTCCATCGATAACCAAATCACCTGCAAGCGGGTCTGTTCCAAAAACAATACTAAATGGTTCTGATGGTTCGTATGTTTCAAGCTCGTCATAAACAATGAAAGTAATCCATTGAAGTTGAGTTCCGCCAGTTGATGCAGGTGCACGATATTCAATGTGAAGATGACTATCCGCCAGTGCGCTGTGATTAAAGGATTCTCCGGCTTCATCTATCAGGATGCCCAGAGTTGTTTTGCGAGCAGAAAAACCGCTTGTAATCGCAACGCATTTAACGATTATTCTATAATCCACATTCGCAGTTCCTGAAAGTTTTCTGTCAGGGTCGCTGGAGGCTATCACATCAAAGCCGGGTTCGCCAACACTGTAACTGCCATACATATTTGGATACAGCGGATAATACCAGTTCTTCCATGTATCTGTTGTCTGATTATCAGGGTCGCTGTGCCTGTATTTTTGTGTGCAATCTACAAATAATTGATTATCGTCAGCGGTGCCTGTGATGCCGTCCTGATTATGACCAATTAAAAAGTGGTCGAGCGAACAAGCAGCCGTGCATATTCCGCACATCAAAGTTAGAATTATCATAATTGTTTTCATTTTGTTTTTCCTATTCTTCTTTTGGCCAGGCAGGGGCGCATTGAGGATACCAGAAACAGTTACCGGGCCAACTATATGTATCTTCAATTTTTAACGTTTCCGCATGCCCGTCAGTAAAAAGATAATTTGATTTATTGTTATGTCTGTTGTATGCAATATTTGCTTTTGCTGTTTTGATATTGCCGAACCACGAATCGGGATGAATATGTTCTACAGATGCCCATCTTGGCTCCGAAGGTTTTTCGCATACATAAACGCAACTCTGCGGCTTCTTGATTTTTTTCAGGTAGTCGTATCCTTCGCACGGGTTGAGCAGAGCATTTATCATAAAACTTGACCATCGTTTACCGCTCTGGCTGCCCGGCGATTTATTCCAATCGACGAAATCTTTGGCCGTATCGGAAGAGCATTGAAATAGCAAATCCTGTTTGAGATATTTTGTCAGCACTTTGAGCCAGTATTGATTTGGGTCATTGACATTACACGAGTGTCCGACCGGCAAACGGTAATCCCGTTCTTGAAAATAGCATTGCAGCGCAACGCCAATTTGCCGCATATTACTTGAGCATACGAATTTTTGCGCCTGCTGTCGGGCTTTCTTTAATGCTGGAATTAGAACTGCCAGCAGGATAGCGATTATCGAAATCACCACCAGCAGTTCTACCAGTGTAAAACCCCGCACCAATTTTTTTGTGCATGATGAATAACCATCTAAACGAAATTGTTTAGTAGTGTTGCAAATTGGTGTCGGGGTAAATGCTTTGAAATACTTTTGCGTCATTATTTCCTGCGAGTTCTAAAAATAGAAACCAAACCCGCGCCGAGCAACGCAAGCGTTGTCGGTTCAGGAACAGTTACAAAACTCAATGTGTATGGTGCTGATTCAAGATATCCGGAACCGGTGTCAATCACCGTAAATGTAGCGGTGAAAGTTTCGCCTGCGCCGCCAGCAAGAGCGAGAAACTTGGTATGTGTGTGAAAATGCCACGCGCCATATCCTCCGTTCCCGTTTGATAATTCTGCATCCCAGTCTGGTTCTTCACATGCGAATATCGAACCGTCTGATGTTAAAACAGGTGTTAGAGAGCCTTCGTCCACGATGAAAAAGTTACTTGAAACACTTATTCTTTTCAGAGCAATTCTCCAATCCGGTTGCGTTGACTCATTATTAAAATCAAGCTGAAATGCGCCGCTTTCCGGATGTGCCGAGTGCCAACAATCGAGTGTCGCTTCATAAATTTGTTTGTCGCCTATGTAATCGCCTGTCGGCAGCATCGTTATCGTGCCCCACTGTGGACTGGAGGGAGTTGCGAAAATCCATAACTGATTATCATCGCTGTTTCCCCATATTCCGTCAGCATTTAGTCCAACGTGTGTGTGTGAATGCTCTGCCATTGCAAGGCCTGTACAAAACATAATTGCAGCAACTATACAAAAACTTCTTCTTAACATAAAATATCTCCGTTTTGATTTTGGTAAAAATTTGTTCCAATCATTCAGCACAGCTACACACTATGCGCAGTATGATTGTTGATTTAAACATTTATTGAATTGGATATTCTATGCCAGGCTCGGAGGTGCCCGAAGATATGGAATGCGAAAATCTGAATTTTGTATAAAAACTTCTGATTTGCAAATATTTGTGTAAATAACCGGCGGCAATTCGACAGCAGCCGTGTCGTTTAAGATAACTGCCTGTGGTTTATTAACCGCCGCCTGCTGGCAAACAGAACAGCGATTTTTATCGTGTTCGCAGCAATCGTGCGAATGCTGGGCAAGATGAATATAGAGAAACACACCGGCAATATTGAGCAAAAACGCCGATATTGCGATAAAAACAACGATTTTTCGTGATAATCTTATCATTTTATTGTTGCAACAAAGTTGCATTATACAAAAAAGCCAAAACCGTTTCAATAGTATTTTGCTAAATTATTCTGCTCTATTTACCTATACAAAAACGCGAAAAAATATTGTCAAGAATTGCTTCGTCGATATGCTCTGTCTCCAGTTTGGATAAATTCTGCAATGCCGAACGCAAAACATACGCCGCGATTTCTTCGCTGCCGTTTTGAATTTCCGCTGCTGCGTTTTCAATATTTTTTGCCGCTTCGCTTACAGCGTTTCTATGTCTTTCTGTTAATGCTGTTTTGCCGGCTTGTTCTGTCGATGTGGAAGTCTGTTTCAGAATATTTTGTTCGATTGCTTTTTTTAATTCATCAATGCCAGTTTTATTCTTTACGCTGGTTTGCAAAAATCTTTGTTTAAACAAATCTTCAACTGCGGAAATTTTATTATTCAGCAAATCACACTTTGTCGCAGTGAATATTGTCGTAGGGGCAGACCTATGTGTCTGCCCAATGGGCGAACACGCAGGTTCGCCCCTACATATCTGTTTTAAAATTCCCAAATCTTCCACATAATCTTTTTTTGAAGCATCAACGCAGAAAATTAAAACTGTCGCATCATTTATCGCTCGCAGTGCCGCTTCATTTGCCAGGATTTGAAGTATGTCATCCGTCTGCGTCAAAATCCCCGCGCTGTCAAGCAGCACGCAATCGCAATTTTCAAGTTTGAGCCAATGTTCAAGAACATCACGCGTAGTTCCGCTCAGGTCTGAAACAATGCTCCTGTTTTCACCGATGAGCGCATTTACAAGACTGCTTTTGCCCGCGTTCGGCGCACCAAAAATAACAACCGTTGGCGCCTGTGAAATTTGCTCAAAAGTAATTGAGCCGGAAAGCAGTTCACGAAGATTATTTAAAATTTTGTCCGCCGCATCTTTTGCTTTTTTCCTGCTGATAATTTCAATATCCTCTGCGCTGAAATCCAAAGCCGCTTCTATAAGGCTCAAAAGTTCGAGAATATCTTTTCGTATTTGAGCGACTTTTTTTTCGATTGATCCGCCGAAAAGTTTTTGTGCTGCAGCAAGTTGAAATTGATTTGAGCTTTCAATCATCTGCGCGATTGCTTCTGCTCTTGATAAATCTACCTTGCCGTTGATATAGGCCCGATATGTAAATTCTCCCGCGTGTGCAGTTCGGCAACCGGCCGATAAAATACTCGCGAACAATTTTTCGACAATTTCATCGCATCCACAAATATGAATTTCTGCCAGGTCTTCACCCGTGTAAGAATGAGGAGAAACAAAAGAATAAACAAAACAATCGGCGTAAAATCCATCGATATCTATTGCTGCTGGTGTTATTTTTTTCTGTTTTTGAAAAAAAGGGGACTGGCTCAAGTCATAATCGTTAGCCCCTCGAATGAATCGAGGGGTTTGTCCTCCGTAAGCAGTGTCTGTACCTTTTTTTTCGCAATGTGCGGCGTTAAAAAGTAATTTTAAAATCGCATAAGTATTATCACCGCTTATGCGTATGATTTTTTTTATTGAAGGAGTCGTTCCGCTCGACACCGCGATAATCGTATCGTTAACGTTGTACATTTTTTTACGACACAGCTTAGTGTCTTTGTGCCTTTGTGGCTATAATGATTATGAGAATTTAATCGGCGGTTTTGGTTTTTTCTTTTTCAGTTTGCCGCCGAGTTTGCTCGTTGTCGGAACAAGTCCCTGTTCTTCGAGTGCCTGTCTTTCTTTAATGTGTTTTCGTATCACATATTGCTCAACAACGCCCGCCGCGGTACTTGCCATAATATAAAGGTTCAATCCCGATGGCGCTCTGTAAAGGAATATCAGCATCATAATCGGCATCATCCAAAGCATCATCTTCTGCTGCTGCGCCGCTTGCGGATTAGTCGAAGGAGCGGCGGTTGCGGGCATCAATTTTTGCTGTGCGAACATCGCAACGCCTAAAAGAATCGGCAGTAAATTAAAACTGTTGCCTATCATTGAACCGATCAACGGAATTTTTTCTACAAATGACGGCAAATAAAACAGCGTGTCAGACTGTGAAAGGTCGGTGATCCAGAACGGCAAAAATGCTGCTCCCCTGAATTCGATACCGGTATTAATCGCGCTGTAAAGTGCGACCCAAATCGGCATCTGCAAAAACATAGGCAAGCAGCCCAGCATCGGAGCGATACCCTGCTCGCGGTAAAGCACTGCCATTTGCTTTTGCATTTCCGCTTTGTTGTCTGCGTATTTTTTCTTGATCTCTTCCGCCATTGGGCCTAACTTTGCCATACCCATCATAGAGACCTGGCTCTTCTTTGTGATCGGATGCAGGATCACGCGTACAACAAGAACGAAGATAATAATAATCACGCCGTAATTTGGAATATAATTGTGCAGCCAATCCATCGCGTCGAGAATGAAAAAGCTAAGCCATCCAAACCCTACAACCCAGCAGCAGGCTTGGAAATCAATCGTGTTAATAAATCCTAATTTATTATAAAGCGGATTTGTATTGAATGCGTCTTTGTCTTTCGGTCCAATATAAATCTGATATTTATATGTAATTTCTTTTCCCGCCGCGATCGTAGCGCTTTGTGTCTCCAGCATCACACCCAGATTTTCATCATCCTTAACATAAGGATCAGGATCAATGCTCATCGCGAAACTATTTCCAATCCAGTTACTGTAAAGATTGCTGTCTGTCGGCACTGGTCTGATTATCGAAGTAAAATATTTATCTGATGCCGCGACCCACATAAATTTGAACTCGGCGTTCTTGTGAAGCATTTTCACTTTGCCGCCTTCTTTTATGGTATCTTTGACATTGCTCTTCGTTACTTCAATTATTCCAGTAGCGGGATTAATGAAACCTGCTGTTATCATACGAACATCAGTTCTTGGGTCTTCCTTGGTAATACCCGCCGGCCCAACCATCTCCAGAGCGACCTTCACTTCATCTTTGCCAATGTTTTCAACCGTAACATTGCAGTCAATGGTATAATCTTCGCTACGCAGCGTAAAAGTTTTTGTGAGTTTTAAAAATTCATAATCATCCTGCAAAATCACTGCACTGAAACTTATTGTTTCGCTTCCGTCAGCTTTTTTCTCAACGCCGTCGCTTATCCAATTAAGTTTGTTAAGCGGAAATGATTTTTCCACTGCCGGCAGCATCAGCCTTCTGCTCTCCAGTGAAACAACGTTATGGAAAGGAGCCAGGAAATCGAATGGCTGCGGATTTTTTCTATCACGATTATTATAGTCGCGGAATTTTGCCGTGCTGATTGCCGCACCCTTTGTTGTCAATGAAAGTTCGAGCTTGTATGGATTTTCTTTTGCCGCCGTTGAACCAAGAGTAAAATTTTTATTCTCCCCATTCACCGCTGTTATATCAGCACTTACAATTCCACTAATGATGCAAATTAGAACAAACAAAGATATAGATTTTAAATTCATAAAAATATACCGGCCTTTAGGCCGACTCCGCAAATTTGATTTTTAATATTTGATATTTAATTTTTGTTAGCGTCCTTCGCCCAGTCTGTCTGCCTCAAAATTGTCTAGTTCAGGAATATCATAAATTTTTTTCTGTGTCGTTTTATAATCGTATTCCAGACGAACGAAATGCACACTATTCTCTTCGACATAAACATAGCATGAGCGGTTATCTTTATCCCTGGGCTGACCAACCGACCCGACATTTATTATCGCGCGTTCCTCCGGCACTATCGGGTAAACATAATCCAACTCGTCTGGTGAATAAAAATCAGGGTCATCAAGAAAAACACCCGGCAAATGTGTATGCCCGATAAAGCAAATATGTTTCACACGATCGAACTGTGCCGTGATTTTCGCAGGCGTAGTATAAACATCATCAGGGAAAAGATATTCGTTGATCGGCCGTCTTGGCGAAGCGTGTACAAAATCCAGCGTCGCAGGCACACCGTCAAGCTGCGTAGTCATCGTCCATCGCATCTGCTGCGAACCCAAATACTTCCAGCGATTGTGTCTTTTCTCCGCTGAATCTTCCGCTTCGAGCTGGCCGCGCGTCCAGAAACTGGCACGTTCGGCGCCAAGATTGAAATTCGCCGGCTCATACAAAATCGCGTAATCGTGATTTCCCATCACGCACGCTTGGGTTTTTTGTATCACAAGATCAAGACAATCCTTCGGATTCGGCCCGTAACCGACAATATCGCCCAGGCAGTAAATCTTTTTGATTCCGCGTTTTTCAATATCCGCCAGAACCGTTGTTAATGCCTCAAGATTCGAATGTATATCGCTGATAATAGCAAACATATTTTATCCTGTATTTTTATCCCTAAAGAAGTGCTAACTTATACCAGAAAATGACGCGAAATGCCATATACAAAATTTGATATGAAAAAAACGACTATTTAAGTCTAGTGTCCAAAAAGCATCTTGCCCTTTTTACTAATCTATCACAGGATTTGTATTCTCTTCTTCCTTAATGCCAAAAAGCCAATTATCAGACATTATCAGAATATCATTAAAATCAACATACCCACTGTTATCTAAGTCCGTACCTAATAAACAATTACAGGTTGGATCGTACGTGTTGGTATCCGCACAATTATAGCCCCAGTCGTTGGCGATCCATTTGAAATCCTCCATATTTACTTTGCAGTCGCAATTTATATCGCCATCGTCCGGCAGCGGACTATCAGGACTGTATCTGCATAAAACAAGACCATCGACCAGAAAATAAGATTCAAGCATCGTATCGATACCGTCCTCTACATATAACACTAAATCATATTCGCCTGCCTGCTCCTCGCTGAAGGTGTATTCAAATCTTTTCCACCCGTAAAAAGACCCGTAACTGCCGAGCATTTCAATATCGGTGTAGACAACCTGTATTTCGGAAAGTTCAGGATTTTTTATTGTCGGCTCAAGCCTAATTTCCCCAAAATCATTGTATGGCCGATAGTCGCACGCTCCAAAAAAGTAAACGCCGGTCAATTTATCACCTGCGTGTATATTAATTTTTTGCTTGGCCTGACTGTATTTTACCGAAGAATCACCTGTACTTAAAACAAGCAGCTTATTCTTTTTAAATGCTGGGAAATTTGAAGCGATAGGTATTTTCCAATTGTTTTTCTCTCCAGCATAAGATTCAGGAGTAAACCCTTCGGAAACAGTTACAATGTTTTCCGTAACCCATTCATTAGGGTCTAGATAGGTCGTTGTTTCATTAGGTTCAGAAAATTCGAAACTGCCATTGTTAGGCTCCGCACAGACCGCTCCGCACAACAAAGCTAAGAAAACAACCAGTTGCCCACTTACTCTTTTTAGATAATCCATATTTGGAAACGAATTTAATCTTTCAGGCTGCTTTAACTTAAGTATAGCCTTTAAAACCAGCAAAATCAAACAAAAATATAATAATTGATTAAAAAGACGCATATAAACTTGAATAAAAACACTTTATTCTTGAATTTTCATTCGCTTTCAATTAAAGACGTATACCTATATACGTAAATTGCATTAGTTTTGTCCCTGTTTTTCTCGTTGTTTACAATTTTAGAGCATTTATGTCAGATAAAATCTTCAAGATATTCTTTAGTGCCGCTGAACCCAGCGGTGATAAACTCTGCGCAAAACTCATAACCGCTCTGAAACAAACAGGCCATAACTTCGAATTTTCAGGTTTTGGCGGCCAATCGATGGCTGAAGCGGGCTGTTCATTGATCCTGAATACCACCCAGCGAGCCGCAATGACCTACAAAGCCTTTGGGCAGGTTTTCTTTTTCTATAACGCCGTCAAAATCGCGCGAAAATTCTTCGCCGATTCAAAACCAGATTTAGTCGTGGTCTGTGATTCGCCAAGTTTCAATTTTCATATCGCCAAAGCCGCCAAAGAAGCGAACATAAAAACATTCTTTTATGTTGCGCCGCAGCTTTGGGCCTGGGCAGCGTGGCGGATCAAAAAACTGAAAAATCTCTGCACCGCCGGTTTAGCAGCGATTCTGCCTTTCGAGCCGGAATGGTTTGCAAAGCAGGGGATGGAATGTAAATTTGTCGGCAATCCTCTTCTTGAAGATATAAAAACGGAAACGCAGCCGATCAAAAATTATAACAGCTTCGCGATAGCATCCGCGCGTATCGCACTGATGCCCGGCTCACGCGAATCGGAAATAACAACACTCTGGCCCGCGATGCAGCAAATCGCACGAACGCTCAAAGCGCGTCATCCCGCGATAAAAGTTACCGTTGTCGCCGCCAATGAAAATATCGTAAATCGTCTTCGCTCAACCGAAGTAAGGTCTCTTCGCTGCACGTATTCGGTTGACAGCGTCTTCGAGACCGCAAAAAAAGTTGATTTCGCTTTCGTTGCTTCCGGCTCTGCTACTTTGCAGGTAGCCGCCGCGTGCTGCCCGATGGTTATTATGTACCAGTCGAGCAAATTGCTTTGGAATCTGGTTGGCAAAAGACTGGTGAAAACAAAATATCTTTCGCTGGTAAATATTTTATCGCAGAAGGAATTAGTCCCTGAGTTTATGCCGTATTTCGAATCAACTTCTTTGATCGCCAATACCGCCGATTCGCTTTTGAACAGTCCTCAAAAGCTGAATGATTTGAGTATTGAACTCGCCGAACTTACAAAACCAATCACAGGTTTAAACGCATCGGAAAACGCAGCGCAAATGATTTTGCAAAATTTAATTCCGAAAAATTAAAAGATTCTAAATTTATTAGAACAAGGTGTGATTATGAAAAAGTGTGATCATAATTATTTATTGTGTGGAATTATTTTTATGACAATTACTTTAACTGGCAGCGACGCTTTTGCTGAAAATCCTAAACCCGACGAAATAATTAATCTCTGGTCATCTCAGCCCGGAATTACTCTTGAAGTTTTTCTTCCTAAAACAGCGAATACCGGTACAGGAATAATCATTTGTCCCGGCGGCGGGTATTATGGACTTATGAAAACTTACGAAGGCTATGACATCGTTAACTGGCTGAACTCCCTTGGCATCGCAGCGTTTGTTTTAACTTATCACGTTACCGCCGGTGAGCCCAACATTGTTTTGTATCCATGGCCGATCAAAGACGGCAGAAAAGCCGTGAGCATCATTCGTTCTCAAGCGGACAAATATAGCCTTAAGCAAAATCAAATTGGCATTATGGGGTTTTCTGCGGGCGGCCATCTCGCATCGTCTATCGGCACGCACTGGCAGAAACCCGATACAGACGATATCGTCGAAAACGCATCCTGCAGACCAGATTTTATGATTTTGATCTATCCGGTCATCACGTTCCAAAAAGAATATACCCACATTGGTTCAAGAGAAAATTTGATCGGACGCGATGCAAACGATTCGCGAGTTAATGAATTTTCGAATGAACTGCAAGTTGACGCCGATACTCCGCAGGCATTTATTGTTCACGCAACGGATGATACAGTTGTGCCGGTCGAAAACGCTCTTATGTTTTATGCAGCTTTGAAAAAAGCGGGCGTGAATTCCGAGATGCATATATTCAGCAAAGGCGGACATGGTTTCGGAATGGGCTTTCAAAAAGACATGCATTGCGACTGGCGACCAAACTGCGTTCAATGGCTGAAAAATCTTAAACTTGTGGAATAACTTATTGACGGTTGAGATTGCCGCGCTATGTCCTGCTTCGCAAGACTTCGCTCACAACATTGTCTTTTGAACGAAGCGTTGTGATGTGAAATCTTGTCTCACTCGGAATAATGATAAATCCGCATTGTAATGAGGCGTCTTGATCGATGTCGGAAGCGATTGCAAATTTTCCCACACGAATTGCAAATTTTTTTCTGTATATTTTCTTCTTCCGAGGTACACTTTTGAGCTATGGAATTATCATGGATTTCAAAAACCAGAATCGTATTGGCATTTGCTATCGGTGCAATGCTTGTGGGCTTTTTGCCATGGAGCAGGGTTGAGCCTGCAAACAACGGCGTGTTCGCGCTCTTGAGCAACAACATAACTTCCACAGATTTAATAATTTGCGGCCTGCTTTCTCTTGCCGCCGGTTTTGTCGCTTCGGCAATATGCACACCTTATGGTTTCCAAATCGGCGTTATTGCCGTACCTGCCGGTATGTCCGTTTGGGCATACAAAAGCGCCGCCGTTTCAACTCTCTTCCAGGCCGTACCTGCCGCTGGTTCAAGGGCAGCGGTTTATGCTTCTCTTCGTTTCGAAGCCTTTATATGGCTTGCACTTATGCTGCTAGGCGTTATCGGCGCTTATGCCGCGGACAAATTATTCCGCCGCAATTCACTTGATCTGCCGGACAAATTCGACCCAACTGTGAAACTTGAACCGATGATCGCAATAGCAGTCGCTTTTGTTTCAACTATTATTGCTGGGATATTCCTGCTGAACATATTAGCGACCGATGTCGGCTACCCGGACAAGCAATTCGGTTTTGTCTTTGGTCAGCCCGCGACCCTTCAAATTATTTTTGGAGTAGTCGTAACATTCTTAATTTGCAGCTTTTGCGCAAAATTATATCTCGGCGTACACTACATTTGGCCGGTAATCGCGACTGCGTTTGTAAGTGTGGTTTCGATGATAGTTTTTACTAAAACACCCGCTCTGGGGTATATGTCCGCATCTTGGGCGCCGGTTTTCTTCTCCAAAACCGTCATTTCTATCCTGCCCATTCAAATGATTGCTTTCGGCTCGATAGGTTGTGTTTGGGGCTATTGGTTGGCCGCCAGATACAAATTTTGGCGAGAATTCGAAGCATAATTTTATCCCTTTCGCAACTCCTTTAATTCCATACACTTAAAACCAATAAAATTAATCTGTAATTTTCCCTTTTTTTAAGTGAATTCACATCTATATTTTGCCGAATAAGAAAAAGTAAAGGTAAGTAAAGTATTCGGTAAACAGAACTTCTTATATTTCGTAATATAAGAGGCAGGAACGGAACCTGAACCGGAGAAAGGAGTACCGGAAAATGTTAGTGTTAAGCAGACAGAAAAACGAATCGATAATGATTGGCGACGATGTTGAGATCATTATTGTGGATGTAAGAGGCGATAAGGTTCGCCTTGGAATCACGGCACCAAAAACTATAAGTGTCCACAGAAAAGAAGTTTACAACGCTATTCAGCAGGAAAAAGCTGAACAGAATACTCATAAAGAACAAGAGCAGCCGGTTAAACACCCAACCGCTTAAAATACAATTTCTCTATTTTCTTCTTCTAAAAACTCAAAAGGCCGTTTAATACGGCCTTTTTTGTTATTTGGTTTCCTCAAGATTTTGCTTTTCCGTTTTCTCTTTTACTGTTTTTTGCTTTACCGCCTTCTGTTTTGCGGGTTTTTTCTTATCTAAAGCACCTTTTGGTGCGATTGCGTTCGGGTCAACCAATGCCTCATTCCTTAAGGTTACCGCTCTATCGATCAAATCTTCCTTACTCATTGGAGAGTAAGGCTCTAGCTTGAAATTCCAGCTATATTCGTCGATTCTCGTTCTGAACATATCATCAAACAAATCGAACGGGAATCTGTCTCGCATCGGGCGGGGTAAATTTCGATGGGTGTCGAGGGTTGAGAAATTTTCTTTTGAGATGCGGACTCTGTAATCACCGTACCATTCAAAACCGACGGTTACAGGCGATGTGCCGATTTCCTCGTCATTAAGCAACACCAGTGCGCCGGCAGGCTCTGTTGTGATCGTCAGCTTTCGCTCAACACAACCGCTAAATAAGAGAAAATTTACAACGCAAACGATAAAAAGTAGCTTCCGTACCATATCAAACTCCAATTTCCCGAAAATTATCGGCTAATTTTTGTTTATTGTCAATTTTATTTCTGCTGGAATCGCTTTCGCCGACATTCCTAATAATATTCTGGAACAAAAAAAGTTAAAATGTTAATATAGGCTTTGAAAATTGAACATATTAACAAATAATATAGTAGGAGCAGTATGAAAGCACTATTAAATTGTATACTAATTATCTGTCTGGCCGCATCATTCACTTTTGCCGATACGTTTGTTGACAAGCAAACCGGTGAAACATTCCACGGCTATCTCACAGGAACCGAAAACACAGGCCTATCCGATGCGAATACAATTGAAAAAGGACTTACAAAAATTGATTTGTCCAAATACATTGTTACGCGTGATTTAAAAGGCAGAAATAATTTCGTCGCATTATTTGAAATTAGTGATATCGAAGCTGCGATGGTAACGGCCGCTTTTGAGGAATCGATCAAAAATGAAGCGGCGAAGGGGCCGTTGTTTATCCTGCTTGAAATTGATTCACCCGGCGGACGTGTCGATTTATGCAAGAGAATGTGCGCAGCCGTTAAGGGAGTTAAAAACTGCGACACTTACGCGTACATCAAAGGTGGCAAAAATGGCGGTGCATATTCGGCGGCGGCTGTGCTCTCGATGGCCTGCGATAAAATTTATATGGCACCGGGAACAGTCATCGGTGCTGCGACTATGATTGCTGTTGATGCAAACGGAAAACCTTCAGATATGAAATCAGTGCT
>MHYA01000081.1:93049-94204 GCA_001825675.1 Planctomycetes bacterium GWF2_42_9 | reverse complement strand
TATGGCTTCACTTGCATCGGAAAAAAACAGACCCGCTGTGATGGCTCTCGCGATGGAAAATAAAGACATCGAAGTTGTCGAAATAACTGAAAACGGAAAACGAATTTTTATCGATTCTGATAATAAAAAACCAGACTGTGGTGTTGTAAAAATCTGGTCAAAAAAAGGTGAGCTGTTGACGCTGCCCGCAACCGATGCGATTGATTGCGGAATGGCGGACAAAATTTATTCTTCGAGGTTGGAGCTGCTCGCTGATTACAACGCGACAACCGCAAAGATGGTTACCGATGAATCTATCGCGAAAGCACAAGAGCTTTTCGAGAAAATTGATAAACGCCTTGCCAAATTAAACGCATCAATCGACCTCGGGCTTAAGCAATTTGAAACCACACATTCGCGTTCGCAGGCAATGAAAGCATTACAGAGTCTGATTTACGATTCGAAATTTGCCTTGAGTATGAAAAAGAGATTCGGCGACGATGTGCACATTAATGAAGAAGAGGTTACTGATTTTATGAATGATGCGCAGGCAGTTTACGACAGTATAAAAACATCTCGAAGATAAATTAGAATACGATCAATGGAATAGCTCGTTGAATTTGGCCGTGATGTCGGGCGATTTGCAAAGCGTTTCTCCAATCAGAATTGCTGAAACTCCGTAGCGTTTCACTTTTTCAATATCAGCGCGAGTTTTAAATCCACTCTCTGCAACAAGTCCTTTTTGCACATCCGCAAGTTCGGCCAGTCTGATTGTCGTATTCAAATCAACCTTCATCGTTTCGAGGTTGCGGTTGTTTATTCCAATAACACTGTAATTCGCTTTTGGAAAACCGATCATACTTCTTGCGCGAAGCAGCGAATCGGCGCAATGCACTTCAAGCAGAACAGTCAGCGAAAGTTCTGCCGCCAAAATCATCAGATCCAGAAATTTGCCATCCGTCGGCTCAAACGCTTCTGCTATAAGCAGTATTGCATCAGCACCGGCTGCGCGTGCCTGGTAAATTTGATATTCATCAATAATAAAATCTTTCCGCAGTACAGGAATGGAGACAGTTTTTTTTATTTGCGTGAGATATTCAAGTTTGCCCTGAAAATATTTCTCATCGGTAAGTACGCTTATCGCGTCAGCGCCGCAGCCTTCGTAAATTTTTGCAA
>MHYA01000081.1:90161-93038 GCA_001825675.1 Planctomycetes bacterium GWF2_42_9 | reverse complement strand
AAAATTCTCGCGAATCAAACCCGCAGAGGGCGACGCTTTTTTTACTTCAGCGATAACATTTATCCCGCGAACATTCTGCTTCGTTACCGCTGTGTAAAAATTCCGGCACTTGGGTAAATCTTTTATCTGCTCTTTTAATTGCTCAAGAGGGATAGCCGATTTGTCAGCAGCTACAACTTGCTTTTTATATTCAATTATTTCTTTGAGTACATTCATTAAGATTATTTCGACATCTCAACAAAAGCCATTCTTAATTGTGTCAGCGTTGTGGATAAAAATTGCTGTTCCTGTTCAGAGAGATTGCCTTTTGTTTTCTGTTCGAGCGAATCAAGGATGTCGATATTGAATTTTGCCATATTCAAATCTTTTGTCGGCTCTTTGCCTTTTTCCGTAACGATAAGGCCCAGAGAAAACATCGCCTGCGTCGCAAGCAGACTAATCAAAGCGTTGAAATCACCCGGCGGAAGTTCGTGCGAGTGATTGTGGTGTTCGCCGCCGCATTCGCATTTTTCTTTCGCGACTTCTTTTTCCTTCTGTGCTTTATTTTTCCAATCTTCGTCTACTATAATTTTTTTGTCATCTGCCATTTTTAATTCCTTATATTTATTTTTCAACAATATATTTTTTACGTGTTAATTCGCGGTTAACGTTTATATTTCCTCATACCTCTATCGACATCGCTTTTTTGCTGTTTTTGTTTTAATTTTTCTCTCTTGTCGTATTTACGTTTGCCTGTCGCCAGTGCAAGTTCCATTTTAGCAAAGCCGCGGTCATTAAAATAAATTCGCAGCGGGATCAGGGTCAAACCTTTCTGCTGGAGTTTATTTCCGATTTTAAGAATTTGTTTTTTGTGCAGCAGCAGTTTGCGTTTACGCAGCGGTTCGTGATTACGGATGTTCGCCTCTTTGTACGGCGCAATATTGCAGCCCATTAACCAACATTCTGTGCCGTCGATTCGCGCGAAAGCACCTGTCAAATCTGCGCCGCCTAACCGGAGTGATTTTACCTCGCTGCCCTGAAGAGACATACCCGCCTCGATCTTTTCGACTATCTCATAATCGAAAAACGCTTTGCGGTTCTCCATTTTGGGGATATGCCTGATTTTTTTATCGTCTTTTACCATACTCTATTAGTATATAGCCACAAAGGCACAAAGGCACTATTTTTTTTAAGAAAAATGGATTCCCCCACAGGGGGAATGACACGACATTAAACATTGTAATGATTTTTTATTACCGCTCTCAACTGGTCTTCATCGGCAGCGCCGACAAGCTGCATTTTCAGCTTTCTTTTTTCGCCCGCGTGGTACTTGCTGTAATGGGCGAGAAATTTTCTGAAATACCAAACTCGTTTTTTGGGCTCGTAAAGTTCGCAAAGAAAATCCAGGTGATCAACAATAATCTTACCTTGTTCCTGAACGTCCGGCTTATAAAATTCCGCATTGCCGTCCAGCACATCTATAATTTGCTGAAAAATCCAAGGCCTGCCAATCGCGCCTCGTGCGATCGCGACGCCGTCTATGCCGGTGCTTTTCATTTTATGAATAATATCGTCCGGCTCGAACAAATCTCCGCTGCCGATGATTGTTGTCTGCGGATATTTTTTCTTCAGCTCCGCGATTACCGTCCAGTCCGCTTTGCCCCTGAAATATTGTGATGTCGTTCTGCCGTGAACTATCAATGCATCGATTCCGCCGGCAATTGCCTGTTCGCAAATCCGCCAGAAATCTTCGCGTGCTCCTTCGCTTTCATCCAGACCTATCCGCAGCTTCATCATCAGCGGCACTTTCACAACATCTCTTACGGTCTTGAAAATTTCGATTATTAAATTAGGATTGCCGAGCATTGCTCCGCCTCGACCTCTCCGCAAAACCTTCGGGGCAGGGCAGGCGAAATTCAAATCGATAACATCGTATCCTTGCGCGACAAAATTCTGCGCCGCTTGTGCCATAATTTTCGGATCTGTACCGAGAAGCTGTCCTCCAATTGGATGATCGTCGTCTTCGATTTGATAATTTTTCATCCTCATTACGGATTTATGACAGGCGGATTTATCAAGCATTACACCGCTGAACGTCAGTTCGCAGCCGAACCGTCTGGCCAGCATTCGCATCGCACGGTCGGTATATCCGCTCAAGGCCGCTTGAAGCATTGGCCGTTTAAAATTTAAATTTCCTATTTGCATCAGGCTTTATCCGAATTTCGGCCGGTTCTTTGTTCCGGCGTACTAAAACATACGAACGAAACAAGGATCAGGCCTGCCCCCGCTGCAAATAATACGGTACGAGATGAAGTAACGGTCGCTCGCAAAAGCCAGGCTGGTATTTGCGGCTCATTTGTGGTTTGTGCTTCGGTCTCCTCGACAACGATTTTTGCGTGTGCCAGGCTGTCTGCCGTAATCTGGGACGCTATTGCGTTCGGCTCGTTGACTTCCTGCCCCAATTCTACCGGCGCGAGCCTTTTCAATACATTGGGGTCAGTGTTTATCAGGTTTATAAGTTCCTGATGGTCGGCCAGAAGCTGGGTAATTTTCGTGTTATTCTGTTCGGAACGGATTGTCGCTGATTTGATACTATAGAGAAATTTTACCTCCGGCCCAAGCACGGCAAGCGAAACCGCCAGCACACCAATGGCTGAACAGGCAGAAAAAAACAATGCTCTATAGAATTTTTCGAACATTTCGGTACTTTCCTAACGCGAATTTGTCTATATAATACACGCCTGTCTTGTAAAATCAAAAGATTTGTAATACTTTCGCAAATGTAGAAAATATACGAAAGGAAAAACGTGATATTTGAATCGGCAGGCTGGATTTTGTTCGGCATCGCAGTTGGTACTCTCGGCACATTGATCGGCGTCGGCGGCGGCTTTTTAATAA
>MHYA01000081.1:75762-90153 GCA_001825675.1 Planctomycetes bacterium GWF2_42_9 | reverse complement strand
GATCACCGCCATTTCGCTGGCCGTTATCTGCGTAAATTCATCTTCCGGCAGTTTCGCTTATGCCAGAATGAAGCGAATCAATTATCGCGCGGGATTATTGTTTGCCGTTGCCGCCGTTCCCGGCGCGATAGCAGGTGCGATCATCGTTGATTATATACCGCAGCGAATTTTCAATCTCATTTTTGGCGCTATCCTGCTGCTGGTCGGACTTTACCTTTTCGTCTCGGCAGGCAAAATGCTCAAACCCGAACACGAATCCCAAACTTTCCCAAAATACAATCTCACCGCCGGTATGGTTATCAGCGCATTTACAGGTTTGATTTCCAGCATTCTCGGCATTGGCGGCGGAATCGTTCACGTCCCGATGATGGTTTATCTTTTGAAATTCCCCGTGCATTTCGCGACCGCGACAAGTCAGTTCATTCTAGCTATAATGACTTTTTTCGGAACGCTGGTTCATATTTATAACGGCAACCTTTCCGGCCAGTGGCGAATTGTAATCCTCTTGGCGATTGGCGTTCTTGGCGGCGCACAGCTTGGTGCATTTCTTTCGCAAAAACTCCACGGCCGATTGATAATCAAAATTTTATCCGCCGTCCTCGCCTTTGTCGGTTTGCGAATTATTTATCAGGGATTTTAGGAATTGTAATTTTTAATAGCCACCAAGACACAAAGGCACTAAGAAAAAATATCATAATCAACACTTAGTGTCTTCGTGCCTTCGTGGCGGAATAAATTTATTTTCCAGTCTGCTGAATTTTCGCCCATTCATCGCGTAATGTTGCGGTGCGGTTGAAAATCAATTTGCCGTCTTTACTATCCGTATCAACGCAGAAATATCCCATTCTTTCAAACTGCCATCTGCTCAAGACTTTCGCTTCTTTTAAATATGGTTCGACTTTGCAATTCGAAAGCGTCGTCAGCGAATTCGGATTCAGATATTCCGTAAAATATTTTCCTTCCGCAACATCGTCAAGATTTTCTTTTGTAAACAAATGATCGTACATTCTCGCTTCTGCATCGAGCGCGTTTTTCGCGCAGACCCAATGCAGAGTCGATTTTACTTTTCTGCCGTCTGGAGCATCGCCGCCTTTTGTCGCAGGATCATAAGTACAGTGAATTTCTGTTATATTTCCAGCCGAATCTTTTACTATGCTTGTACACGTAATAAAATATGCGTAACGCAGACGCACTTCTCTGCCCGGCGTTAAGCGGAAGAATTTTTTCGGAGCATCTTCCATAAAATCATCGCGCTCAATATAAATTTCTCGCGAGAACGGAATCTGCCTTGTACCCGCTGCCGGGTCTTCAGGATTATTTATCGCGTCGAGATATTCAACCTGATCTTGTGGATAATTATCGATCACAACTTTAACAGGATTAAGAACCGCCATCACGCGAGCGCTGGATTTATTCAATTCTTCACGCAGGCAGTGCTGCAATAACGCGAAATCAACCGTGCTGTTAAATTTATTAACGCTGATCTTTTCACAGAAGTTTCTAATCGCTTCCGGTGAAAACCCGCGTCGTCTCATACCGCTGATTGTCGGCATACGCGGATCGTCCCAGCCTGAAACATATTTTTCCTGCACAAGTTTCAAAAGTTTGCGTTTGCTCATAACTGTATATGTCAGATTCAAACGCGCGAACTCAATTTGCTGCGGATGATAAATACCGAGCTGATCAAGGAACCAGTCGTAGAGCGGCCGGTGATTTTCAAATTCAAGCGTACAAATCGAGTGCGTAATTTTTTCAACAGAATCTTCCAGCCCGTGCGCCCAATCGTACATCGGATAAATGCACCACTTATCGCCTGTACGGTGATGTGTCGCATGAACGATACGGTACATAATCGGGTCGCGCAAATTAAAGTTCGGCGAAGCCATATCTATTTTCGCGCGGAGAGTTTTTGAGCCGTCCGGAAATTCGCCGTTCTTCATTCGCTCGAACAGATCAAGATTTTCTTCAACGCTTCTGTTTCTGTATGGACTGTCGTTGCCCGCTTGTGTTGGTGTGCCGCGAGTTTGCCGAATTTCTTCGCCGGTCAAATCGCAGACATACGCTTTGCCTTTTTTGATCAGATCGATCGCCCAATCGTACATCTGCTGAAAATAATCCGAAGCGAAGAACAAATTATCACCCCAGTCCCAGCCGAGCCATCTAACATCTTCCTTTATCGAGTCAACATATTCCTGCTCTTCCTTTTCAGGGTTGGTATCATCGAAACGCAGATGGCACTTGCCGCCGAATTCTTTTGCGATACCGAAATTCAAGCAGATGCTTTTGGCGTGTCCTATGTGCAGATAGCCGTTCGGCTCCGGCGGAAAACGTGTAACAACACGACCGTCCCATTTTCCGCTTTGGCAGTCATCGGCTACTATTTGACGTACAAAATCCAACTTTTGATTGTTTTCGTTCATAACTTATTACCACGAATTAACAAATATACATAATTTATAAAACGATAAGTCTTTTGTTTTTAATGTCTTATGAGAGAGCAAATATTATACTGCAACCGATTTGGCAGTCAAGAATATAAAAGCACGAAAAATACGTGCAAAATGATCCATTGAAAACCCTTGCCCGAAGTTATTAATTATTTTTTGAGCGGAGAGCGAGATTAGAACGCAGCCAGACATCGCACGTATGTATCGCAAGCAGAATATATTCACGGCGAGATGTACCGAACTGTTCCAGACGTTTGCTGAACTCCGCGAAAATCGGCTGAAAATTTTTATCGATATAATTTTTCGGCAGTGCTTCAAAAATCGGCCAAAGCAGCTCATCGCTAAAACTCGGTTTTTCAGCGGCGAAACAATCCGCACAAACTGTAACCAACTCGAGCAAATCCTCATTCAAATTTAATTTTTCCATAGGCTTTTTTAATCTCATCATAGATTCGCCAATCGTTGTTGCCCAATCTTCCTGTGCGTTGCGGTACAACTTAATATAGGTGCGTTCACTGCCGATGATTTTGGCGACGGCTAGAGCAAGTTCGCCGCGGAATATTTCATTCTTTGCTTCGCAAAGAAGTGCGAGGATTTCTTTCAACGCAGGCATAAATTTCAAAGTGCCCAGCGCCGAAGCGTACGCGATTTTTAGCGCGTGATCGGTTTCTTTAATGAGAAGATCGTGGATGAACGGAGCGATCTCTTTATCACCCAGTCCAGCCAGAGCACGCGCGCTTCTTGCGCGTAAAATTCTGTAAGGGGCATCGAGTTGATTTCGCAAAGCAGGTATCGCGGATTTATCGCCCATCTGGCCAAGTGCCCAGGAAGCCGTTGCGCTCAATTCTATATCAACACCATTGAGTATATCAATGAGAGCGCTAACTGTCCTGTGGCTTGCTTTTCTTGATGCAATCGCGACAATCGCTTCGTACCGAACATCGAAGCTGGGGTCTTTGAGTGCTTCGATAAGTTCATCTGCGTTGAAGGGGCTGTCGAGTCTGCCGAGGTCGCGAGTTGTTTCGATGCGTTCCTGTTCATCGCCCGCCCAGCGATAACGCATAATCGAGCTTAACGAGCCGAACAATCCGAATGGAACGCTTTCGACTAACTGACTGACAAATTCTTTCGTCGTTGTTTCGCTGTCGGCTTTTATTTTTCCGATTATATAAATTGCCAGAATCGGCATTGCGATATGCAGCGCGAAAATCGGCATAAATGAATTAGTTTTTAAATGTAAGAATGTAACATCAGCGGCGTCGAAACCTTTGAATAATTTTAAAAGCAAACCAACTACAAGCGGGCCTAAGCCGGCAAAGAATCCCGTCCATGCGAACCAAACGGAATGGTACGAAGTTTTTTTGTCGGGCGGAAAGATAGTAAGAAATAAATATCTGTCGATGCCGATAACATACGCGACAAGAACGAGGCCGCCGATGAATGAGACTGCGACAGCAAAATAAAAACTTAAATTACCAGCATTTCGCGGAATCGCACTCCATAGAAAAGGCATTAGGATATGGAACATTACCCCTGTAACGAAGACGGGTTTTCCGCCGAATCTGTCAGCGGCCCAGCCCCAGAAATAAACAGCGATGATAGTTCCTAGCGTTGTCCACATTGTAAGGTAAACTACATCGCCGCGGTCAATGCCGATAATGTCTTTCATATAAAGAGGGATGAAAGATGCGACGCCCTGAACGATGAAAATAAAAATTGCGATACCCCACAGCAGGCCGACAAAATCTTTGTCTCGGAAAGCATTGAGCATATTTATAAAATGTTCTTTGCCGTGGCTAGTTCGTTTTATTTTTTTTCCGCCGGGGAAAAATCCATGGCAGATGACCGCAAGAACTCCGGTAGCAGCGCCGACGCCAATCAGGAACATAAAATCGGATATACCTTCGGAGCGTTTGATCCAAAAACCAGCAAACCACGTTGATAGCAAAACAACAATGCTGCAAAGAAAAGTATTCATCGCAATAATTTTGCTGCGAATGTTTGTGGGCAAAATTTCGTGACTCCACGGGCCTGCCGCGCTAAGGCCGGAGACAATAGCGAAAGAGAATATAACCATTATGAATGTTACCCATAAAAATGCGCCGCTTGTGCCGTAAGTTTCTGCGATGCCGGGTGTGAAAAGCAGACCTCCCAATATAGTTGTGCGCATGCCGAAAAAGACGATGCAGGAAAGTTTGTAGCCGATGCGTTCAATCAGCGGGACGATAAAAACAGACGCAACCTGAAAAAAGAGAGGTAAAGCTAGAAGAAAACCGATTTGGCCTTTGTCGAATTTTAAAGCATCGAGAAAAAGGATGAGTACCGGGCCGAAAATGAAAGAAATTCGTACGTTGTCGAGCATTCCTGCTGCCAACCACCAGGGCAGGCGTTTTTTTCGTTCTGCATTTGTAGGAAGTGAAGACATATATATACTTTATATCCTTAATTTTAAATACATAGTATTTTGTATACGTTCATTATAAGAGAAAATCGTAAAATAGCATTAAAACACTTGAAAAAAAAGATTCGTGTTGACAGCAAGTTTGTATTTAGTATTTGATATATGGTAATTAGTATTTAATGCCGCGGAATCGAAACGAATCCGCATTTACATTCAAACATTTATTAAAGGAGAGTAAAAATGGTACGAAAAGTTCTTTTAATTGTTGTTTTATCAATGATGGTTTTTTCATTTGGCTGTAAGAAATCCGAGCCGACAGTGCCGACTACCCCGCCGGAAACGCCAACGACTCCAAGTGCACCCAATATGCCAGAATAATCAAGGCTGAAAAGGGCAGGTGTAAAAGCCTGCTCTTACATTTTGATAAATGACTGTTTCCCTTATTTTCCACGTAAAAACGCGTTGGGATCATTATGGTTAAATGTGGAAAGTATTAAAAATAAAAAAGAATTTGAAATTTTATTTGTCCACATTATAATCATCGTTGTTCATTCGATTCGCATCAAGGGAGGGTTTGTCCGTAAGAAACGGTCAGTTATATTAACTTTTTTTAAGGAGTGAAAAATGTTACGTAAAATTCTATTAGTTCTTGTCCTTGTAGGTATGATCGCAATCGTAGGCTGCAAAAAAGAAGAACCAGCAGCACCAGAGGTACCACAACCAACACAGGAGCAGCAGTCAGCTCTTGATGGTCTGAAAGAACAGGCAGGCACTGCTGCTGACCAGGCTAAAGATGAAGCCGGCAAGCAGTTGGAAGATGCTGGCAAAGCACTTCAGAAATAATCTGACGCGAGTAATTAAAGGGCAGGGTGTTTTATACACGAAAACCTGCCCTTTTTCATTTCCCAAACCAATGGTTGTTTAATTTAGGCAATTCTGTTATAATAGTTCGCTTGTAAATTCGTGGAAACTCTGGAATTAGGTTTTAAGATTTCTCCGCTGCGATTACCTGATAGGTGCGCTTCGGTCGAAATAAAGGGTTTCTCATAATTTTTGAAAGTTAGAATCAGATGGCAATACCCATAGTAGCAATCGTTGGCAGGCCTAATGTAGGCAAAAGTTCACTTTTTAATGCAATCGCGGGCGAAATGATAAGTATCGTTGAGCCTACGGCCGGTGTTACGAGAGACCGTGTAAGTGCGATTATAGAACGCAATGAGCGTTTTTTTGAGCTTATCGATACTGGCGGTTATGGCATTGTAGATTCTGACCAGCTTAAAGAGCATATCGAAAATCAAATTCATCTGGCGATCGGTTCGGCAGACCTTGTGCTATTCGTGGTTGATATTCGCGACGGCTTGGTTCCGCTTGATGAACAAATAGCTCAACTTTTGCGGAAAAATAATCTTAAGGTAATGCTTGTTGCCAATAAAGCTGATGAGTCGCCGATGTTTCCCAGGGCGGCGGAATTCGGCAAACTCGGGTTCGGGGATGCTTTTTGTGTTTCGGCGGCGAATAGTCTTAACAGCCAAATACTTGTAGAAAAAGTTATTGATTTTCTCAAGGATACAACGAGCGAAAAGCCGCAGGATATTGAAATGCATCTGGCTATCGTCGGCAAACGTAACGCGGGAAAAAGCACACTCACAAACGCGATCGCGGGCAGCGAACGTGTTATCGTCAGCGAACTTCCGGGCACAACTCGTGATGCAATCGATGTGCGGTTTGAAAAGGACGGCAAAACTTTTGTCGTTATTGATACAGCCGGTGTTCGCAAGAAAGGAAGCATCGCGGATAGTATCGAATTTTACAGTTATGTCCGCGCGACAAAATCGGTATCGAGAGCGGATGTTGTTTTGTTTTTGATCGATGCTTCCGAACCGATGTCGCAGGTTGATAAGAAACTCGGCGCTTTTATCGCTGAAGAACATAAGGCGTGTATTCTTGTTGTAAATAAGTGGGACCTTGCTATGGGCAAGGCATCGACGGATGATTATGTAAAATACATCGGCAAAATGCTGCCGCAAATGAGTTATGCACCGATAGCGTTTACAACTGCCAGTGAAGGCAAAAATATTCAATCGGTTATTGATTTGTCGCAGGAGCTTTTCAAGCAGGCGATAACGAAAGTATCTACTCCGAGATTGAACAAAGCGATCGAATTGATCACGCAGGAAAGAATGGGCGGCAAATCGAAAGCAGGTTCACTGCCGAAAATTTATTATGCAACCCAGGTCGCGGTTAATCCGATCACAATAATTTTGTTTGTAAATAAGACCGAATTGTTTGATGAGAATTTCAGACGATACCTGGTTGGAAAACTTCGCGATTTTCTTGGATTCGCGGAAGTGCCTATCAGACTGCTTGTTCGGCCGAGACGCAGAAAAGACATTAAGGATTTTAAATATTCATCGAGAGATTCTTCGCTGCGATCAGAATGACAAAGGGCACGGGAATGACACATTATTCCGGTTTGGCTTTTTCCTGCGAATAATTAATAGCACGAATCGGATATGGAATTGTAATTCCTTCCGCAGCGTAACGTTTTTGCAATCTCTTTATAAATTCATGTGCGATCAAATATTGATCCGTAAATTCACATGCACGCATAATCACATTAAAGTTGATGCTTGAATCCGCGAAAGCGTTGAATCTGATAAAAGGTTCAAATTCAGGAACGCCGCCTTGGACTGTCTGCATAACTTCTCGCGCAACCTGACATGTTACCATTTCAACTTTTTCTAAATCGCTGCCGTAATGAACTCCCACAGGAACTTTAACGGCCATTTGTTTGTCCGGCAGATAATAATTAGTCGCAATAGCTTTTGTTAATTTTTCGTTTGGAATAAGAATTAAATTGTTCGGCAATGCTCTAATTTGTGTTGCACGCCAGGTGATATCGGTGATGTACCCTTCTTCGCCTGAATCGAGGCGGACATAATCGCCGATTCGTAATTGTCTGCTGATGGTGATATAAAAGCCTGCGAAAACATTGCTTAAAGTATCCTGCAAAGCAAGTGCAACAGCCAGACCGCCGACGCCGAGGGTGGCAAGTATTGGGCCGATGGATATTCCGAGTGTGTTTAGTATAACGAGCAGACCAATGGCGAATATAATAATTCGTGCTACGTTTTGCGTCAGCGAGGTCATCGGCATAACGCTGTCGATCGCGGTTGAATGACCATTGATAAAAGCGGCAGAAATATTGACAATAACGAGCGTGATTGAAAAAATGCCGAGTGCGAGCAGAATTTTACCAACTATATTAATAACACCCTGCGGAACGTCAGAGGTTTGCAAACCAAGGTAAATACCAAGCATTAAAAACCAGATAACCATTGGGCTCTTGATGATGAATATTATTTTTTTACTAAAGAGGTGTTTTGTTTCAGACCATTTTGCAATTCTTGCCAAAACAATAGTCCGAACGATGTAGCCTACCAGCACTGTTCCGAGGAGAACTGAAATCGGGATTATCGCGGCTTGAATGTTTGCGATAACTGCATTGAAATCTATATTAAAGATGTTATTTGTTTGCGCTAAAATTTTGGAGAAATACATAATTGAAACTCTTTATAAATTGATTATGACTTTTAATTATTGATTAAAAATAACTTCAGGCTGATTTGGGTCAGCGGCGACCGGAACAAGCCTGAATTTCGCCTCGGCGGGTTCACCCTTAAGGCGTATTTTGTCATCACGTGCGAACTGTAGCGGGAAGTTATAATACAACTGTCTTGTAACTTCGGGTTTTCCGATATCGTCATCCTGAATATATAAAAGCACTTTAAATTGTGTTTGTACATAAGCCTCTTTAGCTTCAGGTGTCGCGAGAATCGGGATACTTCCAATTTCAGGACGCTTAATGAACTCTACCTGGTATTTGCCAGAAAGGTTCGCGCTGAAAACAAAACCCAATGTTCCGTTGATCGTATAAGGTTTCATTTCAATGTCCAAAGCGGGCAATTCCACTTTAATGTCATTGTCTGAAAATCTTACTTCGTTTTTTGAAAGCTCGATATATGGTTTTTTCATAACGAGTCCGCCGCGAGCCTGCTTGCGTTCGACGGCAGAGGACAATTTGATTTTCGCTTCGGTAATTATGTCGGGAGCGTACATAGTGATAATATCAGGTGTCATTTTAGCGCCGGATATTTCAATATCAGTTTCGTCAACGCATTTAATAGGAAGTGTTTTTTCTTTGAGCGCGATAACTTTAATATTATGAATTTTGTCAGGGCTCGCTGATTTCACAGTCAAACCGTAATCGTGAATTTTGTCGCTTTCAGCCAGAAACTTTCTGACATCGGGAAGACTGTAATCGCCGGGTGTTGTCATATTTTCTTTTTCTGGATCGAAAACTACATCCAGCTTTTCACCGCCCGACTGAATTTTTTTATTTAAATCATTAACTTTAACGACAGGGCCGCGAAGGTCGGCTTTTACTGTAACTTCAGGTTTGCCGTCGATTGTTACCCAGAGTGATTCGTCGGCTTTGCTTGCTACGATTGTTATAGTTTGACCGGTCAAATCTTTGTCTAGAGAAAGATCGGCCCATATCCAGATAAGACAGGTTATAAAAATAACAAGAACAGCTTTTTTAAGCTTTGCTAACATCTTTATTTAAACTTTCCGTTTTTAGTTTTTTTAATCTGGTTGCCAAACCCGCAGCATCAACAATAATATTGGTAAGTCTCTTGCGGAGTTCTTCTTCGGTGATGTGGCGGTCTAATTTTCCTTCTTCTGCGATACTAACGATACCTGTTTCTTCGCTTACAACGATTGCGAAGGCATCGCTGCCTGTTGTGATTCCGATTGCGGCACGGTGTCTTGAGCCCAGAAGCCCTTTAATGGTTCCAATTTCCGCAAGCGGAAGCTGAACTCTTGCTGCGGCAACTCTGTCGCCGTGGATGATTACCGCCAGATCGTGTAATGCGCCGCCGGGATAAAAAATAGATTCCAGAAGGGCCGATTTAACCTGTGCGTCGATTCTTACGCCAGTTTCGGTAAATTCGCCAAGTGCGACCTGACGTTCGATAACCATTATTGCGCCGATTTTCTTTTCGGAAAGATTATTAACCGCGGTGATGATTTCTTCGACCGCTTGTGAAAGCTGTCTTTGTGTGCTGCTGCCGAATGAACTGCCCGTTTGACCGATGCGGATGAGCATTCTGCGGATTTCCGGCTGAAATGCGACCGCAGCGAGAATCAAAACGAGGATCAAAAAACTGCTGTAAAGATATTGAAGACGTTCAAAGCCAAAACTGCTGACGAGCAATTTAAGGATCATTGAACCGGCGAGCAAGAGTATGATAACGCCTCTGAACAGACGTTCCCCGCGTGTTCCTTCGAGGAAGTTAACTGCCCAGTACACGACCAGGCCGATTAGAAGCAATTCGATAATTACAATAAGCGGATTGTAAGTCGCGACTCGCTCCAGATATTCAATAATCGCATCAATCCACATTTGCGTTAATCCCTTAAAGCGTATTGTGATAACTAATTTTGTATTATCTAACTGTGAATTCTGTCATTCGGTTTTCGCGATCAGTCATCATCCACGCATCGATATCATCGATCATTTCAGAGCCGTTAATGCGAAGCTGTCTTGAAATATCATCAGTTCTTTCGGCTTCGGTTTCGCCCATACCATGACCACCGATTACTGATCCAACTACCTGATGAGTGCCGAGCACAGCATCGCCTGCTGTTTCGGATACTGTTTTACAGCCGCTAACGGATACCGCAAACACAAACAGAACAACTGCAAGTAATACGTTAAGCATAACTTTAATCTTCATTACTTTCCCTCACAAAAGTTTATACAATTAATAATTACGGTTTACAACTACTTTTATCTCATTATTTTAGCAGATTTTAGTACGTATGTCAATTTAGGTAAATTTTAATTTTTAAAAGGACTAAGAATTTTTACGTGGCCGATAAGTGTGATGTTCTGTGGTGATTTTGCCATATTTTTCCGGACTAAGCGGGTATTTTAAATATGTTGCTTGAAATTTTTGGGTTTTTTGATAGGCTTTTTTAGTCTCTAACTGACATATAGTCAGTTTGAGAGTCGCTAGGTGTTAGTTGTTAGTCAATAGTTGTGGAATTATTCTTAAAAAATGGAATTTCCAGAAAAAACTACAGTTCAATCGCACAAAATTACGATCGTGCCGAGATATTGCGAGACAGATCAGGGCGGCGTTATTCATCACGGCGTTTTTCCGATCTATTTCGAGATGGGCCGAACGGAATTGCTCCGCGCCAACGGTTTGGCATACAAAGACCTTGAGCGAGAGGGTTTTTTTATGGTGGTTGCCGAACTGCATGTCAAGTATCGAAGGCCTGCGTTTTATGATGAGCAGCTTGAACTGGTAACCGAATGCACAAGGGTAACGGCGGCAAGAATCGAGCATTCATATAAACTTTTCCGCCCGGGGCTGGGACTATTGCTGGCGGAAGGGTCAAGCGTTCTGGCATGTGTGGATGGCGAGGGAAAACCAAGACGTGTGCCGGAATTTATGTACCCCGATTCAAACTGACAAAGTCAGTTTGCCAGTCGCTAGTTGTTAGTTTTTAGTCGTTAGTTGTGGAAGCCCGACGTTGTCGGGATGAATTTTTTAGAGAGAATTTAATTTTAGGAGGTTTTATGGGTAACGAGTCAAATGGGAGCAATGTGCCGGTTGATATTAACGCTCAAGCAAAAAAAGCGTGCGGATGGTTCGCGGCAATCGCGGCATTTTCAGTCATCAATTCTCTACTGATTTTTTTCAAAAGCCAGGTTACGTTTGTAATCGGGCTGGGAATCACAACTATTATCGATGGCTTTATGAGCGGTATGCGTGAGGAAGTCAGCGGCAACGCGTCGATCATTATCACGGCAATCGGCATTGTGATTAATCTTTTGATCATAGGAATTTATGTCCTGATCTGGTTACTATCCAGAAACGGAAGCAGAGCTGCTTATATAATAGGTATGGTATTATACGCTTTGGATGCAGCCATTTTTGTTGTATTTAAGGATTGGTTAGGCATCGCATTTCACGCGTTTTTCCTGTATTCGCTTTTTGTTGGGTATCGTTATATAAAAGCCAGAGCGATGGCCAGTGCCATACCCGCAATCGCATCAGAGCCGACAGCCAAACCGCCGTTTGTAGATTTGGAGTAAAGATTGAGATATCATTAATACCGGAATTTAAGTGCTTGTATGAAAAAGCAACTTCAAATATTATGCCAATCTCTTACCTTGACTCGCAGCTTGTGAATTATTTCTGGATTATCTTCTGTACCAAGCACAATGTACAGCCGGTATAAATTGAAAGAGTGGTTTGCAAATTTATAAATAATACTTTCGGGCCTCATAGCCAGCGATTCTGATTTATTTCCATTAAATATTTTTACTATTTCCCTATGTTCCCGCTCACTTTTTTCAATTTTATCAGGTTTTATGGTTTTTAAATCTTTGGCAGAAACAAGCTCTTCAGATTTTTCGATTCGCGTCGATTTTTCGCTAAAAATAAATTGCTCTGGTACTAGTCCAACATCTTTGGCTAAAGAATTTATATTATCTTTAAAGTTACGTAAAAAAGCAGATCCACTATGATTTTTCCCATTCCCATCATGCCAAAAAGCAACTTCTTTAAGTAATTGCGGGGGTTTTCTATAAACTATGGATTTTGCTAATAGGGGTATGACTCTGTCAGAATTACTATCAACCACATGGTTTACCGCTTTTTGTATTATTTGGTCAATATACGCATCTGTAAAAACAAGTAATTCAGAAGATGAAAAAATTTCTTGAATCCTTGCGGAATTAGAAGGAATTTTGTATTCCATAGCTTTACTACTGCTGCGAAGTCTCTTTAAAAGGTGACAACAAATCTCTTCCATTCCACAAGTCGTTTTGTGCCAATATACCGTTTTGTGCATAAAAAAACGTGCTAGTAAAAACTGTTCTGCGGCAGGTATGGCTTTCTCTGAAAAACAAACGAGTTTTTCATCATCTATTTCGATATTATTCAATAAATAATTAATATCTATTCTGCCATAAGGTACCCCCGTTGCAAAAGAATCGCGGAGTAAATAATCCATTCTGTCTAAATCCATACTGCTGGTAACAAAGGGAGATAATTTTGCATCAGATCCCGTAAATATATCGGCAACTTTTTTAGCTCTGTCCGCATTTCCAATGGCATCAGATAAATCTTTCTGATGTTTTAAAATTAATTGTCCTGTTATATCATGCTCCGGATAGTCAAGTTCCGCCAGTTCTTTGGTTGGATTTATACTGCCTGGAGGTGTTAAATATTCTTCAGTTAATTTTGTTTTTCCCAGTCGTTCTACCAAGTGTGAATATGGGTAATGTCCAACATCATGCAATAAAGAAGCTAATTTCAAACATATTTGTTCTTCTTTATCTAATCCCAGTTTTTCAACGTTTTTGGGGGCTAAAATTTTTTTCATTATTGCAAGCACACCTATACAATGCGCAAACCGAGTATGTATTGCGTTAGGATAAGTAAGATGGCTCATTTGCAGTTGTTTGATATTGCGCAATCGCTGGAATGAAGGAGTGTCTATAACTTCCCATTCAATTTCATCAAGATGAATGTCGCCATGAACAGAATCAACTATTATTTTGTTCTTGCCCGATAAGGCCATATCTCTCTAGTTCCTCTAATGCGTTCTTGACCTCATCGTATTCAAAGTTTTTATTATTGTTCTTTAATACTTCCACAATTCCGGCAATATTAGACTTTGATACTTGTCCTCGATCAATTAAAAAATGAACAGATGCCAACAGTTCCAATTTTTTTGCTAATTTATCAGGTGTGCTTTCATTTAAAAGAGGCTTTACTTTGCTCTTCAAAACAGCCGAAGATGCCTCATCTAATGTCCAACCATTGTATTCGGCCTCGTTGTGAACGACAGCGTAGCAATCATCTGCCAAGGTATTGCAATATGGGCCTTTCAAATACCATCTGTAATGATAGCCAAAATTTACACCAGCAACTTGCGATAAATAAACAGACTTCTGGAGTATAAGGCGATCCTGAAATGAACCCACCGAAAAGTTAATTCCAAGGGTATTAACGGCTAATTTTATTGCAATTTGTCTCTTATCCATTTAGGCTTCTCTTATAATATGAATCCAATAACATTATCGGTACAACGACAATCAAACTTTAATCAGAAAGGTTTAAGTCAAGTATAGAAACTTCCATGTGAAACGTCAATAGGCAAACTCCTTGTTGATATTAAGAAATATAACGAGCAGTTTTCCTAATATAAAAAAAACCCTCGTTTCATACGAGGGTTTTTAGGTTTCTAAATTTGCTAATCGTTATTATTAAATGAGCGATTTTGCTAAATCGACTGCTGAAGCGGCGTCTGCTGCGTAACCGTCAGCGCCAATTCTGTCTGCGTAAGCCTGTGTAACAGGTGCTCCGCCAATCATCGTCTTAACATTCAAGCCTGCGGCTTTGATAGCCTGGATAGTTTTTTCCATTGCTGGCATTGTCGTGGTAAGAAGGGCGCTCA
>MHYA01000081.1:65239-75721 GCA_001825675.1 Planctomycetes bacterium GWF2_42_9 | reverse complement strand
AACGTCAAAGCCTGCGCCTTTTAACATCATAACGACAAGATTCTTGCCGATATCGTGTAAATCGCCCTGAACTGTGCCGATCGCGGCCTTTGCCAATGGCTTAACGCCTGCTTCGACGAGTTTCGGTTCGAGAACTTCCATAGCGGTTTTCATTGCACGCGCGGCAATCAAAACTTCAGGAATGTAAACTTCGTTGTTTTTGAAACGAACGCCGATAACGTTCATACCGGCGATAAGGCCATCGTTGAGGATTTTGGCCGGCGGCATACCTTCGCTGATAGCTGCCTTTGTGATTTCCAGAGCTTTGTTCTGGTCGCCTTTAATTACTGCTTCGCTTAATGCTTTTAAATCTGCCATTTTTTACCCTTAAATAGAGTTACAGTTTCTTTCCAATTCCACAATTCCACGGGTATTAAACAAGTTTTATGCTCGCGGTTCAAGAAATAAGTGCGAAATGGTGTTTTTTCAATAAGATTAGGGTACAAAACAGCAGATTACTGCAAATTTATGAAATTTTAGCAATGAAAAATGATATTAGCAGGATAGTGCCAAAAAAAAATTATCTGTCTTGTATTTATTTTCTCTCGTATAGTAGACAATGTAAGAGCATTAAGTGAAAGAGATATGAGCGATTATATAGTATTAGTAAAACAGGTTCCCGATATAACGCAGATTACCGACAACGCCTTTAATCTGGAGACCGGCACTCTGATCCGTTCGCGACTGGCAAGTGTTATCAATGAACTTGATACACAGGCTCTCGCGATATCCAACCGTATGAACCAGTTGAGCCAAAAGCCGGGCAGGGTCATCGCGCTGACGATGGGGCCGCCCGCGGCTGAAGATGTCTTGAAATACTGTCTTGCCAGATGCTGCGATAGTGCGGTACTGCTGACTGATAAGGCGCTTGGCGGCGCGGATACATGGGCGACGGCAAATCCGCTTGCGTTTGCTATCAAAAAAATCGCCGGTGAAATGCTTGGCGGTTCGAATGATTATTATGTTGTTTGCGGAATGCAGTCGGTTGACGGCGATACGGCGCAGGTCCCGGCTCAAATCGCTGAAGAATTAAATATGCCTTGTCTGCCTTACGTAACGAATGTCGAATATAAAAATGGAAATTTCGAATTTACTGGGATAATCAGCGGCGGCAGTCAGGTAATCAGCACAAAAAAAACTCCCGCGGTTATCACCGTTGCGAAATATGAATATCCGTTGTTCGCGACATTCGAAGGAACGCGAATGGCGAGCAAATTTAAATTAGTGCAGTGGGGCGCAAACGATATAAATGCGACGCATATTGGAATCGCAGGTTCTAAGACTAGAGTGATTTCAGTTTTCCCGCCCGGCAAGACGACTAGAAAATGCCAGGAAATGAAAAATGCTGATGAACTTGTAAAAACTATTGTACAAAATTTCGGCAAAGAAAAACAAGACGGAAAATCTGACGACAATGGTTATGTACTTCCTTCGCAGCGAAAAAATTTCGATAGAAATTTTGAAGGCACTAAAAAGGAAAGCGAAGATTATAAAATTCTTTCTGATGTCCTGGAAAAACTCGGAATAAAAAGTCTCGAGGAAATCACGGAAGAAGTTAAAGAAAAAATTCTTCTCTCGGCAGCCGAGCATTTTCATAAAAAAGCACTGGATGATATGCTCGCTGGTTTACGGGCAGTCGAGCCTGTATATAAAGGACAAGTTTGGGTTGCGGCAGAAACAGATGAAGAAAAAATTCATCCCGCTACATTTGAGTTGATCGGCAAAGCACGTCATTTGGCTGACTCGCTTCAAACCCAGGTTGGTGTTGTAATAGCGGGCAAGAAAATTGAGACGCAGGAATTGATTGAAGCTGGCGCGGATTTTGTTTATGCGATTGAGCATCCGCTGCTTGAGAAATTTGATCCGATTACATATCGAAAAGTTTTTGCCGATACGATAACAAAATACTGGCCGCAGATTGTTCTTTATGCCGCTACGCCTCAAGGCAGAATTATGGCTCCGATGATTGCATATAGGGTAGGCTGCGGACTCACCGCCGATTGCACAGCGCTTGATATCAGAGACAGCAGCAGAAAAAATCAGATCGCTGTTTTGATGCAGACTCGTCCCGCTCTTGGCGGAAATGTTATGGCGACTATTTCCACAAAAGATTCGCGCTGCCAGATGGCGACCGCTCGGCCGGGCGTTATGAAGCGATTACCTGCCGATGCGAAAAGAACTGGAAAAGTTATCAAAGAAATCGCACAAATCAGTGATGCGGATATTAGTCTTAATATTATCAAAACTGAAAAAGGCAAAGGCAAAGTAAATCTCGGTGCCGAAGTTGTTGTCAGCGGCGGCAAAGGAATGCAAAGCAGAGATAATTACGAATCGCTTTTAAGCAGCCTTATAACTGCGCTGAAAAATAAATTGCAGGTAAGCGTTGAGAAGGGCGCATCGAGAGCGGCGGTTGAGCAGGGCTTCATCGACCGCATTCACCAGGTCGGCCAAACGGGCACATCGATCGGGCCGAAACTTTATGTCGCTCTCGGAATTTCCGGCGCGATTCAGCACATGATCGGCGTTGCGAACAGCGATATTATTGTCGCAGTCAACAGCGACCCGAATGCGCCAATTTTCAAACACTGTGATTATTATATAATTGGAACTATCGAAAAAATCGTTCCGCAAATTATCGAGGCTTTGGCGTAATATGAACAAGACACAAATATTAATTGTTGGAGCTGGGCCTGCCGGTTTGTCGGCTGCGATAACGCTCAAAAATATTCAGCCGCAGATGGAAATTTGCGTAATTGATAAAGCTGCCGAGCCGGGCAACCATAATTTATCCGGCGCGACTGTCGAACCTGCCGCTCTTGATATGCTGCTTGACGGAATTAAACCGGGCTGGAAAAACAGTGAGCAGGCAAAAGAAATTTTCGCTTACAAAGTCGAAAAAGATAACGTGATGTTTTTCGCGGGCAGCAAATTAGCATTCAATATTCATCCAATGCTGAAACTCGCTTCGATGTTCAAAATTAATTTCGGCCAGATGAAGCACAACAGCGATTATATAATTTCGATAAGCAAATTGACAAAATGGCTTTCTGCAATCGCACGCGAGATGGGCATTGAAGTTATTTACGGTTTTGCGGCGGAAGATATAATTTATGATTCAACGAAAAATGCTGCGACAGGAATCAAACTTGTCGATCAGGGAATCGATAAACACGGAAACAAGCAGCCCAATTTTGTCGCGGGCGAAATTATAAACGCTGATGCAATTATTCTTGCCGAAGGCTGCGACGGATTAGTAACTGAAAAATTTATTAAGAAAGCATCACTCGAAAGACGCGGCAAACAATTATTTTCGGTCGGCGTGAAGGAATTGATCCGTGTTAGCGACGAGCAATTTGCGAAATTTACAAACGGCAGAGTTGTGCACGCGATGGGCTATCCGCTTTGGACGCCTGTGCTTGGGCCTGCGATGTTTGGCGGCGGAACGATGCATCCCGTAAGTCAAAATCATATCGGTGTCGGTATGATTGTCGGGCTTGATTGGAAATATTGTGATTTCAATCCGCAAGATGCTCTGACGAATTTTAAAAATCATAGCTTTGTGAAAAAATTCATCGAAGGCGGAACGATTGTTGAAGCAGGTGCGAAAATGATTCCCGAAGGCGGATACTTTGCTCTGCCTCGTGCGCCGCAGACAAACGCAATTGGACGCAGCAATGTTTTAGTTCTCGGCGATTCGGCGGGCCTTGTGAATATGATAAAAATAAAAGGTCTGCACAATGCGATAAAATCTGGTATCGCGGCGGGCAAAGCAATCGCACAAAGCGCGACGAACTTAATCGCGTCAGCTTCGAAGTATACAGAGCTGCTGAATTCGATGGGTGTTATAGATGAAATGAAACTTGCGTCGCGGTTCAGGCAAAACGTCGCCAAACTTGGGCCATTGTTCGGTATGCCGCTTTCGGTGTTGGGGCAAAAGGGACCATTCTTCGAGGTGGAAGAAGATTATCATATTATGTCCGCCCGCGAATATAAATATAAGCCCGCGAAAAATTATGATAAGGATACATTCACGGCAATGGCCGCCACGCAGCATCGTGAAGAGCAGCCAAGCCATCTTTCGATAATTAACAGAAATATTTGTATGCAGAAGTGTATGCCGAATTTTAACGCGCCTTGCATCACTTTCTGCCCGGCTGGTGTCTATGAAACTGTGCAGGATGAAGTCAAGCCAGCTAATCCGTCGAATTGTCTGCACTGCAAGACGTGTCAGCGGAAATGTCCGTTCGATAATATTCGCTGGGCAGTTCCCGAAGGCAGCGGCGGCCCGCGTTACAAAAATATGTAATAACATTGGATGTTGGGAATCAAGGGTTTAGTGCCCTCCTCTCTAAACCCTCCCTCATCCAATTATTTGGCCAACGCGAAAATTTTCCGCAGAGTATTTGCATTAATATCTAAGTTTTCACCGATTTGCCAGCCTTGTTCCGCTGCGCGTTTGACGATCACTTCGCAATCAGCAGGTTTCAAATTATAACTTGCCAGCGATGTAGGCATACCAACCGAATTGAAAAATTTAACCGTATGTTTTATCGCAGCTTCAGCTTTTTGTTTTTTTGTGCCTTTATTTATGCCAAAAACATTTTCAGCGAGCATCGCGAGTTTATCAGCTTTTTTATTCAATTCAAATTTCCAAACCGCAGGCAAAATGATCGCCAGCGTTTCCGCGTGAGCCAAACCAAAGAACGCCGTCATCTCGTGGCCGATCGTATGTGTACTCCAATCCTGTAAAACACCCTGACAAATCAAGCCGTTGAGTGCCATTGTCGCGCACCACATAAAATTTGCCCGCGCATCATAATCTTTTTTGCCGCTCATTACCGCAGGTGCAATATCGATAAGCGTTTTATAAATTGATTCAGCAAATCCATCCTGCAAAGGAGCTTTTGAATTTTTCGTTGCATATTGTTCGCATACGTGAACGAAAGTGTCAACTATTCCATTGCGGAGTTGTTTTTTGTCCAGCGAGTATGTTGTCAGCGGATCGAGTATGGAAAATTTCGGATAGCAGAGAGGCGAACCGAACGCGAGTTTTTCTTTTGTGCTTTTTCGTGAGATTACGCCATAAGTATTCATTTCCGAACCTGTCGCTGGCAGTGTAACGATTGTTCCCAATGGTATCGCCGATTTAACAGCGGCGCCTTGGCTTGTAATAATTTGCCAGGTGTTCTTGCCTTTGAATGGAATTGCGGCAGCGATAAATTTTGAGCCATCCATAACAGAGCCTCCGCCGACAGCGAGTATAAAATCTATTTTTTCTTTTCTGCCAAGTTCGACCGCTTTGCTCAAAGTTTCAAAAGAAGGATTCGGCTCGATTCCGCCGAATTCAAAAACTTTGCGTTTTTTTAAAGCCGTCTTTACTTGTTTATAAACACCATTTCTCTTAATTGAACCGCCGCCGTAAGTTAATAAAACGCGTGCTTTCGGCTCAATAAGCTGATCTAATTGCGAAATTGAATTTTTCCCGAAAACAATTTTAACCGGATTTTGAAACGTAAAATTTTGCATACTTTATATCCTTTAATTCATAAGGCCGATATTAATTTGTAAATCTTACTGAATTTTGCTGATAGTAAAAATTTTAAAAATATATTAAAAAAAGTTCAATAATTTAATGCCATTTAGCCGATTTTTTTATTAGGCTTTTAATAGCAAGATAAAATTAAATAAAACTAAAATGGCTCGAAGGCTCGATAAGAGTCAAGTTTAGCCAAAGACCTGTTACTCATCTCGAAACATAAACATGTCAGATGGTTAATCAGGTAAGCAGGCAAAAGGGCTAAAACGCAAAAAAGAAAGAGCCATAAAACAAAAGGCGGGATTTCACTCCGATGTCCCGCCGTTTTTTTGCGCATACTAAAATATCATATCTATATTTTGCTTTGTGCTTACGATAACATCAATCATTGCCGGCGCATATAAAATAAACTTTCTTGCAAGATGCCACGAGCGGTTCGATTCTGCGATAAAATAAATGCTAAGTACAGATGCAATACCCATGCCGAACAATCCTGCTGAAAGCGGAATTATTGTATGATGATCCGTAATAAAAATATTAATAATGCTTAACGTAAGTAAAATCGCAACAGTAGTTAGCAGCCATCGTCCATCACCTGCGCCGGCCAGAACAATAGTTTCCAGACCTGTCGCGATTATCACCGAACAGATCAAAACAGGAATAGATTCCCATATTACAGGCGGGACATTAAGAATCGGTTTATAAAACGCGGCTAATGAAGTTATGAGGAATAAAAATATTACGCCTATTCTTCGTGTCTCTATCAAAACACCTAAACCCATAATCAAGCCCGCGATACAGACGTGATAAAAACCCGGCGCGAAAATATCCTGCTTTACGCCAGTTGGGGCAATGATGCCAAGAAGAGCACGCAACTGAAGATTTGTTTGAACAGGTATCGGATAGAAATAATTTTTGACAAAGAATTGAAAGGCCGCGAAAATAAAAATAATAGAAAGAAAAACAAGCAGAGCTGAAATAATTTTCTTATTCAGCTTGTCAAGGTTTGTCAAGCGGTAAAAGAAAACGGCGGGGATGAAAGTCCACGGGATCAAAGCATATACAACGCCGGCCAAGGGATGAAAGCACAAAAATGAAGTTGCGTAAGTACCAAAGCCGTAAACCGCGCCGCCTATCAGCGATGCAAAAAATGAAAGCACCCATCTGCGGCAAAGAATAAAAACTCCTGCCGAAGCGATAATTGCTTCTAGCGGAAAAAGACGTTTATAGGAAACCAGGCTTTGATGATGCGGATAAAAAAGCAGAACAGCAAAGGCCGTATATAGCAACAATGCGGCTAGAAAAAAAACAACTAGCAGCGGCCTTTTTGTTTTAAACATTTTCCACACATAAAAAAGAAGGCTTAAAAGTTAAAATCAAAAAACCAAAACTGAAAATTTAAAAGTTTATCCCGAAGGGATTCAAAATTTTTTATTTTTAATTTTTAAACTTTAATTTTATTTTATGATTACGTTTCCGCTTCCGCGTTTTATCGTACCGATTTTATAAACTGTTTCTCCGAATGCACGTAATTTTTTCGCGACTGAAGACGCGAAGTCGGGAGCGACAATCAGAACATAACCTATACCCATATTGAATACGCGGAACATTTCTTCTTCTTCGACCGGCCCGTTTTTCTGAAGGAAATCGAAAATCGGTTCTTTCTTCCACGATGATTTTTCGAGCACCGCGTCGCATCCTTTCGGCAGAACTCGCGGAACATTGCCGGGCAGTCCGCCGCCAGTGATGTGAGCCATCGCGTGAATGACCTTTTTCGATCTATATTGTGAAAGCAGTTTCATAATCGGGCGAACATAAATTTTGGTTGGAGCCAAAAGCGCTTCGCCGATAGTTCTGTTTCCGAACTCTTTTATAACATCATCCACTTTAAGTTTCATTTTTTTAAAGCAGATATTTCTTGCAAGAGCATAACCGTTGCTGTGCAACCCGCTTGAAGCCAGGCCGAGAATCGTATCGCCAGCTTTTACGCCGGAGCCGTTGATGATCTTATTTTTTTCGCCTACGCCGACAGCAAAACCTGCCATATCGTAATCGTCTTTCTTATATATATCCGGCATTTCAGCGGTCTCTCCGCCAATGAGAGCGCAATTTGCCATTCTGCACGCCGCCGAGATACTCTCGACAAGTTCAGCGATTTTTAATGGTTCAAGTTTATTAACACCAAGATAATCGAGGAAGAAAAGCGGTTCTGCGCCCATTACGAGCATATCATTAACATTCATCGCGACAAGATCGTAACCGATAGTATCGAATTTATTCATATCGCGCGCGACGAGAATTTTCGTGCCTACGCCATCTGTGCAGGCGGCGAGTATAGGATTCTTATAATTCTTCTTGAAAAGTTTTTCGGAGTAATCGAGTCTGAACAAGCCGGCAAATCCGCCGTGAATATCTATTACGCGGGGGCCGTACGTGCTTTGTACCGATGTGCGAATCCTATCGACCATCACGTCATTTGCGTCGATGTCAACGCCTGATTTTGCATAAGTCAAGTATTCAGTCATTATAGTCCATTATAAAAATTACGGTGATTATAATTGTACAGGTTCATCATCAAAGAGATGCATCTGGTAGCGCTCATTCATAAATTTGCCAACCACTGTCGTTACAGGAACGGGATATTTACCGCTCCAGCAGGCCGAGCAAAAATGATTTTTCGGCAGCGATGTGCAGCTTAGCATTCCATCCAATGATATATATCCTAACGTATCTACTTCGAGATAATCTCTGATTTGATCAAGGGTTTTATTGTTAGCTACCAATTCTTCTTTTGTCGGGAAATCGACGCCGTAGAAGCAGGGGTGTAAAACAGGCGGGCAGCTCACCCGCATATGTATTTCCTTTGCACCGGCATTTCGCAATGCGTTTATCTTGCCTTTTGTAGTCGTTCCGCGAACGATCGAATCATCGACAACTACCACGCGTTTGCCTTTTACGATTTCCTTAACGACAGAAAGTTTAAGTTTGACCGCCAAGTCTCGCGTGTCCTGACTTGGTGCGATGAATGTTCTGCCGACATAATGGCTTCGCACAAAACCCATATCGAACCGGATTTTGCTTTGATCACTGTAACCGATCGCCGCTGATGTCCCTGAATCGGGAACCGGAATTACAACATCAGCATCGACAGGATGTTCTTTCGCGAGTTGTTCGCCGCACTTTCTGCGTACTTCGTGAACATTTTCGCCGAAGATATAACTGCTCTGCTTGGCGAAATAGATATGCTCAAAAATGCAGTGGGCGGGAGTAATGTTGCCGGGTTTGACGAAAAATCTGCTGTGCAGGCCGTCTTTATCGAGTGTAACAATTTCGCCCGGCTGAACTTCGCGGATATATTCGGCATCGATCGTATCGAACGCGCACGTTTCGCTAGCGAAGCAGTAACATCCGTTTTTAGTTTTACCTATGGCAAGCGGTCTTATACCGTATGCGTCGCGAGCCGCTTCGATTCTGTCTGGAAATAAAAACAGCAGAGAAAAAGCTCCCTGCAGATGACCTAAAACGTGGCCCAGCGGGTCAGGTTTGGAAACGTGCGACGGTTTTGCTAAAAGATGAATTATGATTTCTGTGTCGTTTGTGCTTTTGAAGATGTTGCCGTACGCTTCGTACTCATCACGGAGTAGTGATGCGTTAATTAAATTTCCATTGTGGGCGACTGCAACCTGGCCGCGTGAATATTCGCTCAAAAGCGGCTGTGCGTTAGCTAGATTACGTGAGCCGCTGGTTGAATAACGAACATGACCGATGGCGATCGGATTTTTGAGCGCCGTCAGAACATCTTTTCCGCTTCTAAAAACCCGGCTTGTATGCCCCATTCCAACGTGCAGGTTAATCACCTGGCCGTTGCTTGTAGCCATACCGGCCGATTCCTGCCCACGATGTTGAAGGCTATGTAAAGCGTAAAATGTCTTTTCAGCAGCGTCCGGGTCTCCGAAAATACCAAAAAGACCGCAATTTTCTTTTTTGTCCATAAATATTATCCAGATAAAGTAAGTACAGTAGATAGTAAAAAAGTTGCCTTTGAATAATACGACAAGTGTATCTAAATGGTCGAATCAAGTCAAATTCTTTTGTGGGAAATAACTGTATTGCAAAAGATGGGAATACTTTGTATTTTATGATGGTCTTATTTGTGAGGTAAATTATGGCAAGAGCAAAGCCTAAAGTTGTTGTATTTGGCAATATTTATGTTGATATGGCAATGCGTTGCGAACAATTCCCCGAAACTTCGCAGCCCGTTGCAGGTAGCAGCTTTTCATACACTCCCGCAGGCAGTGGACTCAATCAGGCGGTTCAGGCTGCTCTTTGTGATTGTGAAGTTTACCTTGTAGGTAAAGTTGGTAAAGATGAATTCAGTGAAATGATAAGGGATAATCTCGCTGAATATGGAATTAATTGTGATTTTGTCTTCCAAGCGGAAGCAAAGAATACCGGCGTAAGCGTTTCGTTTGTAAATAGTGCAGGTACTAATCGTACTATTATTTCAGAAGGCGCAAACAAAGCGATTACAGGTTCGGATATAAACTCGACCGAATTTGAACGAGTTATTTCAACTGCCGATGTCTGTATGATTAACGGCCAGTTGCCGACTGAATTTGTTATCAGCGCCATTCGGGCAGGTAAACTATCGCACGCCAAAGTAATACTCGACCCGGCTCTTTCCAGCGAACAGTTCCAAACCCAAAGCGGCCATTTGCCGTTGGATTACTATACAGCGGATATAATTGTTCCTAATTTTATCGAAGCGGTGGAGCTGATTACCTCGCAAAATCACAATATTCATACCGCTAAACTTATCGGGTCGGATTTGATCGCCAGAGGAATCGGTTGTGCTGTTATAAAACTCGGCAGACGCGGAGCCCTGATGGTTGATAAAAACGGAACAG
>MHYA01000081.1:42142-65224 GCA_001825675.1 Planctomycetes bacterium GWF2_42_9 | reverse complement strand
TGACCATACCGCCTGTGGAGATGCTTTCGATGGCGCTTTCGCGGCTTGCTGTGCGGTTGAAAGTGATATCAAAAAAGCTGTGAAATTCGCATCGGCAGCAGGTGCGCTTGCCTGTTCAAAATTCGGCGGACAAGAATCACTTCCCAAAAGAGAAGAAATTCTTGAGCTTTTACAGGAACTGCCGGAATTATAATTTACATAACCGGTTCGGTTGCGGCAACCTGCGACGGCACTTCTTTTATAGTAAACCAGAACGTAGAACCTTCGTCCGGCTGTGATTCTACCCCTATTTTTCCTTTATGCCTTTCCACAATTTTCTTACAAACTGAAAGGCCGATTCCTGTGCCTTCGTATTCCCTGGAATGTACGCGTTTGAACATTGTGAACACCGCACTATGATATTCTGGTTTTATTCCGATGCCGTTATCCGCTACGTCGATTCGAACCATACCGTCTGGCGAGTGTCTGTATGAAATTGTAATTTGAGGCTTATTATCTTTCTTCTGATACTTTATTCCGTTGGCGATCAAATTCTGCAAAAGCTGTGTCATTTGCGATGCGTCCGCGACAACGGTCGGCAAATGCTGCAATTTCCTGATCGAAACATTTTTCTCTTCGATAAGAACCGCCAATTCAAATTTGCAAATTTGATCTATTATTTCATTCAAATCTACTTTTTGCAAAGGATGCGGCTGTGAGCTTACTCTTGAATAAACAAGCAGGCCCTCGATCATTTTTTTCATTCTCTCTGCGCCGTCAACCATATAATGTAAATTCTCAATATCCGATCCTTCGATTTTATTACCAAGCGAAGTTTTAAGCATTTCAGCAAATACGCTGATTTTCCTCAATGGCTCGCGTAAGTCGTGAGATGCGACATAAACGAAACTCTTCAACTCTGTGTTTGCTTCCTGAAGTTTTTCGGTCGTTTTCGTTAACTCTTGATTAAGGTTGTTGGTTATGGTCTGTTTTTCACCAAGTTCCTTAATATGATTCTTTAAATGTGTCAAGACCAACTCAAATGAACGCGCAAGGCTGCCTATTTCATCATTGCGGTCTGTGCAAAGTTGAGTCGTGATATTAAAATCTTTATCGATTTCATTGAGATGAGTTGTTAAGGCGTTAAGAGGTTTAAATATTGTTTTTCGTAAAGTAAGCAGGAGCACGATTAAAATTGTAACTGCGGTAACGAATGTGATAACCATAAAATAGTTAACCAAACCTTTACCGTAATTATATATCTTTCGCAGCATATTTATCTGGAATGTGATATATTTATCTCTCCCGATATTATAAATATTTGTATAGCCTGTAATAGAATCTTTATTAATAACTTGTAAATGTTTGCCATCCTTTAAAACTTCATCACGCTGCTTGGTTAATTGAATATCAAGACAAGTTTGTTTGCGTAAATTATCAAGAACGTTACAATCTAAATATCTGCCTATAACTAATGTACCGCAAATAGGCTTTTCAGAACTATTGTTTGATATTGGCTGTGCTGCTACTAATATTGCAAAATCAGATAGAATCAAAAGGCCCGTTTTGCTCTCGTCAGGTTCTTGTAAATTAATTAATTCTTTTTTAGAAAGAATTAATTTTGTCATTTCTTCAAGCGGTGATGCTTCTGTTTTATTTAAGTAATCAATAGTTGAGATATGATGTAAATTTCCTTTGAGGTCTATAAACATCATAAAATTAATTTTTAAATTTGATAATGTCTCAACCTGTAAATCTGTTTCTGGAAAGTTCGGATTTTTGCCGGTCATAAAATCGCGAGCATCGTCCCAGGGCGCCCAGTCGCCGCAGGTTGTTGCTAAATTATCCAGCTCTCTTTCAATGCCGTTTTCAAATCGTGTAATATTTGTTTCAACATCTTGTTCCTCAAGTTTGCTAAAGCCGGCAAGCATAATAGTTTTTGAAGTAAACAGAAGGATTACCAGCATAAAAGCAAATGTTGCTCCTATGCATAAGGCTACTTTTCGGCCTAAAGATGTTTTGAGATTTTTCATCATATCCCTTACAAAATATACAATCCTTTTTTCGGCCTATTTTGTTTGCCAATCCAGAAATTGTATCTTTAAGTCGTATTGCTGTGTGTTGAAGCGATTTGGTGTTTTAGTTATAGGACTAAATTCTTAAAATAATAATTTTATTGCCGCTGCCGCAGCTAAAACCAAAACAATGATATTGAACCATTTTTGAGGGACTTTTTTGAGGATATAAATTCCAAATATCGCACCGGCTGCGATAAAAGGCAGCATTGCTATGTCAGCGGCGATTATTTGAGTTGTTATTCTTCCTTCAGTTGCGAAGATTCCCATTTTCAGCCAATTTAAGATCAAAAAATACCATGCGCCTGTTCCGATGAATTCAAATTTAGGCAGATTCATCGCAAGCAGATAAATCGCCATCACAGGTCCCGCCGCGTTGGCAAGCTGTGTTGTAATGCCCGCGATAAAACCCATTGAAATGGCAAACATTCTGCTGTCGGAAAAATCCTGTTTCAGATGTTTTTCACGAAGATAGTTCAAAGCGAGCATAACAAGAACAATGATGCCGATGATAGGCCTTAAAGTTTCGTCATCGATTCTTCTGATAATGAAAGAACCCGCCGCGATGCCAAGAATCGCCGCCGGAAGAAGTTTCATAATTATTCGCCAGTTTGCGTGGCGATGATAATATGCCACCGCGAATAAATCGGCAAGCGCAAGTATCGGCAGCAGCAATCCGGTCGAAGCGCGAGCAAGAAAAAAAGTCGCCATCAGCGGAACAACTATTATGCCCACTCCCGGCAATGCCGTTTTGTTCAGCCCCACTAGAAACGCGCATACACACAACATCAGCCATTGTATTTTGCTGAAATCCTGCGGAAATAAATTGATTATTTCTGAAAACATAAGTGAAAGATAATACCACGTAAGCTGAATGAAGGCAAAAAAAATGGCTGTAAACGAAATTTCGAATACAGCCTTGGAATTTAAAAAAGATACTTTATTTTCTATTTAGACTCTCTTTTTCAGCGTTTGCCAATCTTTTCTCTGCGGCAATGCAAATCTTGGATTTGCATTTTAAAGCGTTCGGATCATTTGGATCTGCCGCTTTGACTTCTTTCTTTACCGCATTAGGATCAGCGGCTTTACCGCATTTACCTTTGCAGCCGTGTTTTTTGCCTTTTACGCACTTTGGTGCGTTCGGGTCATTAGGATCACATTTTTTCATACAGCACTTTTTGCCGCATTTTTCTTTTATACATTTCTCTTTGTTGGCGCACTTATTCTTACAATCCCCTGAACATTTTTTTACCGCGTTGCTGTCGTTGACATCTTTGCAGGCCTTCAAAGATTGACATTTCTTGTCAGCTTTGCATTTTTTGTCGCCTGCGTAAGCAGCGGTCATACCGATCATCAATATAAGAGAGATAATCAGTATTCTTTTAGCATATTTCATCTTTTACTTTTCCTTTCTGTGAATACATTTAATGAATACTGCACCAAGTCAGTAAAGTTCGCTTAAATTTTAGGTCTATTGCCTAAGTATTCAGTTTTTGGCAGACCGCCTGTCAAAGGAAGTGCATAATCCACAAATGCTTGTGTTATGCCGTTGCCGTCTTTATTGATATATTCGTCAGCGAGCGATTTCGTCTTTTCAGCGACATTTTTAAGTTCTGTCCTGAAAAGTTCGATTTTGTAATCTTTGCCGCTGCCGATGCGTTTCATAGCCACTGAACCGTTAAGTTCTGTCATTGCATATTGAACAGCCTGTCTGCCGCACCATCTTGCTTCGCTTGCGTCAACTGGCGACTGCAAACCTGCAAAACTTCTCTGCAGATAACCGAAAGTATCAGCGCGAACACGTTTGATTTTCAATTTCCCTTTAACCTGTGATGCTAGGAAGTCCGCTAAAGCGCCGGTTCCTGAAAGCTGAACGTTGCCGTGTGAATCACGTTCGTTTGTTTCGGTAATCTTTTCCGCCCACGTCTTGTGGTCAACATCGCTCATACCTTCGCTTACCGCGATAACGCAGCGGCCCAGTTTCGTGTAAACGGCATCGATATCTGCAAGGAATTTGTCCATTGTAACAGGTCTTTCAGGCATATAAATAAGATGTGGGCCGTCATCATCTCTTTGCTTGCCCAAAGCCGCTGCCGCTGTTAAAAAGCCGGCGTGTCTACCCATAATTACGTCGATTTTAATGCCCGGCAAAGCTCTGTTATCCAAATCATCGCCCATAAGAGCACAAGATACAAATTTCGCCGCTGTACCAAATCCTGGGCAATGGTCTGTAACGAGCAGGTCATTATCGATAGTTTTGGGAACATGATATGCTCTCAATTCATATTTTGCTTCAATTGCCATATTATTAATGATGTGGCAGGTGTTCGCAGAATCGTTTCCGCCGATATAGAAAAAGTAACGGATGTCGCGTTTCTTGAATACATCCAGAATTTTTTGACAATATGCAGCGTCTGGTTTATCTCTGCTGGAACCCAATGCAGATGAAGGACTTACGGCTGTAACTTCCAGTTCGTCTTTGGAAACTTTCATCAAATCTACGAAATTCTCCTTAACAATACCGCTTACCGCATGAATAGCACCGTAAAGATTTTGAATTTCAGGATGTTTCTTTGCTTCTTCGATTACGCCTACCAGCGATGCGTTGATAACGCCGGTTGGGCCGCCGGATTGACTTACAATCGCGTTTGCTTTGGGAGCACTTGCCATTTTCGTTTAACCTTTCAATTTGGGATTAACTAAAATTTCGGCACATTATACATATTTGACCTTTGTTCGACAACAAATTATAATATGAAAATTAGCAAAGGATACAGGAATGAAAATTGGTATTATCAGCGATACGCACGACCATCATATCAACGTTTTGAAAGCGGTTGAGATTTTCAATGATCAGCAGGTTGATTTCATCTTCCACGCCGGCGACATAGTCTCACAATATACCGCCAAAGCATTTCAAGAGCTAAAAAAAGCTAAATTAATAGCAGTATATGGCAATAATGACGGCGAAAAGTTCGTTCTTAAGAGCATAATCGAGGGTTTTGGCGGCGAGATTCATCAAGACCCGTATACCGGCGAAGTCGGCGGCAAAAAAATCTTTATGACCCACAAACCAAGCCTGCTCGACGACATCGTCGCAAGTCAGAAGTACGATATTATCATCTATGGCCATACGCATTTCAGGGATGTTCGCACGGTCGGCAAGACGCTGATCGTAAATCCCGGCGAAGCCACAGATTGGGTCTGCGGAAAAGGAAATCTCGGCATAATCGACTTCGGAACTATGCAAGTCGAAGATTTTGATCTGTAACTTTTTGACACTTTGTTAAAAGTCTCAAATAATAAAATGATAACATCAGGTAATTGTTTTTGTCGTTAATCGGAAGGGGTTACGCTCGTATCGTAAAACGCATCACGTTAAACGTAACGAGCATCGCAACCGAAACCGATTAACGTAAAAACATTTTATTGCTTCTTGTCAGTTGGAATTACTAATTTGTAGTTAGAAATGGCTCGATAAAACGGATTCTACTTTCGCAGTTTCCAATTTTTTGTTTATCATCACCGCGCAAACCGCCGCCGCATAGCCATTATCGATATTTACAACACTGACACCGGGCGAACAACTGTTCAGCATTGTCAAAAGCGGTGCGATACCTTGAAAACTTGCGCCTGAACCAACGCTTGTCGGCACAGCTATCACAGGGCAATCGACAAGCCCCGCAACAACACTTGGCAACGAACCTTCCATACCTGCGACCACGATAATAACATTAGCTTCGCGAAGTTTCTTAAGCTGCGTTACCAATTTATACATTCCTGTTTTACCGACATCGCTGATTATTTCAGCGTTATGGCCCATAATTTCCGCGGTTGCTCTCGCTTCGCTTGCTACGGGTAAATCGGCGGCTCCGCCTGTTATTATTGGAAGAAGACTCACGGAGTGCTCGAATGTTTTCTGTTCAAGAATAATTGTTCGGGCGATCTTATCGAATTTCAACCTCGGCAGCCGACCTGTTCGTATAAGAGCATCGAAAATTTTCTCATCAGCTCTTGTCGCAAGGACATTGTTTCCTTTTTCAGCGATATTTAAAAATGCGGAAATGATTTGTTCAGTGGTTTTGCCGGGGCAGAAGATCACATCCGGCATTCCGCTATGGATCATATTCTGGTGGGTACGCGAGAAACTAAGGTCTTCAAAGGAATATTGCAGCAGTTCGGTTTGTGCCTCATCGACGGAGACCTCGCCGCTCTTTACCTTTTCTAAAAGTTTATTGATCTCTTTCGGATTAATGATTTTTACCTATGACTAAAAATAAATTTTATCACTAATCCATTAGCACTTTAATCGTGCGTGAAAACCATTTTTTGTACGCTAACGCCTTCGATGGCAGAAAGTTTCTGTTCGAGTTCGCCGCATTTTTTTGCATCGCCGACCAGTTCAAGAATAAGCAAACCGTTCGGTGAGCAAAAATCCTTCCCAGCTTCGTGCAGACCCAGACGCGTTTTAATATAGCAGCCGTATTCGGTCAAAATAGGCTGAACTCCGCCGCCGCCGACAACGTGTTTTACTCTATCGGTTACGTGTACGCCAAGAATAGTATGCGGGTCTTGAATCATAATTTTCATCCTTAAAGAGTTAATCTATTACTGTGCAAAATATACACTAAGAATTTATAAAAACAATAAGGTTTTTGCCTATTATATTAAATTGAATTAAATGAGCGATAAACCATTACTGTCATTCCCGCGCAGGCGGTTGGAGTGTTAGCGTAAACCCCCTTTGGGGAATCTATACTGTTATGCTGCTATGTGCGGTAAAATATTTCCGCTCTTATTAACTAACCTTGGTTGATTGACGGTTATTGGGTCATTAACTGGATGTTGGATTTTGGTTATTGCTTTTTTGGTTGCTATTTGCTTTTCTGAAACGTGCCGTAATGTTGGTCTTTACGTGTTTTTATTCTTGTAAGGATGCCTTTTTTTGCCTGTGGTTTGTACCAGAAATCATCTACAATTGGAAAACCATTAGTGAAATTGAATCCTCGGCCAAGTGTTTTTGTATCGTAATCAGGACCCAAGCTGAATACGACCCATTTTATGGGCGAAGTTTTTCTATCGTTGCAGTCTATTAACTCGCTTTGGACATTTGATGGGAACAAAGCAGGAATTCGCAAATTCATTTTTAAGGATGTGGCTTTGCCATACATATTAAGAGTCTGGCCGACAGCCAAATACCTGTATGCGTGCTTTTTGTAAAATTTATCTTCTATATCATTGGCAAGAACTATGCCGTCTTTGTGCCCCGGCAGATAACCTCCCTTGATGAGTTCCGGGGGCAGTGAATACAAATGCTCCGCACCAATTCCGCAGTCAGGTCTTACCGGCGGCCAATCTTTATTGCTCATTTCATACATTTCCAGCGCAAGACCTATCTGGTTCAACTCATGGTTGACTACAAGCACTCTTGCATGAAGCCTTGCTTTGGTCAGCGATGGTATCATTATCGCCAGCAGAATTGCTATAATTGATATTACAACAAGCAGTTCTACTAGCGAAAACCCCTGCAAATTTTTATGGATTCGTACATTCATTGTATGATAAGTTTGAACATTTCAGCCAATTTGCCGCCATTTCCGCGAAGTCAGCAAAATTAACTTCACAATCCTTATTAATATCGCCTGCGTGATAACCGTTCAGGCCGCAGCCATCGGTCAATACGCTTCCGTTTCCATCATAATTCATTACCCATATTCGATAACCTATTGTGGGATTATTGGCGGGAGATTCCTGATCAAAAATTCCAATCACATCAATCTGGCCAGTTGGAGCAGGATATTTGGCAAATCCTGAACCGAATCCGAGTTGAAGCGGAAATGTTCTGCCGGCGGAATCTTTCATTGTCATTGTTCCATTGAGTCCCCATGTGCCGGATATATTTACATCGTTAATACGAACTAGCACTCCCTGATACCATTCGCAGCCATGATGTGTAGCAGCATCTGATTCACTGACAGGAACAAAATTAAAATCACCGGTTGGCTTTTTAACCATATCCAATGTTATAACTTCAGGTTCTGGTAATCCGACAGCCGGGTCTATCAGGTCGATCGTAAAATTATAAGCAGGGGCAATCTGATGTTGTTCGTTTATATTTGTTTTACCCTTGTAAAACCATGTCAGCCCGGTAACGCGAACTCTGTCGCCGGGTTGAAATCTATTGTTTGCCCTCACAACTTCGCCTGCCCAGTCCGCATCACTGTAAAGTAATCCGGTAGGATAATTATATTTACCCATATAAACAGCAGTTCCAGCATGGTCCCCGTTTTCACCCTGAATAAAAATCTGCCATGTCTGCGCATCAACCATTTCTTCTGACTTGTTAAGAATTATTCCCTCAACAGTAAATTTCGCAGAAGTTTGAATATCAGAGTTTGTATAAACTCCATCCTCATCGACAGCCTGTAAACTGCGGTGAGTAATGGCCGAACAAATTGAGGTGATTGAAATCATAGCTGCCAAAAGAACAAATCTTACTGCTTTTGTCATTACTGCCTTTTTCCTTTTGCGCATAAAAAATTTAAAATCGTAACACCTATGCGCATAATATTATGAAAAAAGTATTACTGCGTCAAGAAATTTCCAAATAATTTGATAAATTGAATATTTTGGGGTAATATAAGATTTGTCGACTTTTTCGGAGGTAACTATTATGTCGCTAAAACCTATAATTCAGGAATTGCCCAGCAGTACAGAATATGAATCTTTGCTTAAACCTCCAAAAACAAAAGGTTTACATTCTGGCAGGGTGTTCCTTAATCCCGGTTCCGACTGCGGCCAGCACAACACCGGCAAGCAGGAGGAAATGTTAATTTTCCTTTCCGGCAGCGGGCAGGCAGTTATCGAAAAAAAGATTTTTCCGGTTGAAGCAGGGAATTTTGCCTATATTCCGCCAAATACCGAGCATAATATCATTAATAATACGGATGAACCTTTAATTTATATTTTCTGTGTTGTTCCTGTTGGAACGATAGCGACCGTCGCGACAGTTGGGGACACGGGAGAAAAAAAATGAGCGAAATAGAGCGTATCGGCGTTTCACTTGAGAGCGATTTGCTAAAAATCTTTGATAAGGAAATTACCGAAAAGGGTTACAAAAACCGTTCGGAAGCGATTCGCGATTTAATTCGTGAACATCTCTCACAGGAAAAACTCGAACATAAAAGAACGCCCGCTATCGGCGCGATTTATCTCGTTTACGATCATCACACCGCGCACATCTCGTCCGTTTTCAAAAAACTCGGCCACGACAAACCCGTGAAAACAATTTCATCGATCCACGTTTATATCGACAGGCATAATTGTCTTGAAGTGCTTTTGGTCAGGGGAATGGCGTGCGATATTAACTCGCTCGGCGAAAAAATGATTAGTCTTCGCGGCGTAAAGCACGGCTATATTAATCTCGTCGCCGTCGAAAAAGAAGAATAGTAAAAAAATAAAATATAAAAACTAAAAAATAAAAATTTTGGAGTCCCTGCGGGACGACTTCCACATTTTTTCATTTTTCATTTTCATTTTTTATTTTCCTTATGTGTGTGTCATAAGGTACGCTCGCAGGACTTCCGCTATACTCCACGCCTGTGCGAATGCCGCTCCGGGCAAGTGCGGCTCATCGCCGTCAAACACTTCGCTTATACTTCCAACGCAGCTTCCATTCGCGAAATGATCGAGAAGCGGATTTAATCTTTCAGCACATATTTTTTTGCTCTGCTTGCTGTAATTATTGACTTTCAGATATGCTTCAACGAATCCGCCGATCAGCCAAGGCCAAACTGTTCCCTGATGATATGCTCGGTCGCGTTCGCTCGGCCCTCCGCGGTATGTACCGATATATTTACTGTCGCCCGGCGCAAGAGTACGCAGACCGTAAGGCGTCAGCAGATTTTCTTCAACGCACGAAACAACAGCTTTCTGCTGTTCGGCGCTCAATGGCGAATAGGGCAGCGATACCGCGAAAATCTGATTTGGCCGAACACTCGCGTCTTTGTAATCGCCGTTCACGTAATCATAAAGGTATCGCCCTTGCTGATACCAGAAGCATCGGCAGAAACTTTCAGCGATTCTGTCCGCCAGGTTCTGGAATCTTTCGCATAGTACCGGGTCTTTGCCGCGATAGAATTCAGCACAGTTGCAAACCGCGTTATACCACAACGCGTTGATTTCAACCGCTTTGCCGTTCCTGGGTGTCATTACAACACCATCGCATTTAGCATCCATCCAAGTCAGTTGTGTTTCGCTTGTTCCGCCGGTGATTAAACTATCGGTGTCGGCTTTGATTCCGAATTTTGTTCCCTGAAGATATGAATCGACGATCCACCGGATAACAGGCATAAGCCGGGAGCTGAATCCGCGTGCGTCGCCGGAAACTTTCAAATATCGAAAAGCCGCGTGAACAAACCATAGCGACGCATCCATACTATTATAGCTTGCGCCGGTCTGATCATCGCCGAAGAAATTAGCGATCATACCTTCGTCGGCATTGTATGCAAAATTGAGCAGCACTAAATTCGCGTCTTCATATCTGCCGCAGCAAAGCAGCAAACCTTCAAGCGATATAAACGCGTCTCTGCCCCAATCTGCAAACCACGGGAAACCCGCGATAATAGACTTGGTCTTAAGTTTTTCTATTTTCTTATCTATTATGAACTGGTCGGCGGAAATCGCCAACAGTTGAATAACGTCATCTTTGCATTTGAGATTATTTATAATTTGCTTCTGCTGTAATTTCAGATCATCGATAATAACATCCACATCGAGCCCCGACATCTTATGCGCAAAAGTCGTATCGCCGAAACCCGCCCATACAACCATTCGCACTGGCCCATCGACAGTTCTTCTAAAATATCCCGGCGCCCACAAATCTTCCGTGTAATCGAATCCGCGTTTCTTTTCGATTCTGTAAAAGAAATTATGCCACCATTGCTTATCTTCCACAAAAGCCATTTCATCGGCTGCCAAAAAGAGTCTTGCATCCGGATAGTTGCTGTTTGTTACTGAAAGGAAATCTTCCTGCCAATCAGAACTGAATTGCTCATTGCGTTTCGCGAGATAATGATAATTCCGCAACGCCGCGAATGGCCGGACATTAAACTCGAATTTTTCGTGCACATTGCTGAAATCGTATACGATCGCGACGACATCCGCATCGCTCATCAGGTAAACACTTTTTACAAGTTTGAACTGCGGCGTTGTATAAGTGAAATGCACACCTGTATCTTTGCTGAAACCGTCAGGCAAAATCGATGTTTTCTCATTTGAAGGCGGATCGAATTCAAAATTGTTCAAAGTGAAATGATTATTTTCTGTGATCACCGTTTCAAGGCAATTAGCCAGCGCAACGGTTCTGTTGACAACCGGTTTGATCGCGCCGGTCAATAGGCCGTGATAGCGGCGCGTATTAGTCCCGCACAGCGTTCCGCAAGCGAAGCTGCCTCGCTTGTTTGTCAGCAGCCACTCGGTATTTATATGCCTTTCATATTCGCTTTTCTGCAGTTGGTTTTGATTCGGTCTTGATAATTGAAGGGTCTGTTCAGCCACTACATTGGCTCCTTTTTGGATACTTAATTTAATACCTTATCCGCATCACTGATTCTTTTGCGGCCTTTACTGTGCTGTTTTCCGCATCGCTTTTCCAGATTGCCCATAATATTCATAAAATTGATATACGAATCATAAGGCGAATCGTATGGATTGAAATATTTATGCACATCGCCGTCGGAAAACCATTTTGTACACATATAATAAAAATGATCTGATGTCTGCAATTTTCGCCAATCAGATAATAATTTAGTATCGCCGCTTTTCTTGATCGTCTGCTCCATACGGTAAATCTCATGCAGAGCGTTCGACTGCATCGCGTTTCCAAGCCACGCTGATACATCGCGTTCGGTATCCGCCCAGCTTATCAACCCTGGCACATCAACGACATCTGTTGCAGGATAAGACGCGATCGCTTCGGATGGCGTTTTGAAATTATTATCTGGATGCTTCATTATTTCCGTCGGCAACTGTCTAAGGAAGTCGAAAATTCCCGTATCTTCCCATTGATGCTCACCGAAAGTTTCATAATCCATAAAAAGATTCAAAACGTATCCGTTGCCGTTGATTTGGTTTACCCAATGGCCGAATTTTTCGGATTTCAAAGGCCATTCATTCCAGCCTCTGTTGGAAAATCTAAAAGCAATATCATCACTTAATGCGTAATTTTTGAGCATAAGTTTGATTTTGCCTTCTTTTGGCGGTTTATACAGGAAGTTTGGGCTTCTGCCGTAAAGTATTCTGTCGGCGCCTTCGGTAATAATGCCGTCGAATATACCCATTGATTCAAGTTCTGCCGCCAAATCGTTGCTGTATATTAGTTCTGTATTACGAAAAACCCTCGGCCTTTGTCCGAAAAGGGTCTCGATAGTATCCATATGTTTGAAAATCTGGTCTCTGAATTCGCCGCGTGAATATAAAAAGCTCAAACTATGATAATAAGTCTCCGCCAGAAATTCCACGCACCCCGTTCTTGCCAGCGCATCGAATGTGCTCATAACTTCCGGTGCATAATCTGCCAACTGTTCCAGCAAAACGCCTGTAATACTATACGCGACGCGGAATTTGCCTTCATGTTTCTTTATTAAATCAAGGATTACTCTATTTGCCGGCAAATAGCATTTGTTCGCGACTTTTTGGCAGATGGATTTGTTCTTGAAATCGTCGAAATATCTGTGGTCATGATCAAAAACGGTATAGTGCCTTAGCCTGAACGGCTGATGAACCTGAAAATAAAAGCATACCGATGGCATATATATCAATCCCTTGATAATAATATTAAATATAAAAAATCAGGAGTCCCTCCGGGACGACTTCCTTAATTTTTCATTTTTAGTTTTACACTTTTAGTTTTTATACGCATACCGCTTGTTCAAGTACCTGTAAATATACTTGTTTGCATTTCTCGGCTGCGTCTTCCCATTTCAACTTCCTGACCTCATAGTTTCCGTGCTCTTTGAGTGTCATTTGTAACGGCGGGTATTTCAATACCGCGACGATCTTATTCGCGATTTCGTTTACATCCCAGAAATCAGCTTTCAAAACGTGCGTCAATACTTCCGAAACGCCGCTTTGCTTGCTGATCAGAACCGGCACATCATTATTGAGTGCCTCAAGCGGTGCGATACCAAACGGCTCCGAAACGCTCGGCATAACATAAAGATCGGCTCGTTCATAGACCTTGCGGACATCTTCGCCCCGTAAAAAGCCTGTGAAAAGAACTTTGCCGCCTATGCCAAGCTGGGCTGCCAGTTCAATGGTTCGCTTCATCATATCACCCGAACCAGCCATAACAAACCGGACATTATCCATAACATCGAGCACCTTTTTAGCTGCTCCAAGGAAATACTCCGGCCCTTTTTGCATTGTTATTCTGCCCAGGAACAATACGATCTTTTCGTCTTTGTCGATTCCGATTTTACCAAGTCCCAGGCCTGTGCCGCTTCTTTCGATACCATTATATACAACTTCCACTTTGTCGCCCGATATTCCATATCTGGACAAAATGATATTCTTCGTTAAATAGCTTACCGCGATGATTTTGTCGGCTGTGTGCATACCCGCGCGTTCGATATTGTAAATCATCTGATTTACGTGTTCGCCGCTGCGGTCGAATTCTGTCGAGTGAACGTGAATAACCAGCGGTTTGCCGCTAACTGCCGCTACCGCGATTCCTGCCGAATAAGTCATCCAATCGTGTGCGTGAACAACGTCAAAATTTTCCTGTTGGGAAAGTTTAACTGCCGCCGCCGCATAACGATGCACTTCAGCATACATATCGCCGGCATAATGCCCGTTATCCTGTGAATGATCGACACTACTGGTAACGCCGGTCAATCTTTGCTTTTTACTGCGGATAAGTTCTTCTATTTGCTCTTGATATGATTCTGCGGTTCCGTAAGGCTGCAAAGGAGAATCTATGGTTCTGACTTTTATATTTTTCAATTCATCCGTTACCCATTCTTCAATTACGCCGCCTTTGATGTCGGCAGGGGTTCGAAGATTGATATGACTTGTCGTCTTTTCAGCGCGTACCATTCTAGGCAGGACGAATGTAACTTCCAGACCGAGTTTGTTCATAGCTTTTGTCAAGCCATAACAAGCCGTGCCCAGACCGCCGCTGATAAACGGGGGAAATTCCCAACCTAGCATGAAAACTTTCAAGATTTATTATACTCCGATAAAAAACAAAACCAAATATGTATAATATTTATAATCGGTTTTTTTGGGCTGTATAATTAATAAATTGTTCCTATAAAATCATTTTTCAGTATCATAGCGAGGGCTTTAGTGGTTATCGGACGTTTCATTTCGGGAAACCGAAAAAAAGATACTTAAAATGTTTAAAATAAGGCGAGAAGAAATTTATTCGGGAAAATTAAAAAAAAGACCGACCAATATTAAATTTGAAATTTTAAATCTGAAATCTCAAATTAGCATTGGTCGGTTTCGTTGTTTGCACTGCAAAAACTATTACAGGTCTTGCGGTTTCAAAGTGCTGCGTCTGTTGAGTTTTGTTCTCTCACAAGCACAATCAAGAATGCAATAAATCTTATCGCTCAATGCGCCAAGAGCATCAGCAGATGTCATCATCTTTTTGCTCTTTACGTATGCTTTGACTTTGCTTGCTACAATCAAAGACTCTTTACCAGCTTTTTTCTTTGCCATGTCAGGATTCCTCCATGCAAAATTAAACAACAATTCCATTTTTTATCGGCCTTTTACAACAAGGTCGACTTTCTGGACGGTATTTTGTGCATTTATAAGACCTTTTGCAACAAAAAATTTCCGAAAAACTACAAAATTTTGCATTTATTAGCCATTTTGCTCACTTTTTTACATTATTTGACTCCTATTTTTGGCCGAAAACACTAAAAGACGCTGTTTTAAGAGCGTTTGAAGTATTGTGCAACGATCGCGCAAGGCCTGAAAGTGAATAAAATGAGTAATAACGATAAAAACTTGAATGACCGAAAACCTGCTCTCGAAGATTATGTAACGATCGCGATAGCGGAAGAGGTTGATTTAGCAAATCAGTATCGCGACATACTCACAAAGCATAATATTCCAGCGGTAACTGTAACGCAGAAAAGTTATTCGTCGGAAGTGATCGGAACAGCCGTTATGGTTCCAGAAAATTTTATCGATGCTGCTCAAAAAATAATTGAATCCCAGCAGGATTTCGATCATTTTCTTGACGATGCGTTCAACGATTCCGAATGGGAACAGCATTACGACAATCAAAACAATTTCAACGATGGAAGCGAGATTTAAATGAAGCCAGTAAGTGAGACATTAGAGATGGAAGAATATAAATCGGATTTAGATAATTGTTATTCCGAACAGAGAGAGCAAACCGCCGAAAGACGTGTATGTTCTAATGAAGACAGACGACTGAATCTCGACCGCCGTCGCGGCCCCGGCAGAAGACGCACCGACGATAGACGTGCCGCCGAAGAAGGTCAAATGACGGACGAACAGTTCGCGTTTGTAATGGCTGTCGATCAGTATAAGAAACAGAATAACAGACCATTTCCAAGCTGGACAGAAGTTCTTGAGATCGTACAGGCACTAGGCTATCGCAAAGTCGCCGAACCATGTTCTATCAGCGATCTGCAAAAATCTGATTCGCAGGAAACCGAAGAATAAAAATCTTCAGAATTTAAACATAGTAGAAATTAAAAAAGCCCATTGAATTTTCAGTGGGCTTTTATTTTTATATCAATCCTTCTGCCGCCCAAACGCCGATCTGTCATTTCGACCGAAGTTCTGCGTAGCGCCGGCGAAGCAGAACGAAGTGGAGAAATCTTTTAAATCAGTCGCGAAGCGATTCCACAACTTTCAACTTTTCACTTTTAGTTTTAAACTTTTAGTTTATTTAAGATGTTGTTTTCTGTCCATCAGCAGAATTGTTTTTTCAAACAGGGCGGGGGGCAATTTTTCTTTCAATATTTTTTTCGCCTCAACAATATACGTCCTCTGACTCAAATGCGTAACAATAATATATTGGTTATCAAGTTCGTTGAGCATTTTCAAAAAATCATCTATATGCATATGATCGCCCGCCAGCGCTCTGTCGGTATGTTCATCAGCGACAAACGTGCACTCGGCAATCAGGAATTTGCTTTTCTTGATAAAATCGTATTTTGAAAAATCCATATAACTCGTATCTCCCAAGTACGTCGCGATTGGTGTTTCAACAGGGTAATCGATAGTTATATATTTTTTCTTCAGTTCAACAAGTTCATGCCCGGCCAAACCGAGATACTCTTCTTTGAGTTTTTTCTTTTTCTCAATCACAGTGAAACCCAGCGAGCCTTTGCTGTGCTTTGTCGCAAACGCGCGAACAAGAAGATTCGGCTTAATAAAATAATCATCGCCGTCTTTCATCGCGACCAGATTTGCCGGTATTCTATTGCCGTCGAGTCTGCCCCACGTCTTGATTATATCTTCAACACAGGAGAGGATATTTTCCGATGCCAGAACTGTGCCTGCTTTTTGGCCGCAGAATTTCCTGTGCGAAAGATAATAAGCGATTCCCGCCGCGTGATCCATATGCCCGTGCGTGAGCAGAACGTTGTTTATGCTTATAAGCTGATCGGGAGCTTTGCCAATATCGAAACACACATCCAGTTGCGGTATGGAGATAACAGTCTCTTCGCCCGCGACCGAATAGCCGACGATATCGTAATCTTCAATTTTTATTCTAGCTAAATTATGACTTGCCATAGTGGGAACACTCTATCATAAATCAAAATCTTAATAAACAAAAAAAGCCCACTGAAATTCAGCGGGCTTTTTATTTTATGACGAGGCATCGTCGTTATGTTCCTTCTGTTGGGCTTTCAGAATTATTATTCTGATCAGGCGCTGCGGGTAAATTTCCTGCTGCTACCGGTTCTGTCTTTGGCTTTTCTTCGAGCAAGCCTTCGAACTTCAGGTGATCTTCATCCTGAACTTCGATCTTAATTACGTTCTTGCCCTTGAATTCGCCGCGGAGAATATTTTCCGAAAGCGTATCTTCGATATACCGTTCAATCGCGCGTCTGAGCGGACGAGCGCCGAATTCGACATTATATCCTTTTTCAATTACGAACTCTTTCGCCGCCTGCGCTATGTCCAAACGATAACCCTGTTTAACAAGGCGTTTGAATACCTTATTGAGTTCGTATTCGACGATCGTATTCAAATCCTCTCTTGTCAGAGAGTGGAACACGATCACGTCGTCAAGTCTGTTTATGAATTCCGGCCTGAAGTGCCGCTCAACTTCTTTGTTAAGCATATCCTTCATCTTTTCATAGTTCGCTTCAGCGGTGCGTTTGCCGAAACCAAATCCCGCCTGGTTCTTGATCAAATCAGCGCCGATGTTGCTTGTCATAATCAGAATAACATTCTTGAAGTCGATATGTCTGCCGAAGCTGTCTGTCAATCGACCTTCTTCCATAATCTGCAGCAGCATATTATAAACGTCAGGATGTGCCTTCTCAATTTCGTCAAGCAGCAATACCGCGTAAGGTCTGCGTCTGATACGTTCTGTTAGCTGGCCGCCTTCTTCATAACCGACATATCCCGGAGGTGCGCCAACCAATCTGCTGACGTTATGTTTTTCCATATACTCGCTCATATCGATTTGGATAAGAGCGTCTTCATCGCCGAACATAAATTCAGCAAGTGCTCTTGCCAGTAATGTCTTACCAACACCGCTTGGGCCGATGAATATGAACGAACCCATCGGACGATTCGGATCTTTCAAACCGCTTCGGCTTCTGCGAACAGATTTCGAGATAGCTGTAACAGCCTCATTCTGGCTGACAACTCTTCTGTGCAGTTCGCTTTCAAGGTCGAGCAGTCTTTGTACTTCCTGTTTCTCAAGTCGTTTGAGTGGAACGCCCGTCATCTTGCTCACAACTTCCGCGATGATTTCCGTATCAACTTCGCCCGCGTTTTCTTTATTCTTGTCATACCATTCCTGCTGAACCTGTGCTTTCTTATCAAGCAGTTTCTGGCATTGATCACGCAGCGATGCCGCCTTTTCGTAATCCGCTGTCTTCACAGCCTCGTCTTTTTCAAGTTGAATTTTTTCAATTTCAGTTTCAATCTCTGCCAAATTCGGCGGAGCTGTCATATTTTTCAAACGAACGCAAGCGCCCGCTTCATCGATAACATCAATCGCTTTATCAGGCAAACATCTGCCTGTGATATATCTGCTCGAAAGCTCAACCGCCTGGTAAAGTGCCTCATTGCTGAAAGTTACCCTGTGGTGCGCTTCGTATCTGTCGCGAAGACCTTTCAAAATCTCCAGAGCCTCTTCTTTGCTCGGCGGCTCAACAACGATCGTCTGGAATCTTCTTTCCAGCGCCGCGTCTTTCTCGATATATTTTCTATATTCATCAAAAGTCGTCGCACCGATACATTGTACTTCGCCTCTCGAAAGTGCCGGCTTCAAAACGTTCGAAGCATCGATAGCGCCTTCAGCGCCGCCCGCTCCGACCAATGTGTGAAGCTCATCAACAAACAGCACAACATTTTTTCGCGCGTTTGACTTCGTTAATAACCGCTTTAATTCTCTCTTCGAATTGGCCTCTGTATTTTGTGCCCGCGACCATCAACGCAAGGTCAAGCGATACGATTCGTTTATCGCGAAGTATTTCGGGAACGTGTTTGTCTGTGATTCGTTGTGCCAGACCTTCGACGATAGCCGTTTTACCAACGCCTGCTTCGCCGATAAGTACCGGGTTATTTTTCGTTCTTCTGCAAAGGATCTGAACAAGTCTTTCGATTTCGATTCTTCTGCCGATAACCGGATCAAGTTCACCTTCAGCGGCAAGTTGAGTTAGGTCTCTGCCGAAACTATCCAGCGCCGGCGTTCTGCTTTTCTGACCCGCTGCACCGGCTTTACCACCCATCGATGGATCCATTTTCATATCCAGCGAAGGCATACTGTTCTCAACGCCCGCGCCCAGAAGATTCAGAACTTCCTGGCGTACATCTTCCAGTTTCATACCGAGATTCATAAGAACCTGCGCAGCCACGCCTTCAGTCTCGCGAAGCAAGCCCAAAAGCAGGTGTTCAGTTCCTATATAATTATGATTGAGTGAACGCGCTTCTTCGATTGCGAATTCGATCACTTTCTTTGCGCGTGGTGTGTGAGGCAGTTTGCCCATCGTAACCATATCAGGCCCGCTCTTTACGAGCTTCTCAACTTCGAGCCGAAGTTTCTTTATATCCACATCGAGATTTTTAAGAACATTTGCGCCGACTCCTGATCCTTCTTTCACAAGACCCAGCAGGATATGTTCTGTCCCGATGTATTCGTGATTAAATCTTTGCGCTTCCTGATTCGCAAGCGCCATTACCTTCCGTGCTCTGTCCGTAAAACGTTCAAACATATTATTTACCTCATAAGCTGTGTATTGTTATACCCGAAAATCGGGCATCCAATAACAATATTAAATCTTAAATATTAAATTTTCAATTCTTTATATGTTTTTATCGCCGTATTGTTCAAATTATCGGACGAATGACCTACTGTATAATGATTAAAGTCAAAGAACATTGTTTTATCGACTAAACATAATAGTAACTGAATAAAAAAAAGCCATTTTTGAATATTCCCATTACCCGACATCCCAAATCTAAATTAAAGCCCTTTGTCATTCTGAACCAAGCATCAGCGAAGAGAAGAATCTCGTTCATACCTATATTAATGCAGTGCAATGTCCATACCATTGTTCAAGACTTGAACTTATTTAATTTAGTTCTGCGATATTGAAGTGAAAACGCAGATTATAAGTAATTTTAAATTTTAAATCATAAATGTTAAATTTGTACGCCTGCCGTTTTGGCGGGAATCTGATCTGTCATTATTTTCATTGGAAGTGATTTGTCATCTTGAGCAAAGCGAAAGATCACGTCCGTTTAGCCCTGCCATCACTATGGCAGGGTTTGTTAAATCACCTCGAAAGCAAAAATCAGAGTGGGGAGAAATCATTTCAAAAAGCTAATTCCCAAAAAAACAATTTTGGTTATTTTCGTGTTCGCCAGCAAGCCGTCGGATCAAGGCATAGACCCCCGAGTTTTTTGGTATTTTTTCGCCTTAAAGAAAAATTCAGAGGGAGAAGAATCTCGTCTTGTTTAGCCCTGCCATCACTATGGCAGGGTTCGTCGTTTAGCCGTCGCCGATTTTTTAATCCTCGAGTCTTCAGGATTTTTGCCACCTAAGAAAAGCAAAAATCAAAGAGGACGGCGACGCGTCGTAGGGGCAGGACCTATGTGTCTGCCCATCAGAGCCGCGATTATAAGGGAGCGGTAATTCACGTTTATCCCTGCCCATATTTTAATCCTCGCCTGTGCTCTTTGTCATTCTGAACGTAATGCAATGCAGTGAAGAATCTCGTCTATCAAATTTCAATCTTAAATCCCATTCTCTGCCGCCAAATGCCGATCTGTCATTTCGACCGAAGTTCTGCGTAGCATCGGCGAAGCAGAACGAAGTGGAGAAATCTTTTAAATCAGTCGCAAAGCGATTCCACAACTTTTCGCTTTTAGTTTTTCACTTATCCATCTCGTCTCTCAAATTTCAAAATTTTACAGCAATTTCACTGTCTAAATCTTCACTATGAACGTGTAAAGAGCAATGAGTTAAGTACTGATGAATATTTGCACTGTACGGCATCAGCGTAATAATATTTATCTGTGATAGAGCCATTACTCGGGTTAATTTCACAGAGTATTGTAGGCAACCCGCCGGATATGTCAACAATACAGCTGCGGTGTAAAATTAGTGTAGATTTCCAGATTTCCCAAAAATTACAACAATATTATAAACAAAGAAATTACAATAAATATTAAAGTCCAAATTGTAAGCAGGCGAAACGCAATTTTATTTGCGAGATTTGAATGTTTTTCAAGGCATGGTATTTGCGAAACCAATGAATTTATTTCTTTTCCAGCTTCCTGACGTTCTCTAAGTGAATGACTCTTCGATTTTTTCCATAAATTTAAATTGTGCTTTTGGACATAATGGTTTGTAATAAATCCACCATATAATTCATACAAAGATATAATGATAAAAGTTATGAACAAAAAAATTAAGATAATCACTGTAAGACCCGGATTTCCTTTTATCAAATATGGAAAACATAATACAAATGCTATGATAGGCACGATAAATATCCAAAAAGGATAACCTCTTTTACCATCTGAATAATGACTCCTTTTGAACATTGCAACCTCCGTTTTGTGTTCATGTAAGTTTTATGGCCAAAAACAAAAATAGAACAACAACCACATAAAAGAATGGCAATAACATACACCACATAATAGAACGATGCATTTTAAACAACAGCACATCCAGCGTAATATTGCACGTTTCCAATGGCTCTCTGACAAAGGACGATACTTTTATCTTATCGCATCTAATTGCTTTGTTAATATCACCCGATATTGCTGATATATGGATTTAAGCTTTCTCTTTAAAAAAAGGTACCTGATTCCATTTATAAAACTTATTACCAAAATAAATGAGCAAAACTTCATTAACGACAAAATATCCATAAGTTTACCTCGATTTAGAATTTATATTCCTCAACCCATGCGTTACCAACATAACCATGTCCTTCCCACCCTTTGAATAATTAGGAATAATTAGGGAATAATTAATAATTAGGGACAGTCACCTATTATTTGCTTTTATAGCATCATTTCTTCTTTGGCCATTTGCTTTTTTAACTTTTAAAATTATACTCCATATCCCTTCCAATTTCATCCAAAAATTTAATACTCATCAGCCCATAGTATTTATCACCCGCACGGGAAATTCAATGGGTTCTTTTTTGTTTTAAGGCAAAAATTCACAGGGAGAAGAATCTCGTCTCTCAAATCTTTAAAATATTGTTAGCCCCCAGCTTTACCTGTCCTCGCTGTCGCAGACAAGACGGATTCTGGGGGTTCGTCCTTGGGCTTCAGCCACGAGTTGTCTGCTTTAAGGCAAAATCGCGAAGCGATGGAAAATAAAAACACTAAACATGGCTCGAGTTTACTCGAAAGAATGTTTTGGTTTTATTTTCCAAAGGTTCAATTTCTTGAAACCTGCCTTAAAGCAAACAGCGGAGATCAGCGTCTAAAAAAAATCTGTGTAAAAAATTATTTCGTGTCGGAGCGTAGCGAAGATTCGTGTTCATTCGTGGTTAAAAAATCTTCGTGTTCTTCTTTTCTTCATGGTGCAATAAAATCCGTGTGTTCCGCCTCAGCGTAATCAGCGTCTAAAAAAAATAAAATCTTCGTGTCGTTTCGTGTCGAAACGCAGTGTAGATTTTTTAAATACATATTAATTACTTAGTGCCTTTGTGTCTTAGTGGCTAATAAAAAACCGCGCAAGTCGCAAAAAGCCATTTTTCAAAATTCATGCACGTTTTTTAAATTTCGCGCATATTTTTTTAAAATGGATGCAAGTTTGAAGATTTGAAATTTCCCTTAAAAAAATCACCCCTCATTATTTTTTTGAAAACTATACTTTTTAAAAGAACGCGCAATCGCCTTCTCCGAAAAATCACGAAAAACTCGGAAAAAACCGAAATTTTTCCGATTTTTCTATGAAAAAGTCTCGAAAAACACTGAAAACACCTCGAATTTACCCCAGTTTTTTGACCCGCTTGCGCAGATTTACAATCACCTTGCGTATTTTTTTTAAAGTTTTAGTAATTTAGCCCTTGCGCAGTTTTCTAATTAAAAATTTAAAATTAAAGGCTTACGTTCGAGCAATTTATCAATATTGGATCATCCATTCATCTGCCATAATGGCAAAATCCTTCATATTGACAACGCCGTCAAAATTGATATCGCTGAATGGCACTTTATTCCCAACGTACCGCCATTCATCGCCGCATTCATCAGGTACAGCATTATATGTTTCAATAATAGCGTTGTATGTAAGTGATATTCTCTCCATTGGAGCCAACATAGAAGTAGA
>MHYA01000081.1:19150-42131 GCA_001825675.1 Planctomycetes bacterium GWF2_42_9 | reverse complement strand
TGTTCGGCACTTCCTGTCTAATGCCCGTTATAAAAGCATCTTCCAGCGTTACCGTATAGAATTGCTGTGTTGTGCCATCGCCTATTGGATTGGGACGATAAAACCTGAAAACAGCGGTGCATGGTTCAGTGTTGCGCATTGCTCTGAAAAGTTTAACCGAAGATCTATCTATCCTCTTTAAAATTGAAATGGGATGATGATTGTTTCGGCCTATTGGTTGGCCGGCATCATCGACTATAGAATTTAAAATATGTGTGTAGCCAATGCATTCGATTGTGTCGACCCTTCCCAACGAGATTTGTATTGAATCACCTTTGATCCAGCCTTGTGTCTTACCGGTAAGTGTCAAATGCACCGTTTCAGCCGCATAAGTCCCCGTGCAAACAACTAACAAAATCAAAACTAATAAATTTCTATGATACTTCATAACTTCCCCCAATAATGAAAAAAATAAATACCCCGCCATTCGATGATTGAAAAATCTTCAATCTTAAATTTAAAATCTGGAATATTGCACCCGGCAGGACTCGAACCTGCAACCTTCGGATTCGAAGTCCGTGACTCTATCCAATTGAGCTACGGGTGCTAAGTCATTATAAACCAGCGATTTATAATGTTATTAATTTCGTAATCCTATACTATTATAACTGAACCTGCTTTTTTTTCAACGCAAGAATCTTTACAGTCTTTCGTATTTTATAACCGCCCGATACAGGCCGTTGATTCTGCCGGCATCCATAATCAGCGGCGCGTATTTTTCATTCCTCGGCTGCAATCTAACTCTATCGTTGCCCTCAAAATAAACGCGTTTGAAAGTTGATTCGTGCGGATCGTTCATACGCACAAAGCAATCATCGCCATTCCGCACCTCAAGATTCGGCGCGAATATTACAATATCGCCTTCGAGAAATTTCGGCTCCATCGAATCGCCGATAACGCGTGCCGCGAATGCGTTTGGGTCGTCCACATCAGGACAGCGAACATAATCATCCGCAAAACCTGCCGGGTATTGCAAATCATCGAAATCGCGTGGGTATCCGCCGGAAACGCGGTTTATTACAGGTATAAGCCTTCCAGGCCGTGTTTCTGTAATTTGCTTTTCGAATGGCGGTTCATTTATGATTAGCTCATTAATTTCCTTGTCCTTACTTTTTTTGTCTTTGATGGTTTGAACAAGTTTTCTTAGCCTGTCGTTTTCCGTTTCGGCCTCTTCATATTTCTGCCGGACATCCGCGGGCATCCTGTCAATATTAGCTGCGTGGCGGAGAGTGCCGGGCTTTACTTCGAGAACTTCTTCAAGCCTGCGAAGCAAATCATCACTTGGCGGATTTTTTACCTTTCCCGTTTCGATCGTAGAAAGATAAGGTTTGGAAAAATTGATTTTATCGCTCACTTCATCCAGCGTCAGCCCTAGTTCCCGACGACGGTTTCTAATTATTGAACCAAGAGACATTTGGCTTTCCTTAATAAATATTTATGTTTGTTAGATAATGATATAACAACTTGCGTGTTTTTGCAATCAATATTTAAGCTGAACCCTAAGACAAGGGATTTCCTCAATTGAAGTAAATAATAGCTATTATATAAATAATAGCATACAATATGAGTTACTTTAATTCACAATTGTTAATATTTATGATGCTCATATCATAATGGGAAGCGTGCCTGATGGAAAAAAAAGAACCAGAATATTTTAACAAGCTGCGAATAGAGGCGAAAAAAAGGCTCAAAAATAGGGAATCTGTGCGTCCCGAAATTGACATAGAAAGACTAATGGAGGAATTGAGCACCTATCACATCGAACTTGAAATGCAAAATGAGCAGTTGCGCGATACACAGGCTGAACTTGAAAAATTGAACAGAAAATACACCGACCTTTTTGATTTTGCCCCAGTGGGTTATTTTGTAGTCAATAAAAAAGGTATCATAGAAGAAGTCAATCTCACCGGTTGCAGTATGCTGGGTGTTGAAAGAAGAAGCCTTATAAAGAATCCTTTTTCCAATTATGTGGTTGAGAGCGATCACAAAAATTTGTATTCATTTTACCAGAAGATTTATGCTGGTGATGAACGTGCGGAATGTGAATTAAAACTGAAAAAGAAGGATAATAGTTTTATATATGTTCAAATTGTTGGTGAGCCTGTAAGGGATGAAAACAATAATATTGTGCAATCCCGTACTGCTGTATTAGACATCACTCAACGAATAAATAGTGAACACAAATCAGATGATCTGGCAAAAGAGGTTAAACGTTCAAACATCGATTTGGAGCAGTTTGCTAGTGTTGTTAGTCACGACATTCGAGAACCGCTACGTGCAATCACGGGTTTTATGGAACTTCTGCAACGCAAATATAAAGACAAACTTGACGCCCAGGCTAATGAATACATCGAGTTTGCAATTACCGGAAGCAAATCGATGAAAAATATGATTTTAGGTATAACACAGTATTCGCAAATTCAATCCAATAAAAATATTTTTTCAAATGTTGATGTGAATAAGGCTTTGAAAGAAGTTCTTCTTAATCTTCAGGTAATAATCGCAGAAACCTCGGCTATCATTACAGTGGATAAAATGCCAACTATAAAAGCAGATGCTTCGCAGTTTTCACAATTATTTCAGAATCTCATTCAAAATGCCCTTAAATTCAAGAGTGATCAAATACCGAAGATTCATATAGGTTGCCGTAAACAGGAATCAAGCTGGCTATTTTCCGTTAGCGACAACGGTATGGGTATTGCACCCGAAAATCACGAAAGAATCTTCACAATTTTTCATCGGCTTCATTCGAAAGATCAGTATGAGGGGAGCGGCCTTGGTCTGGCTGTCTGTAAAAAAATCGTAGAACGCCACGGTGGACGAATTTGGGTTGAATCAGAAATCGGCAAAGGCACAACTTTTTATTTCACCATCCCAAATTTATGATTGATCCCAATGCATTCCAAAGTGCGTTTTTTTTTATGAGATTAGATGAATGTGATTCTGAACTGAAGAAGTGAAAATTTTGAAAATGGAAATCTATGATAAAAAAAAGTATATCCAAATTAAAATCAGCGGAAAAAAATAAATCTTCCCGAGAAACTATTCCTGTTGTCGCAATAGGCGCATCAGCAGGCGGGCTCGAAGCTATAGAAGGATTTTTCGCACACATACCTTCCAATATACAGGTCGCGTTTGTCATCATACAACACCTTTCACCTGATCATAAAAGTATAATGGGTTCATTGCTTGCAAAATATACAAAAATTAAAGTTATGGAAATTCGGGATGGTATGAAGGTTCAGCCAGGCTATATATATCTTAATCCGCCCAACAAAGATGTTTCTATAATGAATTGTAAATTCTTTTTAACAGACCCAACTCAATCCCGTGCTGTAAGGCTTACGATTGATTATTTCTTCCGTTCACTTGCACAAGAACAAGGAGACAAGTCAATCTGCATTATCCTTTCCGGCACCGGCTCTGATGGAACACTCGGATTGAAAGCAATCAAGGGTGCAGGCGGACTGGCAATGGTTCAGGATGAAAAACAAGCTCGCTATGATAATATGCCAAGAAGCGCGATAGATACCGGCCTCGTGGACTTTGTGCTGCCGGTAGAAAAGATGCCTGCCGAACTTGTGAAGTATCTCAAACATCCCTATATAATAGGAGAAAAGAAACCGTCTGTTTCGAATGAAAACGTTGATACCTATCTGCAAAAAATATTTATATTGGTTCGCGCAGAAACTGGCCACGATTTTTCTCAATATAAGGTAAACACGATACGCAGGCGAGTAGAGAGACGTATGGCCGTTCATCAAATCAATGAAATGTCAAAATATGTTACTTATCTGCAGAAAAATACTACTGAAATAAAAATTCTTTTTAGGGATTTCCTGATAACTGTAACAAATTTTTTCAGAGACGATAAAGCGTTTAAGGCTCTTTATGAAAAAGTAATTTTACCACTTGCGGAACGTAAACCAAATGAGTCGAGTTTCAGAATATGGGTTGCCGGCTGCGCCACAGGCGAAGAAGCCTATTCGGTAGCCATTATGCTTGCCGAAGCTATGAAGACGGTTAAAAAGCATTTCAATGTACAGATTTTCGCTACCGATATAGACAACAATGCGATTGAATTTGCCAGGGCGGGGGTTTATCCTGAAAGCATCGCAGCATTTGTTTCTAATGAAAGGCTTAAAAACTTTTTCATCAAAGATGAAAATGATTACAGGATAAAAAAAGAAATCCGGGAAATGGTCGTTTTTGCCACCCAGAATATAATCAAGGATGCGCCTTTTTCAAAGCTCGATTTGGTTTGCTGCAGAAACGTTCTGATTTACATAAACTCCGTTTTGCAAAAAAAAATATTGCCTCTTTTCTATTATACATTAAATCCGCATGGCTTTCTTTTTCTGGGCACATCCGAATCTGTTGGCGAATTCGGGGACTTTTTTTCGCCTGTAGATAGCAAATGGAAAATTTTTAAACGCGAGCGTGCCGAAATTCATGGTAAGCATAATATGTCTATTCCGATTCTTTCAGGCGTTTTAGAACAGCCTAAAGCGGCAAAACAGCCGGAGTCTGATGTTGGAAATATAAGACAAATGGCAGAACATTCTATTTTACAGGAATACGGACCCTCCTGCGTCCTGATTGACGATAATCTAAATGTTCTTTATTTTCACGGCGATACGGCTAAATACCTTACTATGCCCAAAGGTGAACCAAGCTTTAACATTCTTAAAATTGCCCGTGAAGACCTTAGATATAAACTAAACTCTATGATTGAAAAATGTCAGAAGGAAAACAAAGCGGTACGAAGTAAAAATATAAAACTAATGTCGGAGGGTAATGTCCTGTCAATAAATCTTCAGGTCAAGCCCATTTCAGATCAAATATCTAAAAATGCCTTTATGATGGTTACTTTCGAAAGTATTCCCGCTCCATCTGAACGTTCTTCAAAAAATAAAAAAATGCAGACCAAAGAGACTATTGAACCGAGGGTAGCTGCGCTAGAACAGGAACTGCAATCAACTAAAGAATATCTGCATACCACTATTGAGGAATTAGAAACAAGCAATGAAGAACTAAAATCTACAAATGAAGAATTGCAATCCACCAACGAAGAACTTCAAAGCACCAATGAAGAGCTTGAAACTTCCAGAGAAGAACTTCAATCGACAAATGAGGAATTGGAGACGGTAAATACCGAACTTCAAAACAAAGTTGAGCAGTTGTCGGATGTCAACAACGATTTGAATAACCTGCTGGGCTGTACAGAAATAGCCACTGTTTTCCTCGATAACGATATTCGTATAAAGCGGTTTACGCCGAAAGCAGCGGAGATATTTAAACTTATAAATTCCGATATCGGTCGGCCTATTAGCGACATTACACATAACCTTTTGTACGAAGACCTGATCACGGATGCCGAGGATACGCTTAAAAATCTTGGTAAGCTTAACAAGGAAATTCAAGCTAAGAATGGCGTTTGGTATTTAATGCGAATCCTGCCTTATCGAACAATGGATAATGCTATTGATGGTGTTGTTGTTACCTTTGTGGATATTTCAAAACAAAAGAAGGCCGAAGAAATACTGAAAGATAAAGAAGGTAGGTAGCATATATCGGCATAATATTTTAGTTTACTGAAACTTTATTAACGTTGCTTTGTTCCGCAACGATAGGAGTTTTCTTCGGAACGTTTATTTGGATTTCTGCAATAATCGCATAATGGTCTGAAGCCTTGGTATAATCCACTTTGATATCGATGGCTTTAGCGTCTTCGTTTAAAATTATATGATCGTACTTCGGCCCTTTTGTATCATTGAGAGTCTGCCACGCATCTGTCATTTTTGGAAAAGCTGTTTGGCCGTCAGCGTTCAGAAGATAGTCCATCGCTTTGTTCCCAACGTTCATATTGAAATCGCCCAGAAGAATTACCGGATCGTTTGTTTTGCGCGTAGCGATTCTTTCCGCAAGTAATTCGGCTTCTCTTTGGCGAGCACCCTGTGCAAGGAAGGGCGACAAATGACAATTATAAACATAAAAACTTACACCGGTTTTTTTGTCCGTTAAATAAACCCAACTGCACACTTTAGGCCACCCGCCGGATTGTTCATCAGGTGTGTCTGAAAACCAGAATGTGCCGCTGTCCTTCAAAGTGAAGCCGGCGGATTTAAAATAAATTGAGCAGCTTTCGCCTGCCATTCCACTATCAGGGCCGGGTGAATAGTGAGTATAATCAGGCAGGGCATCGCGGATTTGTTCAACCTGACGATGCGAACCTTCCTGTATGCCGATTATATCAGCGTTCTGATTGCGCATTATATCTAAAACTTTGTCTCTACGAAAAGCCCAGCCATTAGGGCCGTCAAGAATTGTATCGACACGTATATTAAATGTCATTGCTTTAACAACTGGCAGAGCAGAAGTTTCAGTTTGAGCATTTACAAAATTGATAACGAGTAGAATGTTTAGACAAACTAACAATACAATTTTTCTATTCATAAATTTCCCCAAAAAAATATAGAAACAAAAAAGGAATGAAAAAGCATCCTGCGGGTTTGCAATTATCCATTTAGCTTTTAGTCATTCATATAAAAGAATGATTATCTCAAAATGGGTTCGATAAAACAAAAGAATTCAAAATCAATACTTCGTAGGGATGATAAAATATGCTATTTAATAAAAAAAGGCCGCGATGTTTTCCACCGCAGCCTTTCATTTGTAATAATTAATCGGAAGATTATTTTCTATTGATCAGCAATCCGCCAAGAGCGAGAACTGCAAGTGTAATTGGTTCTGGAATAACTAAAGCTGTTGGTGTTGCAGCGCCATCAATCCAGCCGCCCATCGCGGATACTTCTGATGTTGAAAGAGCACGGTTCCATGTAGCTACTGTGCCGACAAGCCCCCAAGCATCTTCCCAGCTATCATCTGCGAACAGATGGAATTTATCTGTGTACAGAGAGAATCTGCCATCAACGCCCTGACCTGCGCCATCAAGGAACAGAACGCCGTCAACATAAACTCTGAAAAAGCTGCTGTTGTCAACCGACAATACGATTCTGTGCCATTTTGAAGCATCGTATGTGAGTGTTGAGTAGCCGGTTGCGCCAACACCGATGTGGCCTGCGCCATCTGTCCACAAATCGCCATCGCCTGCATTGCCAGTTGCTGCTGTCTGGAATAAACTGTTCCAGCCTGTTAGGCCGCTTGTCTGTACATAATCAAAAGCGATTGTGTACTGATTTACATAACTGCCGCCGCCATTTGCAACAAAACCTGGGTTTACAGTAATGTAATCCCAGCTTCTTTCCTGGATGCATCCGCCATCGCTATAAAGCCCGCCATTAGCCGGTGTCCCGATTGCTGTCCAGGGGCCTGTCATCCAGCCGCTGTTGCCGGAATTACTGCTAACAATGGCATTTGCGCCGAATGTTGGCTGAAATTTGTCGGCACTAGTCTGAAACCGCCACAGACCTGTCAAGCCATCAGTGGATACATTCACTGCCGCGTTTGCGATACCCGATATCGCAAGAACTAACGCTAATAATACTAACTTCTTCATTTGTTTCTCCTAAAAAAAGGTTAATAAGAATTTTACTAAACTCAAATGTTTAGATTTAACGCATTAATTTTGCGAAGGAATTAAAATTGTCCTTCAAAGAACCAGTAATCCGCGAACGTCGCGAAATCTTTCATATTGATAATCTTATCGCTTCTGTCTGCGATATCATATTTTGAATATTGACCGCTGTTAAGCCATTCATCAGCAAGTACGCCCAAATCCTTTGCATCGACATTTTTATCCATATTAAAATCGGATAATGCAAAGTTGACAGTATCGATAACGCCGTAATAAGTGCCGTTAAGATTATATCCGTGCTGAATCAGATTCAGTTCTGTTCCGTCAACTTCAATTTCTGTCCAGCCGTGCATCAATCCGCCGCCTTCGGGCAATCCCGGAATACTCGTTGCGCCGCCGACCGTCATAAAAGACCAGTCTTCGGTAATCGATTCGACGATATCAAGATAACTGCAAACGCCGCTGATAACATAGAACGTGCCGTTGAGCATTCCGCGTTCGTATTCGTGCGTATGTCCGCTAAAGCACATCTGAACATTATACTGCTGCATCAGCGGAACAAGATAAGTTTGCATTATCAGGCTGCCGTCAAACCATCTTTCGCAATAAGGCGGAACGTGAATAAATAAAAATCTCCACGTTGCGTTTTGTGCGTCTTCGCTTGCCAAATCCTGTTCGATCCAATCCAAGGGCAATGAACTGATATGCCCGTCAGAAGGCAGCGTACCTTTAATGCAATCAGAATGGTTGATGCAGGTGAAATGCGCGTTGCCGTAATTGAACGAAAAGCTCTGCATTCCGCTGTTCTGAATTGTTCTATGAATCATACTTGTGCTCGGATTGTCGTGATTTCCGAAAGCGACAAAGAAAGGTTTTTGTTTGCCGAGAATATTGGCTACGTAAGGCCTGAATGCTGTCGAGTAAAGATAATAGCCTGAGTTGTCAACGATGTCGCCGACAGATACAGCCATATCAACGTTGTTTGCCATATCTGTAAAAATTGCCGTACTGCACGCTGGATATTCTGTCCCGCCGTTCAATCTTTTAGCTACCTGCTGACTATCGCCCCAAACGCCGAATGTGAATGGTTTGTCTTCATTTGGTGCGGTTGTAAATGTCCTGTCGGTTAATACTGTCGAACCGTTTTTCGCGCGGAAATGATATGTTGTATCCGCCGCAAGTCCGCTGATTCGGACTTTGCATACATAAACTTTTGTACCGCTGTTTAAGCCTGTTGTAATGCAAAGGCCTTTTGTGGTATTGCCGTAAGAAGAATCAATGCCCCATTCAACTGTTGGGTTGACAACTCTATCTGTTTCCCACGAAATTGTTATTGCTGTCTTGGAAACATTCTGCAGGAACGGTTCCGAATTGAATACTCCCGCAGCGTCAGGCGTAATATTGACAGTAATAAGCGTTGATGACCAATCGCTTATTGCGCCGTTTGCATCTTTGCTTCTTGCTCGTACTGTGTATGAACCCTTTACAGGCCAAACGTGAGTAGCGTAATAATTAACGCCTGAATTTTGGAATGTTGACCACGCCGAAACTTCATTGCCCCAATCAACCTGATAGCTCACCTGTTCCGCTTCAGGATCGGTTGACACAAGTGTAAAGCTGGACGCTTTTGTTATACTATTGTATACTGTCTGTGCCGGCATCACAGGAACGCTCGGCGCCGTATTTTCTGCTGTTACTAGCTTGTATTCCCAGCTTAAATCATCGAAGAAAGCATCGCAGTCTGTTCCGTTTGTCCGCTGCGTAAGGAGTCTGTAATTAACAAATCTTGTTCCGACTGGAATTGTAAAATTGCTTGCACAAAATTCAGTCCAGCTATCGCCTGCTGCGCCTTGGATCCAGCCGCTGTCGTTTGTTGCCAATGCCGCATAAGAGCTGTTTAAATATTCGACGAGTATTCTGCCGCTGTCGCCGTCTCCGCCGCCGATGTAGCCTTTGACATTAGCATTGAGATAGCCGCTGTCGATTTCCGATGCACGATAACCTACTCTGATTAGCTGACTCATTTCAGCGTGTTCGCTTCTGCCTGGCGTGAAATAATAATTGCTTGTTCTCGGCCAATGCCAGTCTGTTCTGTCGGTTGCCTGCCAGTCGTTGCCGTCTGCAACTGTCCAGTAGTCGAGTTCGCTATCTCCCGTCGGATTAGAGATCAAATTTTCGCCGGGATTAATTGGCGTTTCAATTGCTCCCAGTTCCAATACTTCTGCTTCTGTCAGTGCCTGACCCCAAATAGCTGCTTTTGAACAGATGATTGGATAATCGTCGCCGTTCTCATCCGCGAAAAATAGAATTTGCGGATCAAGTGCAAATCTTCCGTCCAGCGGTCGAGGACTGCCTGTCAGCCAAAGTATCCCGTTAACATATATTTTATAGAAACTTCCATTATCGACAGATATTACAACTCGATACCATTTATCGCTCTCAATATGGTTAGTTGAATATCCTGTTTCATATACGCCGATCGTTCCGTCGCCTGCGATAAAGCAATCGCCGTCGTTACTGTTGTTAATATTGGTTTGATACAAACAAATCCACTGACCAAAACTGGAAGCAGGAATTTTGATATCCATCATCAGCGACCATTCATTTACATAACTTCCGCCGCCGTTAGCTGCTATACCGTGATTGCAGATGAAATAGCTTGAGAGAGGATCGTAAATTGCGCCGTCGGTTGCGTCAATGCCCGTAACGAAAGTATGAGAACCCACTTCTGTAAGGTTTGAACCTAAAGTTGCAAGATTGATATTGCCGGCATCGTTAAACTGCCACAAACCCACAGGCTGCGGATAACTTGCCAAAGCACTGCTGCACATCAAAGCGAGAATAACACTAATTAATCTTTTCAACTTCTTACTTCTCCAAAAATACAAAAAAATCTTTACTTCTTCACTTTATAATTTCCCTGCCGTCCCGATTTTTCAGAACGGCAGGGATTAATTCAAAACTTTACTCTACATTAATTCCAGGGTGTTGTGCCGGTAATGTTTGTATACCAGTCTTTCACCCAGTTTTCTGCAATTGTGGCATAATCAGCCATATTTACGATGCAGTCGCCGTTAAGGTCTTCGTTGAGCATTGTCGCAACACCCATTACGCCTGCGTGATAGCAATCATACGGGCCTATTACGTTGTACTGTAAACCTGACGACAGATCGAACGTCGTTGCGCCGCCCGGAACATCTCTCTTTTGTGTTGAAAGATATACATCGCTGAACGCGTATTCCGGCGTTGAATAGTAACCGCCTGAACCGTAAATTCTAACATACATATTAGTATCAAGAGATGTTGCGGTATATGATGTTCCAATGATTTGCCACTTGGAAGCATAATATCCTACTGATCCTTTGATATTTCCGGTAGAAGAAACCGCCGCTTCAGCAACCTTTACATAATTTGGATTGCTGCTTGCGATGGCATTATAAATTACAGTGCCGTCTGAAACGCCCGCCGGTATTCTCCAAAGTTCTATATGCAGAATCGGAGCCGGACTCGGCCAATTCCCTGCTGAACCATAGCCGTCCACGAAAACTCCACAGGCGCTATCTAGATAATAAGTTGCGCCGGAAGTAAGCGGACCTACTACTTGTCCGACTTTTAAATCATTATTCATATACATTACTACATCGTGCATACCAGGTGTCGGCAGTGGAGAGCCGTAATAACCTGTGCCCCAAAGACCGCCGGTATTTTCATAGGAGAACCCAGATGGTACTTCATATACCCAGTTTGGCGTATTCGGATGAATGCTCGCAGTGAAAACATCGCCGTAATTGTCCGCTGCTGTAAGGTGGCGATAAAGGTCTTCGGAAAGTACCTGAATAACTGACAAATCTTCGAATCCGCCATTCGTCAGTTTGTTCGTGCGTTTTTCTGGCCATTCTGCCGGTATTGTTGTGCCAAGATAAGCATAACCGACAAGCATATTGCCTTGCGAAACTGTAACAGAGTTTGCGTCAATGTCGGAATAAGAGAAACTGATTGTCAAAGTCTTGCCTGCATCTGCTGCTGTTGCAGTGTATGTTCCGTAAATTGGACGCCATTTATTTCTCGACAGCACGCGTTTAACGCTCGTTTTTGTTACGCCGTCGATTGAAATATTCATCGTCGCTTCATCTTTCCAGCCGTACCAAGTATTTGTCATAACATAACCCATCGCGTAATAGGTCTGACCTGATACCGCCGTTGCTGTTGTCGTTTGTGATAGTACGCCATAAGGGTCGTTGACGGTCTTGTCTGTTAAATATGCCGCGACAGTTCCGCCAAGAGGAGTTACAATAGCCGGCAGTGTTGGCGTATGCAGCCAGGTGAAGTTAAATTCGCCTCTGTTGTCAACTTTCTGAATGCCGTAATTGTTCGCAACCGTACCGCTGAAAGTCCAGCCGCTTGGATTTGTATATACTCTTGCATCAGTTCCAATATTGAGCAGGCCGCCATCAGTTGAGAAATCTCCATTAGTCAGCAATCCGCCGCTTCTTGGGTCTACTAATGGTGTGGTTGTTGCTGAATCAAGCCACGCTGAACCTAAATCCCAAATATCGTCATAGTTTACGATAGTATCTTTGTTCAAATCGCCTGCTAAATAAGATGCGGTATGCTGTGATGTATTTGCCTGATCTGATATAGGGTTAAATTCATCGACGTAAATTCTTGTATTAGCATTTCCACCTACGATGGACAATTCGGTCCATACTCTTAGAGAAGAATTTCTTGGTTTGGGAAAAGCAAATTTAAATTCCTGCCATTCATAATCGTTTCCATAATACAAGGGCAGCAGTACCTCACCGAGAAGAGTAAGGTTTGCCAAAGCCGGACGGTTTGTCGATACCGTATAACTGTAAGTTTTTACTCTTAACATAGCATTGCCGGCGTTAACAGCAGCCACTCTAGCGTAAGTTTTAAAATATTCTTTAATCATCCAGCTATTATTGGGATCGTATGGCTCATAACCATTATTATTTGGAATTCCTAATCCGATTCCGGGCGTAATATAGACCGCGAATTTTGCGATGTTAGCGGCAACTCCGCTCCACGAAGGATCTATCCAAGCCATTCCAAATTTCGTAACATCGCGACTGGAAGGTTCATAATAAGTGGTTGGATCTAAATCCATAAAATGATACCACGCCTGTCCATCGGCCCATAGTGCGTAGTGCCCGTCAGGCTTCATAGCTGCATTCGGCCAACCAGGCAGTGATATATCTTTGATGTACCAAACAGATGCTGTGTTATTAGTGCTTAAAGTAATATTTTCACCGGGCCAACCACTAAATGTTGAAAATCCCGGGCCAATAAGCAATTTCCAGCCGTTAGATGTCCACGCATTGCTCGTTTCCATAGTAAAATAATTTGGCGGAAGTGGTTCTGATTGTGTAACTGTAAGTGGTGTTGCTGTGCCGTTGTATAATTTTTCAATTTCAGTGCGTTTCAAATACGAGCCTGTCCAAACGGCTACATCATCCAATGCGCCAACAAAGAAAGAATCCCACGCATTAGACGCAATCATAAAATAGTCAGAGGCAATGGCATTGAAATCCATTGATGTCGTAACGGTGGTTTGAACAATGCCGTTGACATATTTCCTTAAATCATTTCCGTCATAAGTAACTGCATAGTGATACCAGCTTCCCAGAGTTTTTTGTGCCGTGTTTTCAGTGCCGAGATCAACATAAGTTCCCTTGTCTGTACGATAGATATAATCGCGTCCGTTAGCGCCTGTATCGCACGGGTCTGTCGCAAGATCAATTTCGTATACATCTGTGCCGACCAGGCCCGGCTCAACTACGCCGTAACTGCCTGCATCGCGTCGTACCCACATCGCAACTGTGAACGATTTTTTTGTAAGATTAGCCAATGCGTCTGTTGCAATGATAGGAACGTTTAATTTATTGAAGTTGCCTGTGCCAGTTGTATTTGCGTTGAACTGTAAAGCGCCTCCGTTATGACCAGTTATCCACGTTGGGTAATTACTGCCGTTAGCAGAATAAAAACTGGCTGTCTTGCCTTTACCCGATGAATCCGCAGCCGTAGTTCCAGTGCCTTCATTAAATGTCCAGTAACCGGCTAATTGTGCCGAAGCGAGTGAAGAGATAACAGACACAATCGCTATGATTATTAGTGCCTTTTTCATTAATACAACCTCCTTAAAATTGATGTTGAGTATAAACACGTTAATTTATTTTTTTCTTACCACTAAAAAAATATAATCTGAATAACACCGTTGAATTACCATCCAGCAACTTGTTCATGACCGCCGTAGGGTCTTCCGTATTCGAGATAAGCATCGTAACCGGCCGTGCCTTTGATGGAAGAGACATGTCCGTCCACAAACACAGCGTCTGCAAATCCATAATCACGTTTATTCGTGCCAACTTTGTGATATGTCGCGATGTTGTCCGACCCTTCAGTCGATTTCGATTTATTGGCATTTAGCCACAAACAATTATCATTCAAAACATAACTGCTGTATTCGTTGCCGTTATCTTGCGCCCTAGCCGCATGATGCAACTCGTCATTTCGGCCGCTGTAATCTTTGTCGCCGATCGACCAGAGATTTTCTTCCGAAAAAGCTATGCACTGTCCGGGTCTTTTAACGCTTGCCATATTCATTGTGCTGTAAATATCAGCAGTATTGGCCCAATTTATTGCCAGCGAAACATTCATCGAAAAGCTGAAACTTGGAGCGAAAGGTGTTTTGGCTCCTGATTTTGATAGTTTATGATTTGATTTGTTGGGGCATCCGTTCAAACCGCTTGCCATTGCGAAATTTTTAAAAGTGGGGCAGATATGAACATTCTTATCTTTCAGATATTTCCACATTTGACCATCCGGCGTTACCGTACCTTCATAGTGCCACAAACATCTGTAATGATATTTTGCGCCGTCAACCCAGCCTCCGCTTTCAGTTCCGCCGGTAATATCTTCCAGATTCTTTTTGCTGTAAAGCCAGTAAGGCCTTGACGGACATTTGCCGTTATTTTCCTGCCCGTACATATAAAGTGCCGGCCCGTAGTTCTTCAGATTCGTCGAACATACTACCGTTCTAGCCTGTTCCTTGACCTTGGACATCGCAGGCAGAAGTATCGACAGCAGCATCGCGATTATCGATATTACTACCAGCAGTTCAACAAGAGTAAAACCTGAATATAATTTTCTATTTTTCATTCTATGTCCTTCCTTTTAACTTGGCCGTTACCAAATCTGTCCATTATTTGTTTTTTCGTGTCCTTCAAACGGCCTGCCAAATTCCATATATGCGTCACGTCCGGCAAGTCCTCGTACTTTAGAGACATGACCGTCCACAAACACAACATTCGCCTTCCCTTCATCGCAATTCTTTGTAGATACCCCGTGATATGTCGCGAAATTAGCCACTACTTCATAACTCGGATTATCTCTTTTTAACGCATACATCCAGAGATCTGTTTTTGCCAGAGCTGTCCAACTGTAAACAACGGTTTCACCTTTTCGCAGCGGGTGATTCAAATCGTCTCTGCCGCCGTTTATCGCCCAAAGATTTTCTTCTGAAAACGCGAAACATTTCGCCGTTCTTGTTACACGGCTTAATTTAAGCGATGGTTCAGTTTTTAAATCGGGGTCAGCTACAAAACCTTGCCAGTCCATACCGAGCCAGCGGTTCATTGAGTAACTGTATTGAGGATTGAATGCCATACTTCCGCCGCCCTTTGCCATTTTATGGCCTAGTGCTCTGTTCGGACAGGAGTTTAATCCCTTGGGCTGAAACAATGACTTGAATGTAGGACACATATGCACACTCATACTTTTAAGATAAGGCCATAAAAGACCGTCTGGTGCGTCCTTATCGTAATGCCATCTGCACGCTTCCTGACATTTGCCTGATGCAATTCCGGCTTCAATAGTTTTTCTCGAATAAAGCCAACTGAAACTGAAAGGCAATTTATCTCGGTTGTCCTGCGCATAAATTGTCATTGCTGGCGTGTAGTTTTTCAGATTTGTACCGCAGACGATTGTGCGTGCCTGCTCACGTGCCTTGTTCATTGCAGGAACAAGTATCGACAGAAGAATTGCGATTATGGAAATCACAACAAGGAGTTCTACCAGGGTAAAACCTTTCTTCTTCTTGAGAATGTTTTCTATTTTTGTTCTCATTTTTAACACCCTTGCCTGACGTCCTTGCCCAATTTCCGTGAGAATACATTACTTCTATATTTTTATTGTATGAAATTTAGCCTTAATTGTCAATCAAATTTGTGCACAAAAGTTTGTGCAAGCCCCTACGGTTTTGTAAAAAAGAGATAATTTGGTTATTATAGGCCTCAAAAACACCCCTGAAAATCCCCCGAAAACAGTCATTTTTCTTATTAAACCACCTATCTTGACATAATGCAACTATTTTCGGACCACCTTACCTCAATAGAAGGGCTTTTTTGCCTTATTAAAGCCATTTTTGTGGTTGCACAATAGTGTGTGCAGCAAAATATTATTCAAATCGTTGCGGTTCTGCACAAATATATATTGAAACAGGAGGCTTAAACTCATATAATCTTTAGAGATATGCTTAATAAAAGATGTGGAACAATCCTGGAAATGAAGAATGATTAACAGTAATATGCCGATTACGCTCAAAGAAATTGCTTTCAGAGCCGGCGTAGACATTTCAGTTGTATCGCGAGTCCTTAACGACAAGGCCGACCAATACCGCATCAGCAAAATCTGCCAGGAAAAAGTCAAAAAGGTTGCCGTCGACTTGGGTTACGTCCCCAACGCTTACGCCGTTGGTATTAAGACCGGCGAATTCCATTGTGTCGCGCTGCTGCAAAGCGGAATGGCAGGCAAGAGTTATCTGCCTGAAAAACTCGTCAGCGAAATACATCGCAATCTCGAAAAAGAAGATAAACACTTGCTGCTGGCAAATCTGCCGGAAGACAGCAATCAGGATATTCCCAAAATCTTTCGTTCGCTAATGGCCGACGGCCTGATCGTGAATTATTATCAGGATTTACCGCCGCAGATTAGAAGGGCGATCGCGAAAACTTCAATGCCAACGGTCTGGATGAATTATCGAATGCAGTACAATTCCGTTTATCCCGATAGCTACAGCGCAGCGAAAAAAGCCACCGAGCATTTGATAAGTCTCGGCCATACGCGGATCGCGTATTGCAATGTGTATTTCAACGATCTTCGCAAAGACGCTCACTACAGCGTTTCCGAACGCCGGCAGGGCTACACCGAAGCGATGAAGAATGCTTCGCTTGAGATTATGGATATTACGCCCGAACATCGTGTCGATGATGTGATGGATAAGCAGATTGAATTATTCGAAAGCGTTTTGAAAAGTAAAAACAGGCCGACCGCGATTTTGCTTTATTGGTCATTCTCAATGCCGGCCGTTCAAATGGCCGCGTATCGTTTGAATCTGAACATTCCCAAAGATTTATCGATCATCACGTTCGCTTGCGAATCGCACCAGCGTATCGGCTTGACCGCGACAGCAATGCTCGAACCTGAAACCGATATGGCTCAACAGGCCGTCGCAATGCTCGCGCAAAAAATGCAAACCCGCGATGTCAACACACCATCCGTCAAACTCGATTATTATTTTTTAGATATGGGTACATGTGATAAGGCGCCTTCTGCCGTAACAGAGTAGTTTTCTTTTTTCTTCAATTTTCAGTATTCAACTTCTTGCGCATAATTTATTTTTTTGTCAAGTTACGACGTGGGCTAGCCACGAAGGCACAAAGACACTAAATTTATTAAAATACAATATCACCACTATTAACACGAATAAACACTATTTAAAATAAAGACGACACGAGATTCTTCGCTCCGCTCAGAATGACAGGGGGTGCGCACAAATAAAATTTTTTGAAAATTTGCGCAGGTTCGGCCTAATGGATGAGAACAACAATATTTATTGCCTTAATAAAGCGCAATTAAATTTTGGTCAGTAAAAACCGTACTCCTATATTTTAAAAATGCTACATATAGATTAAAAATGCTACATATGTTTTCAATATGCTATGTAAAAACAGGGTTCACGGGATAGGGGGTAGTGAATAGTTGCGCAAATTTGTAAAAGAATTAAAAAACTGTTGATTTACGGTGATTTTTCATAAAAAAAGCGGAAAAAAGAGCGAAAATCAGAAGAAATCATGAAAATTCGGAAAGTGTGATAGCGCGGATTTTGAACTTAGGGTATAGGGGACAGGGGATAGGGTTTAGGATATAGGCTACGACCCCCTTTAAATTTTCTTTTTCGTAGAAAGAAAATTTCTGAATACTCGGGGGTTAAAAACCTCTGATTGTTTTCTTTGTCATTACCACCAGTAAGGATTTATACACAATAATAAATAAAGTTTAATGCGGAGGTTTTTAATGAAGGCTAGAATAGATGAATGTGATAATGGGGAAACGAGAGGTTATAGATTTCTGCGAGTTGCGATACGCAGGAAAAATGAGATTGTCAAAAAAATCCGGCTGCTGGGCAACTGCTCAAATAAAAGCTCTTATGATTATTACCAATATGAAGTTGATGACATTTTTAACGCCATCAAAAAAGAATTGAAAATAGCAAAAGGCCGATTCGGTGCAGCTAAACCAACGCCTCATTATATTAACCGCAAGCCACTTAAAAAAAGGTCTTATGAATTTGGGCCGATCTGATAATCAACAGCTCGGACTAATCGGACGGTTCGGACTGATCTGACGAATCCGACAATTTGAGTTTGGAGTTGAATTGTGGAGGAAATAGCGATAAAATAAAACCCGACAAAATCAGACAGAGCAGACGAGTCTTACACAGCGGACTAATTGGACAATTATGCAAAAGTGAAAGGTGCAAGGATGGGAAATGAGGAAAGAATAATTGGTAAGCATGGGGGGTACCGAAAACTTCGAAGTTTCCAAACAGCACAGATGGTTTATGACTTAACGGTTATTTTTTGCGGCAGATTTATAGAGAGAAATTCACGTACACGCGATCAAATGATTCAAGCGGCCAGAAGCGGTGTACAGAACATTGCTGAAGGGAGTATGGCCTCGGCGACATCGAAGAAAACTGAAATGACACTTACGTCCGTTGCCCGCGCGAGTTTGGAAGAGTTGCTGCTGGATTATGAGGATTTTCTTCGACAAAGGAATTTACAAATTTGGCACAAGGATTCGCCGGAGGCCTTAGCTGTCCGAAATCAATATAAGTCCGATGAGTCTGATACGTCCGACAGGTCTGACCCTTTTGCGATTAAAACTGCGAATTCTCAAACTGCTGCTAATGTCTTAATCTGCTTGATTCATCAGGCAAGTTTTCTTCTCGGCAGGCAAATCCAAAATCTGGAACAATCTTTTCTTAACGAAGGCGGTTTCTCCGAACGACTGTATCGCATTCGGAATCAAACACGTCAAAGCACACAATAGACGATGATTATAAAATCAGAATGATCTGACAGAATAGGACTAATCAGACAGCTCGGACAAATCGGACGATTCTGACTAAGGCAGCAACTCTGTTGCTGCCCAGAGTAAAGGTGCCATACCGTGGAAATCGCCGAGAGGTCTCGGCCGATTCAAATAATAATCATACGTACTGCTCTCATCTGTTCCGCACGAAACATTTTTCAACAAACCATTTTCAATTTGTTTTGTCAGTGCGTGCCAGCCTTTATTGGCGGCCGATTCGAAACGCTTATCGAGTCTGCCCGTATTTACGCCGCTTGCGAAAGAATATACGAACATCGCTGTGCAGGATGTTTCCGCAAAGCTGTCTTTGTCTAATAGTACCTGATGCCAAAGGCCTGTGCTCTGTGATTGATATTTTAGAAGTGCTGTCATTAATTTATTGTAAACGGTTATCAGTGCCTGATGTTTGGGGTGCGAAGCGGGCGTATTGTTCAATATCATTGTGAGAGCTGAAGCAGCCCAGCCGTTTGCGCGACCCCAGAATATCGGGCTTTTGGTTGTGTGCTGAAACAGACCATTTTGCTGCTGTAACTTTTCGGCGTAAGCGAGCATTTGCGTGATCGCTCTTTCGAGATAGATGTTGTTGCCGGTGGCTTTATATGCCTGGACTTGCAGTGCGCAGACCATATATACATCGTCCGTCCAGAAGCGGGAATATTTTGTCAGGCCGTCGGGACGCGGATTTTCAAATTCCTCATCAGCAAGAGCCAGAGGTATTTTGAGATACTCTGCATTTTTAGTTTGGAGGTAAAGTTCGAATCCTAAAATACCCATAGCATTTTTGTCAACGTGCCCCGGCTCAAGTGTGCTATTGATGAAGTAATTCTTGTAGTTTTCCTGTACTTTTTCTATTAGATTGACATTTTTCGTCTTTTCAGCATACAATAACACGCCGTAGTTGGCGAAGAACGATTCGTACTTATTGTAGAGATTGACTTCCACGATTTTTGATGAAACTGAATTGGAGACTTCTATAATCCCTTTTTTGGCGGGATTAGCAAAAAGTGAGGATGCATAAAGTTGGGTAACGATAGTTACATATATTACAGCACGTTTTTTCATAAAAAACCTCCCTAGAGCCTTACGGCAAGAAAATAGCAATAATAATACAATAATGCAAGTGTAATTTGTGCAATATTGCTAAATTAATAAAATTTTCGTAAAAGTTATTGACATTTTATTGTACTTTGATTAACATGATCTTAAATAAGGACGGAAAAAGTAATGGGAAAACTCTTAGACAATGTAGTTCTTGACCGAAACAGAAGCAAGAAGCTTCCCTTATATCAACAGATTCGCGAACAAATCCAAAACAACATCACATCACAGAATATCGTCGATGGAGAGCAGTTACCTTCAATCGCATATTTAGCAAAGAAGTGGGGCGTAACTTATAGAACTATAAAAGCCGCTTACGATTTGCTCGAAGAAGACGGTTTAATTAATTTCGAAAATGGAAAATCGGTAAAAGTCATTGCCGGTATAAGCAGAGGCAGCGTTAGCGAAGAAAGAAAAATAACCAAATTCTCTTTAGCATACATTACCTGTCATCACGATGATGCTTATTATTCAATCGCATATCAGGGTATCAGAAATTTCTGCATTGAGAACGGTTTGGAATTGACTCTTATAGATGTTGGTGCGTCTCGAAAGAGATTTATTGATACAGTAGTGAACCCAGGCGAAGGAATAGATGGAATGCTTATTCTTCCGTTTGAAACGCCGGGGTTTGAAGATGCGGTGAAGAAGAGCATTGCATCAGGTAAGAAAATTGTGTTCCTTGACAGATTTCTGCCGAATATCGAGGCGAGTTCTGTTGAGGCTGACCATTTTTCCATAGCATATCAGGCAACCACGCATTTGATAATGACGCACAATATGCCGGTCTATTATCTTGCATTTGTAAATAGTCCCAGCGGCGCGAGATTCTGGTTCAAAGGTTGGTCGAGCGCAATGGATTCGTATGGCTATGTAAACAGAAAGCCTTATATATTTGATTTTCCGGTTCCCGAAGAAAAACTTGCGGACACTGTTGATATTGGTTTGGAATACAGTGTTAACGCGGCTTTAGATTTATTTAAGTCAAGAAAAGAAAGTAAGTATTGCATTTTTTCAGGCAACGATTTTATCGCACGCGGAATTTACATTGCCGCTGAACAGCTTGGTTTGCAGATTGGCAAAGATGTATTCATTGTCGGCAGCAACAATATGCCATTTGCTGAAAGAATGCCCGTGCCTCTTAGCTCAGTAAAGACAGTTCCATCAATTCAGGATTTGGGCTATCAGGCGGCGAAATTACTTTACGAACACTTGACAGGTTCGGTCAACCATCCAGTTAGACGATTATTGCCAGTTGAACTCGTGGTTCGAGAAAGCAGTATCGGCTAGCGTAAAATTTGACCTCCAAAATAAAGATAAAGCGATAGCAGGTTTGTTAGGGACTTGATGATAAAGTTTTTTTTGGAGGAACAGATTTTATGAAGGCGAAATTATCTTTATTTATGGTCGTCTTAATGCTGACGACGGCGAGTATGGCACAGCTTGCCGGTTACTGGGCTTTTGACGAAGGCACAGGAACGACAACAGCCGATGCTTCAGGCAACGGCAAAAACGGTGTTTTGAGTTACAATACGCTCCTTGCCGGCGGCGTAGTACCTCAATGGGTTACAGGTCATGATGGCGCAGGTTATGCTTTATTATTCAATTCAGGTGTTACAACTTATAGAAATTCCAACAGAGTAGTAGTTGACATTAGCACCACGGATTATCTTGCTGATCTTATGAAGACCGGTAAGGCTTTTACGATTGCGATGTGGGTCAGAACTGATTCATTACTGGCAGGTAATTGGCGTTATCCTGTTTATACAGATGCTTACAGCTACTGGCTTGCACTTGACCCGAATGATCAAACGGCTGGCTCCACAAGTATTGATGATTTCTTTGATTCAGACGCGAACTCTGCATGGGATCAAGTCAATCTTCAGTATTCATTACCAGTACAGAAGCAGCTTGGCGTTTGGTATCATTTAGCATTGTCTTATGATGGTAATTTTTTAAAAAGATATATCAATGGTAAGTTTGTTATATTCTATGTTCCGGCACCTATAAACGATTTGACTATTGCGACGACAGATTTATTCATCGGTTCAAAGTCCGATGGCAGGAACTATTTTAAAGGTGCTATCGATGACATTGCAATCTGGAGCAGTGCTTATCTTACAGGCGAAGAAATTGCAAAACTCGCAAATGGAACAGCTACACCTTTGACAGTTGTGGAACATACACCTGAAGCGACTTTGCCGGTAGTTAATTGGGAAGCAGAAGAAGGCTTTGGCTGGAACTGCGGCGTAGCTGGTAAAGCATGGAATTACGGCAAATACAACGATTCCACAGGTACAGGCTGGGAAGCGTGCTGGAGTCAAGGTTACGCACAGCAGATGAGATTGGTTGGCAATAATGGTCAAACAGCATGGAGCGCTTATACACAGGATTGGATGGTAACTCCGATTCTGTCTGGCGAAAAATCAGCGGTATATACATATAATTCGCACGCATATCCTGTAAAGTTCAGCAATGATTCGGAACTTTATGTACATAATTGGCACGTTACTCATGCTGACGTGAATACTTATGGCGTTTGCTGGATCGATCGTTCATGGGATCCTGGCGATATGAATGGTACAAAAGAAATTGCAACCATTGCTTCTTATATTACTCCTGGTTATGGAATTCTGCATGGTTCTTATGGGTATAAAGTTTATGATCCAAGTCCTACTCGCACAGCTCCATCTGAAGACAAACCATATTTTAAAACTTATTCAAGGTTTGCGACCGAAAATGCTCCTGCAGGCTGCAAATTCCTGATCAGGCTTTATACGACTCCTGCCGGCTCAACTCTTCATCCGATCACAGACAGCGGTTCTTGTATGACAAAATATGCAGAGCTTGCGA
>MHYA01000081.1:12039-19136 GCA_001825675.1 Planctomycetes bacterium GWF2_42_9 | reverse complement strand
AGGTATTCAAAGGCGGACTTCCCAAGCCGATTCAGGTTGGCGGCGCTAATGGCGGAGACGGTTCCATTGATTATCCGCGAGTATTCTTTGAACTTTCGATTCAGGGCGGCGATGCTGATACCGTTCTCTACATCGATGAATTCGCACCTATAAGCGATATGTATTTCCAGCATTATGCCAAAACTTCAAATTATTTGGAAGGCGATATAAACGAGAATTCGATAATCTGGTGGGATGATATTCGCGAAGAAGCTAATGAATGGGTTACTACATACGATTTCATTGATTATGCACATACGACAAGAGATTGGATGCAGGATACATTCACCAATATTTCTGGTGATCCCTGCAGTACGGTTTATTAATTGAAAGAAGAAGTAATTTTAGCTGACAGGCGGCGTAGCCTGTTAAATAAAATGTAAATAATTATTGGAGGTAAAATCACATGAAGAAGTTATTAATTATGTTACTTGTGTTGGTCCTTGGTACAGTTGTATCCGCGGACATGGTAGCCAAGTATTCATTCGAGGGCAATCTTAATGATACTGCTATCGGCGGAACAACGGCTGATAACCTCGTTGGTATGAGGTATTATCCGGGCAATGGTAAGTTTGACGGCTCAGTTACAAGCTACAATCCAGACGGTACATCGGAAGTTCTTACTACAGGTGTTACTGCTGCTACTTACGGTCAGGGAATTTCAGGTAATGCAGTACGCATTGGTGCAAGAGGCGTTTACAAGTACATTGCACCAAATATTTATCCAAATTCATCTGGATATCAGGTTCCTGCTATCGATGCTGGTGCAACATACCTGTCATCAACTGCTGATTCAGCAGATTTGAGCCTTGGCGGCGAATTCACAATTGAAGGTTTCTTCAAACCTGACGCTGTAGGCGGCATCGGCGGTTTGGGCGAATTTGCTTACACACGTCTTATTACAAAATGGGTATCAGGTTTCAACCAGGCATATCACTTCACAATTCACAATGGCGCACTTGAACTTATTGAAAAGAATGCTGCCGCCGGCACAGTTACAACAGCCGGGAGTGTTTCTGTACAAGCCGATGAATGGTTCTACATTGCAGCAACAGGCGATACAGAATTTATGAGCCTTTATTTCTATACAAAAGACAATGCAGGCAATATTATTGGCGGCCAGGTTGGTACAGCAGCAGCTTATGCAGGCACAATGAATGACAGCACTGACCCACTGTGGATTGGTGGCAGACTTGACATTATCAATCCTGTTACAAACAACAATGGTTTCATCGGTTTGGTTGATGAAGTTCAGCTTTGGAATGAGTATAAAGACGCATCATATTTCGCAGCTCGTGCAGAGATGATTCCAGAACCAATTACTCTCGTTATCCTCGGTTTAGGCGGTTTATTAATTCGTAGAAAATAATTTTGAATGACAATGTTGATGGCCGGAGGCCTTAAGGCTTCCGGTCATCGACAAAATAAAAATTTAAGTTGTTTATCTTGTAAGGAATTAGTTATGAATAGGAATAAAAAAGCATTCACATTGGTAGAACTATTGGTGGTAATTTCCATTATCGCTATGCTATTGGCTCTCTTGATGCCTGCTCTGTCAAAGGCCAGAGCTTCTGCCAGATGGGTTGTTTGCGGGTCAAATCTCAAACAATGGGGCTATACCTTACAGGGATATGCAACAGAAAATAATGGCAGACTTCTGGCAACGGCAGATAATGGCGGCCCCGTACCTGTTATATGCGGTGTTAATAAAAGCACTTATTTTTCAATGACTAATCAGACTGCAACAAGCACCGGTTCGGTTGGCGTAGTTGATGGCTCGCCCGCATTTAATGTTGATAGTGTTAAAGCTTACATGCCGAATTTTAATTATAAAACTTTTGATTTCGGCGGCTCATGGAGATGTCCTGAAAACGCTCTCAATTTAAGCGCTGCTGTTGGTTGGCATATTAAATATACTATTAACAGGCCAATGCCTTTCTTTCCATTGAACTATAGTTATTTCGGAAGAATGGATTATTTTTTGAAAGACAAAAATACTAATTTTATTGTTCCTAAACAGCAATATTTAAAAGGAACACATGGCCTAACTGAAAAAATTCTTTCTGCCCGTACAATGGTTATGAACGATACTATTTTTCAGCAGAATGCATCCGCTGATAGCGGCTGGTCGTATAATCATGGCAAAGGGGGCGCGAGCTGCCATATTGCAAGTAGTATAGCAGAGTTCTGGCGTCTTGCGGGTAATGTGCGTCATGTAACAGATCCAGAAAGCAATTACAATTCAAAACTCAATGTTGATGCAACAGGTACAAACCAACTTTATGGTGACGGCAGTGTTACCAAAAAGCTTATCAAGGATAATAGTTTCTTAAACTATAAGAAATTTGCTGAATATTCAGAAGAAGATACAGTTAACGCTGATACACAATTAGCCTGTATATCTAGTGCCAGCGGCGACAAGAGCTTTTATTTCCCGAAGAGATAATTTAGAAAGTTTATAATCCTATGAAGAATAGCATCTCGGAAAACCAGCATACGAATAAAAAGGAAACTGTTACGGTTTTTAAATCGCGACAGATTTCCAATGCCGCGATGAGCAGCAGGGAGCGGGTGCAAAAAGCCATTAATTTCGGCCACCCCGACAGGCCCCCGATTTCGCACGCGATTTTACCTGCGGCGCAAATCAAGTACGGAAAAGCTCTCGATGAGATTCTTCAAACGGTTCACGAGGATTTCGGCTGGGACTTAATGACGGATATGAAACGCGATGAACTGCCGCCGTTATATAAAGGGGGAAAGAATTTAGATTCTTTTGGAACGCTTTGGGAAGTCGCCGAGGAAGGTGTTTGCGGAATACCGATCAAACATCCTTTGAAAGAATGGTCTTCTTATTCAAATTATAAATGGCCGGAGTTGTCAGCAGGCCCAAGCAAGAAAAGACTTTACAGCGGTCATATCGCGGGTACATCTCCTGATTATTATGCACGCGGCGGATGGTTTATATTTTTTGAACAGATGCAGCAGCTCCGCGGAATGGAAAATCTCCTGATGGATTTAGCATTGGACAGGCCTGAAGTTTATAAACTTCGCGATAATCTGCTTCAATTCAATTTACGCTGGCTCGATAAATGGCTTCAATTCCCTTATGATGGTTTGCACTTCGCGGATGACTGGGGTATGCAGAACGGACCTATTATTTCTCCAGAAATGTGGCGTAGATTTTTTAAACCCGTATACAAGCAGATGTTTGATAAAGTTCTTAATGCCGGTATGGATGTGCATTTTCATTCGGACGGCAATATTATTGAAATTCTGCCAGACCTTATCGAATTAGGTGTTAAAGTTATTAATTGTCAACTTGCGATAATGGGTCTTAATGAAATTAAGAAAAGTTTTGCCGGGAAAGTTTGTTTCAGAACCGATTTAGACAGGCAGAGTATTATGCCTTTCGGTACGCCCGCGCAGGTTAGAGAACACGTAAAATTAGTTTTTGACAGTGTCGGTTCCAAAAAAGGCGGTATAATCGCGTGTGGAGAAATCGGGCCGGATATTCCGATTGAAAACATTCGTGCTATGTACGATGTTTTTATGAATTATCGTTATTAGGATTAATGGATGACTCCACGAGAAAGAGTACTTGCGATTTTACACGGCAAACAACCCGACCAAGTGCCATGGTTTGGCGATTTGGACTATTGGGCTTCTGCTCTTGTCGGCAGAAAACAAAAACCTTCAAATTTCAAGCAATCATCTGATTATATAAATTGGCATCGTCATCTGCGTGTTGGTTTTTATTTGCAGGGTTATTTCCCATTCAAGACAATCATTGAAAATTGCAAAGTTACCGAATGGCAGGAAGCAAATAATAAATTCCGCAAAATTGAAACTCCGCGCGGCAATCTCCAGGAGTGCTGGACTTATATTCCCGAATCTTTCACGGAAGCGCCAACCGAGCATTTGGTAAAATCGGAAGCGGATTTGCCTGCGTATGCGTATATGCACGATAACACGCGGTATGAGCCGGATTATGAATTCGCTTATAAGCGGCTTGAGCAAATCGGCGATATGGGTGTTTTGCTTTGCTATTTGCCCAAGAGTCCTTTTATGCAGATGGTTGCGCTCGACTCGGGCATAATGAATGTTACGATGATGTATATGAACGACAGGCTTTTATTTGAATCGGCTTTGGCAGCGGTAAAGAAAAGCCACGACAGGGCCGCCGAAATTGCTGTCGCAAGTCCTGCCGAAGTTTTGATGATTCCGGAAAATTTATCTTCTGAAGTTGTCGGCCCGAATTTCTTTGATTTATATATGAAAAATTATCACGTGTACTGGGCATACAGAATTAAAACGGCCGGTAAGTTTTCTTACGTTCATCTTGATGGTACATTGAAGGGTCTGCTCAAACAGCAATGCCAAACCGGTGTAAGCGTTGTTGAGGCTATGACTCCCGCGCCTGTCGGCGATGTGGCGGTCGCTGAATGGGAAAATTACTCCAATGGTACTAATTCAATTATGTGGGGCGGCATTCCGGGCATTTATTTCACAGACCTTGTAAGCGATGAAGAATTCGATCGCCACACCATTGAAGTTATTAACGTTATGAAACAACGGCCGCGTTATGTTCTTGGCGTCGCCGATCAGGTTCCGCCCGACGGTCTGGAAAGGCGCGTTATGCGTGTTTCCGAACTTGTTGATCAATACGGAAAATATTAACATACTCGTTCCTTACAAAATTATTTATTAGTTTTTGTGTCTAATTATGAATAACGAAAAAGGAAGTTTAGGTTATCTCATATTCATCAGCCTTATTACGACCATTGGCGGTTTTTTATTTGGCTTCGATACTACAATCGCATCCGGTGCGATCGGATTTATCAAAAGCCAATTCGGACTCGACGCTAATTGGGAAGGCTGGGTTGTAAGCTCTGCGTTGTTCGGCTGCATAGGAGGCGCCGCGATCGCAGGCCCTCTAACCGACAAACTCGGCCGCAAGATGGTTTTGTTTCTCGCTGCCGTATTTATGACAATTTCCTGTATATGGTGTATGTTTCCTAATACTCCGAGTGAATTGGTTGTCGCTAGAATAATCGGCGGCTTAGGTGTCGGTATAACTTCAATGGCCGCTCCGGTTTATATTTCTGAGATCACACCCGCACGATTACGCGGCACAATCGTTTCGTTCTATCAGCTTTCCATTACGTTCGGCATCTTGTGTGCTTTTTTTGTAAATACGATAGTTCTCTATTGTGCGGGCGATAAAGCGGGCATCGTTACCGAAACGCGCGGCAGTCTTTTCAACTGGCTTTTTGTTTCAGAACTTTGGCGCGGAATGCTCGGAACAGAAGCGATACCAGCGATACTATTTTTAGTAATGCTTTTGATAATTCCTGAAAGTCCGCGCTGGCTGGCTGAAAAAGGTTTCGCCGATAAAGCATTGAATATTCTAATCCGTATTAACGGCCGAACAGAAGGCCAAAAAGAAATGTCGGATATTAACGATATTATCAAACAGCAGACCGGCGGCATTGGTCAGATATTTGAACCGATGTTTCGCAGGCCATTGATGATTTGTATTTTACTGCCGATGTTCGCGCATCTAAGCGGGATCGCGGCGGTAATGTATTTTGCACCGAAGATTCTTGCCGAAGCGGGTTTGAGTTTGAAAGGCGCCTTCGGCACAGCGATTACAATCGGCCTTATAAATTTTGTATTTACATTTTTGGCAATTTGGAAAATTGATAAATTCGGCAGAAGACCTTTACTGCTTGGCGGAATTTCCGGCGCGTTTTTATCGCTCCTGACCGTTGGAATTCTTTTCCATCTGAATATAACTTATAAATATTTGGTAATTGTACCCATTTTATTTTACATAGCGTGTTTTGCATTCTCCTTTGGCCCGGGCGTTTGGGTCGTGATTTCGGAAGTTTTCCCGACCCGCACCCGGGGCATAGCTGTCGGCTTGGGAGCATTCGCGCTGTGGGTAACTGCTTGGGGTGTTTCGCAGACGCTGCCCTGGCTGATCGAGCATATCGGCGCTGGTAATACATTTTTGATTTACGCTTTTCTGACCGCGCCCGCACTTTGGTTCGTATATATTATTATTCCGGAAACAAAAGGAAAAACTCTAGAACAAATTGAACAGCATTGGATTGGGCTTGCTTCTAAAAGCAAAATTAAAAAAAAGGAATTAGAAAATGTTTAAAAGATTAAAACTTGCTTTGTTACTATCCTTACTTTTTACCTTAATGCAGGCGAACATATCTTGTGCCGTTGATTCAAACGATAAATACATTACTGCCGCAAAAACCTGTGTTGATAATCTTATTAAATACGGCCGGGATTCCTACGGTACTGTTCAGTCGCCGATTTTTGTCAGCATTCTTGATGTAAATTCACGCACGTGCCCGGAAGATCCGCTGCCATTGGAAGAAAAATGGCGAGTTATCAGGCGTGAACGGCGCAATCCGGCTGGCGCTAATCTGCTTCTTGATCAGGCGCTTTTAAAGACTATGTTTACTCTCTCGGAAATCACAGGCGATAAAACATACGCAAACGAGGCTAATAGCTGCATCGAATATTATCTGAAAAATCTTGTTGATAAAAAAGGTTTTATTTGGTGGGGCTGGCACAGACATTACGATGTTTACAAAGATATTATGACCGGCCACGAAGCGAACTGGCACGAAGTGCAGGCGAATTTGAATATTCTCTGGCCGCAGCTTTGGAGCATAAATTCAAAAGCGGTAATTAGCGAGGTTAATTCGACCTGGCACTGGCAAGTTATCGATAAAGAGAAAGGCGAAATCAACCGACACGACGATGGCTGCCACGGGTGCGATTTTACATTGACCGCGGGCAATATAATCGAAGGCTTTGCGTTTATGTACACCAAAACCAACGATCCGAATTGGCTCAATCGCGCAAAATTAGTCGCAAACTATTATTGGAATCTTCGCGACCCGAAAACAAATCTTATTCCCGAAAGACCAAACGCAGGCAAAGACAGATTCGACGGTTCGACATTTCTTACAAATACCACAGGCCCATATTGCCACGCTCTATTGAAAACTTATCTCTTAACAAAAGACAATATG
>MHYA01000081.1:0-12023 GCA_001825675.1 Planctomycetes bacterium GWF2_42_9 | reverse complement strand
TTACATTTTTAGCGGCTTATAATAAATATGCTTATGATTACAAGACGGGTAAATATTGGGGCGCTTTGAAAATGGACGGTTCGTATATTCCCGGCCCGCGCGTTATCGGTGGTTATGAAGAAGCCGAACCTCGCGGCTATCTCGATTTGTGGGAGCCTTATGTTCTGGGTTATCAGTATCCGATCGAAACAGCGCAAAGCTATGCGCTTGCTTTTGAGCTTACGAAAGATCAGGATATGCTCACGGCCGCAAAGCGTTTTGCGGATTGGATCGCGAAAACTCCGACCGATACCAACGAAACCGATGTCGCGTGGTACAATGAATACAAAAGAGATTACGGCAAATACGGCACTTATGCGGACAAATACGGCAGAACAATTTCGTTTTTCATCGATATGTATGCTTTGACAAACCAGCAGCAATATCTGCAAACCGCGCAGAAATTCGCTGACGAATCGATTGCGAAATTATACGTCAATGGTTTATTCAAAGGTCATCCGGCCAAACCATATTATGAATCCACAGACGGCGTTGGCAATCTGTTATACGCGCTTGTAGAATTGGATCAGGCGCTTAAAGGAAAACTTCAGGGATTCGATAGAGATAACTGGTAATGTGCTGAATGAGATTATTATCGTTTGTATTGGTTTGCAGCTTTGCCTGCAGTGTATTTGGCTCCGGCCTTATCGCGGAATACAAATTCGATAATAGTTTATTAGATACCGGTTCGGACGGCAACTCAACGGATAACCTAAGCGGCGCCGCGTTTTATCAGGCAGGCATTTCAGGCGCATCATTGTATTGCGGTGCAAATTTATTCGTCGCATCCGATTCCGCAGATTTGGATTTACCCGCTCAATATACGATCGAGGCGTTTATAAAACCTCATTCGCTTTCAGGCGTTCAATATATCCTGTCGAAAGGTTCGTATCAATTATTCATAAGCGATGCGAATGTTGGTTTCAGTCTTACACAATCTGACGGCTCAATTATCAGCGGCGTTTCAAAACCTGTTCTAACCTTGAACAGATGGCAGCACATCGCTCTCACAGCCGATGGTGTGAAACTTACGTTATATGTGAACGGTATAGCGGCATCGATATTATTATATGACGGCACGATTTCGGATTCTGCCGATTCGCTTTTGATAGGCAGTAATTCTTATTATGGGCTTATTGATGAAGTCCGTATTTTCGGCTCCGCAAAAACGGCGGCGTATATTTATTCGCGTGCTTTCTTTGATTGCGGCGATATGAAAAAAGAAGATATTGACGGCGATTGCAGAATTTCAATAGAAGATTTTTTTATTTTGGCGCAGCAATGGCTATTAATTGAATGAAAATTTTATGATGAATAAAATAATTTTAATTTTGATAATCTTATTGCCCGCATCGGCGTTTTCTGCCATCGTAGCGCAGTATCATTTTGACGGCAATCTGCTGGATTCTTCATCCCAGGACGTTATCAATGACAATTTAACCGCAAACACCGGCTCTGCTGTTTATGCAACAGGTGTTTCGGGGCTTGCTATAAAAACCGGAAATTCCACCGGCGGCGCGAATTTTGTTTATGCGGCCGATTCAGCCGAGTTGGATTTGTCCGGCCAATTTACAATCGAAGCGTTTATTTATCCCGAATCCATCAGCGCTCAATGGTCGAGGATAATTTTAAAATGGAATAATTCAACCGCATACCACATTGCACTGAATTACGGCAACGCAGGTCTGCACATAACTCAATCGAACGGTACATCATTAAATACATATTCTGCCGCGGTTACAGCGGGCAAATGGTATCATCTTGCCGCAGTCGGCAACGGCTCAACGGTAAAAATTTATCTGAACGGCATCGCAAAGGGTAATTTTAGTTATAACGGCACACTGAACAATACTGCTGAAGAATTAATGATTGGCGGAAGTTTGCGCAATGCTGATTATTATTTTAACGGCCGAATTGACGAAGTAATTTTACACAACGAAGCGAAAAGCGTTTCTTATTTACTCTCAAGAGCCTCGCTTTTATTGCCTTCAGTCGAGGATCAGAACACACCGAAATTTGCCGCCGATATTAATAATGACGGCATTGTGAATTTTGCTGATTTTGCCGAGTTCGCGGATAAATGGCTGCCGGAGGAATTTTTGAAATTCAATAACACGATCGAAGATTTGCGTTATTTTGCAATTCCAATGGCTGATAATGTAATGCTGGAAAAACATCTTTTCTGTTTCAGCGGCAATCTAACGGTTAATCCGCAAACAACAAAAGCAGGCTTTCAGAAAATTTATTCGCCGCCGTACAGCGCCAGTACTTTCGCGGGCGAATTCAAACCGTTCAATATTACGGCTGCGCCTGTGAATTATATCTGGTATCCTTCCGAATTTTATTGCGATTACGGCAAAATAAATAATGTGAAAATTGAATCCACGCTTGTTCCGATTGCCGGCAGTTCCGCCGTTGTCTTTGCTGTAAAATTATCCAACACGACCGCGAACACGATTTCCGTTCCGTTTCAGTTTGTTCCAACAGGCGCGATTTCTTACATTAGTTCGAGCAGTTGGGGCTGGACACCTCCGTCAAGCGGCAATACAACAACGAAATATGTACAGAATTCAAAATTAATAATGGATAACGGCAGCGCCGGGATTTGCATTGGTTTGAACATACCGTGGACGTGGTCAAGTTCGACCGGAGTTATGTCTGGAACAGTTGCTCTTGACGCAAATGAAACGCAAATAGTTTATATAACCTCATCATTGGGCAATATCGGCAGCATTCAAACGATCGCGGCGAATGTAATGGCCGATCCAGCATCTTACATTGCGGACTCGCGCCGAAGCTGGTGCAATGAAATAAATCAACTGCGTGAAAGCGTGCCTGAAATGTTAACCGATAACCCGGATTTAAAAATGTTTTACGAACGCGGCCTGCTGACCCTTCTTACGTGCAAATGGAAATCATCTTCGCTTGCCGCAAATCCGTGGTATTCGGAATCCGGCATCGATGGCGGCGCGGTTTGCAATTATATCTGGGGCACTGCGTACATCGGTAATATGCTCGCGATGGCAGACCCTGACGCACTTAAAAATTTTCTGCTGCTTTTCCTCGATGGCGATTTATTAAATCATTACGCGATAACGCCTATCGATGGCTCTGCGACAGGCCCATATTATTCCTACAATAAATATTCACTCTCAACGCTTTTATATAGTTACGTAATGATAACAGGCGACACAGCTTTTCTTACGCAGCCTTACGGAAGCACGACAATTTTACAGCAAGTCTCATCGATTTGTCTTGATGGCGAAAATTTGGCGTCAACGCCTGCTTTGGTAAATTATGGCGTTAATTCAAATCTGCTTGAGCTGAAAAAAACAACAGCGTACCAATATTATGTTCCCAGTCCAAATGCCGAACGATGCCTGATTTATGAACAGCTCGCGAAATTATATTCTCTGGCGGGTATTACTCCGCCGGCCGATTTGAACGCGCGCTCTGCGGAATTAAAAACTGTTATTCGTGATTTGTTATGGAGCAGTTCTATTAACTGGTTTAATGCGCGAAATAATTATCTTATCAGTACCACAGCTTATTCATTGCAGATTTACGATTTACTCCGCACAGGAGTTCCGACCTCAACGCAGGCGGCAGGAATATTATCGCATCTGAACGCAACCGAATTTTTATCCAAGTACGGTATTCATAGTTTGAGCAAAACTGATCCCGGCTATGACACAACTGATGTCGATTGGGGCGGGCCGGGTGTTTACGCGGGCGATGCTCCGCAAATCGTCGAAGATTTGTATGCAAGCGGCTACGATTCTTACGCGGAGGATATTCTTCGCCGCATTTTATGGTGGGGCAAAACTTTTCCGTATTATCCGCAGGCGATTTATGCTGATCAGCGTTATTATCGTACCGATGGCCGCGCAAACGTAATCGCTGGATTTACCGCATCTCAAAGCATCATCTTTGGCGTGTTCGGCGTTGATGTTCAAAGCGACAGAATTATTATCGATCCGCACACGCTCAATTTCGTCGGGCAGTTAAAACTGAAAAATCTCAAAATAAGAAATAAAATTCTAGATATTGAAATTCTCCCCGCCTCTGGTACTTTTGAAGTAACAGACGCTGGCAACACGATCACTTCAAGCATTGGTTCTGCTGTTACAATAATGTTTTAGAGATTGCTTTTTATTGCAGCCATTTTTCCGCAAGCACCGCCAAATCCTTAGCATCCACAACGCCATCCGCGGGCAATGCGATATCGCAATCGGGATTCCAGTTTGCATCGGCTGTTGTCGCCTGCCAGGCGTTTGCAAATTCAGCGAAGTATGTAAAATCAACCGTCTCCGGCAGTTTCAAATCATACGCGAAATAACTGATCAGATAACATAATTCCGCCTGCCACGGCAGACAAGGCTCAAGCGTGCTGGCGTTTTGGACATTCATAAAATATTTGTATGGATACTTTTTGTATAAATACAAAAAATCCTGCGTGTTAATATTTCCGCACAAATACCCCGGCGGAGGATTCAAATAATCAAACCAATAAAAAGAATAAATATCTGTGCCGTGGAGAGCATCGCCATAGCCTGTAATAAAAATTCGATTAACAGGATTTCGGCCGCATATCCATTCGAGCGCGTCAAGCGCGGCGTCGCGGTAAGTCGTATTTCCCGTCCATTCGTAAACTTTCAGAAGTGTATAAGCGTTGCACGCGATTAGGCCGCTCGAACCCCACCATAAATTTCCAGAAGTATCGGTAGTAGGAATTGTGTATGGATTGCAATTTACATTTGTTACAAGAGTGTTTGCTAAATTTGTATATGCCGTTACGATCCTGCTTTTGTATGTTGAGTTTACAGGTCTTGTGGTCTTAGCGTAATCCATATGTGCTTTGCCAAATGCGGTAATTCCCTGCATAGTGGTGTTGCCGGTGGAAGGGAAACTAGCTTCAAAATATGTTTTGTATTCACTCGTGCCTGTCGCGATATATAATTCTACAGCAGCGTATTTCCTGAATGTATTATCTTCAGTTGTTGTGTCTATGGGCTTTGCATAATATTCCGTCCCGCCGCCATATTTCATTATAGGAACGTAAACCGAAGAATTTGCTTTAAGCCAATTCCACGACATCTGAGCTCTTGCGAGTAAATCATTGGCGTAGCTTTCCATTCCCGGCACATCCTTGAGCAGCACATAAGCCTTTGCGAAAGTACCGGCTAATATGCTAGCCGAACCGGTGGATATATCTGAAACTTCCTGATAATATTCCGCATCGACAGCGGTAACGATAAAATGAACGCTGCCGTTGAAGTTCTGCATTTTCTTGAACCAGTCCAGCTTCCATTTTATTAATAGTACAAGGTCGTTGATACTGCCGTCCGATTCCGGCAGATTCAAAGTATCCGGGCCGAATTTATCTTTGTGCTGTTCGAGCAGCTCAAGCAAAAACCAAAGCGTGGTTACATTGTTGTGCACATCGATGTGCAGATCACCCGCGTCGAACCAGCCGCCCGCGACATCTCGGCGTGTAATGCCGATATTATTCGGATCGTAGTCATATTTTTTTGATGTGTTGTTGTCATCATAATCATAAAGCGCCTGTGAATTATTCGCATAGATCGAAGGCCTTGTATGACCTTCCGCAAAAGGCTCTGCAATTTCCTGTGCGCTTCGTGCGTAATAGAAGAACCGCAGGCAATCACGCATCGCATTGTCGAATGCTTTTTTGCCGATTACAAATTCAACCGAAGTTTGCATCAGTTCGGGACACGTCAAAACATATCTGCCCGGCGTTGTGAAATTTGTAAAGTTTGCGTGATAAATTGTGTCGCCGCTTTTGTTCCATATTGACGAGCATACATTTTTTAATTCAAGTGTTGATTGATAAACGATTTCATTGGTATCAATATTTTTAATTTGGAAGTATGTCGGAGCGGGTGAAATAGTTCCTTCATAACTAACGATCGCCAGCTTTCTTCCGTTCGGCGTGTATCCAAGCTGATTGACTTTCACCATGTCCGTGTAAGGAACATCGATGCCGCGGGTTATTCGCATTTTTTCTATGTACATTGTATTTGTTGCGCTGTAGTTGCCGGTCGCTGAAAATTCGATGAAGCTGATTTTTGTTAGATCGATCTTTGAATTACTTACCTTGAAATCGCTTATCGGGATATAAACATCCTGCCAGTTCGTCGAGGCCGTAACGTAACTTGCCAGACTTACAGTCGCGTTATTGTTTGAATAAGATCCGCCGATTCCGTTATAGGTAGCATACAAATTCCAAATCGAATGATTGTCATAAAGTTTGATGTAATAATTTGCACCGCTTGCGATCGCTCCCCATTTCAATCGCAAATGAAGCATAAGTTCATCTTCCGCACCATACCGCAAAAAATTTACCGTGTGTCCGCCATCGGGTTTGAATTGAACATTCGACCAGCCGCTGCCGCCGGGTCTTGTCGTAGTTAAGACAAGTGAACCTGCGCCGATTGACATATCTACAGGCACATCTCCGCCTGTGGTAGCTCCGGTGCAATTTAGAAAAGTTGTCGGCGAACCAGTCCAGGCGTATGCTTTTCCGCCGCCCCAGCAAGTTAGACCGCTTGTATTTACATTTGAATTTGCCAAATCAAAAAAGTTTAACGCCTCGGCTTCCTGTGCGGATACAATATTGGATATGAAAAGTGAGCTAATAAGACAAAAAGCAAAGACTTTCCCTAAGCTATCCAAAGATATGCAATTTAAACCCCGCCGTGGATAAATTTTGTTCATTACCAACCCTCCAGAACTTTATTATATCCAAAACAGGGCATTTTGCAAGGTTTTTATATTGCACAATCGTTTGAAGTGGTGCTACGTCTTAAATCGGGCCTATTAAATAAGTTACTTTTAAACGATTAGTTTGAGCCAATTTTTCTACGAAGTTGGCCTACTCAAAAAATTAAATTCCTGATTGAAATTACTCTTTGCGCCAACTTGGTGCTAACCTTGAAAAGTCAGTAAAATCCACGAGATTATCATAATTTAGATCAGCTTCATTGCAATTGCCATAATTTTGGCAGCCATCATTCAGCCATTCATCACTAAATTGCCACAAATCGTATTCATCTACTCCGCAGTCATGATTCAAGTCGCCTTCTAAATTTTTCATAGGTCCTAATCTTAACCAGCCGACAGATGGCAAAAGAGTCGAATTGGATGATGTGCTTCCTACAATAAGTTCGCCTTTATAAACTGCAAGAGCGTTAACACTCGAAATATTATTGAGCAGCGGTTCCCAATTTTTATTCCATTTGTTAACAGCAACGGAAGAACCTAACCGTCTTCCACCCACAATAAGGTCGTTATTATATACGGTTAATGCGTAACCATAATCCCCAGCTTCATACCCTTCACCAATCTGTTGCCATTGTGTGCCATCGAATGCAGTGATATATTTTATATATTCATAACTGACATTGGGAAATGTACCTGTTGCCAGACTTGTAAATGTGCCGGCTGCTATCAATCTACCTTTATATTCTGTTAAAGCACATATATAATGTGGTATCGAACCCGAGCCAAATGTTACTCCTGTTCCGCTCCACACATCACCATTGAACAATTCTACAAAACATCTATTCTGTTCAAATGCCGCCGCAAGTGTATCTCCATAAAGAGCCAATGCTGTGACGGGGCTAGATGTCGGTTGAACAGTTCCAAGTGCCTGCCATTTTACTCCAGTCCAATATGCCACTGCTTGCCCACCTCCGAAAGCTCCGCCCGCGACAAGTTTACCATCATATACTATAAGTGAGTTTACCTGTCCATTCGACGTTCCAATTGCCTGCCAACTGCTGCCATTCCATTTTGCTATACGGCTTATAGAACTCCCGCCGGCAACAAGACCGCCATTGTAAACTGTAAACGCATAAACAGTGCCTGGATTATCAGTATATCCGTCATCAGTTGTTAAAGCATTTCCCAAAGCTTTCCATCTGCTGCCGTTCCACTTGGCTATCTTGTTAACTTTTGTTCTTTCATTCACAGTTCCGTTATAATTAGTATTGTAAAAAGTCCCGCCTACAATAAGTTCTTCGTTGTGTAAACATAAAGCGTGCACGTACCCATCTACACTGTTTCCCACTACTTCCCAGGTAGTGCCGTCCCATTGACTAAAGTTGCTGCTGTGTGACGAAGAGAATCCTGCGATAAGCTTATCGTTGTAAACCAACAAGCAAGTTGCATTGCCTCCTCCTTCAACTGCACTCCAATTGCTACCATTCCATTTAGCCATACCTGTTGTTGAAATTTCGCCAGCCTTTGAAAAATCTCCGGCGGCAATTAAATTCCCATCATAGACAGCTAATTTGTATAGAAAGCCGTTTTGCACACCTGCTCCGAGTTTGTGCCAACCTTCACCATCCCATGCTGCTATACCATTAAAATCCCCAATACCAAATCCGCCGCCTGCGATCAGCCGGCCGTTATAAACTGACAATGCCTTGATTCCACCATTGGATAGGACTCCCAGATTATGCCAATTATCGCCATCCCATGCCGCTATTCTTGAAGCATTGACATCATCTTCTTTCTTAAAATTTCCTGCGACAATTAATTTGTCATCGTAGATTGTAAAATCTGAAACACTTCCACTGACCCAGCCGTTAAGGGTTTGCCAACTATTACCGTCCCATATATATGCTCCGAAAGTTCCGCCAGCGATTAATTGATTATGATATACCGCCAGCGAGGTAACAGTGTATGCAAATCCATTACCAAGCGGATAGAAACCATTGCCATCCCATATGGCTATATGTTTCAATGAATAATCAGTGTTCGAGGCGATATTTGTAAACTCTCCGCCTGCGACAATCACTGGTTTTGCCGGCCCGTTCCCATCCGAATCCCAGCTAATCAGCGAACGAACAGTGGAACCCAGTCCAGGTACGTTTTGTCCGGGCTTTATTTCAAATTCACAATCTCTAACATTTCCTCCAGAAAGCCAGTTCTGACTTAAAGATTGCAAATCGCCTGTATCAACTTTATTGTTTATGTCTATATCCGCCAGAGCACAGAAGGTAATGTAATCACAATTTTTCATCCAGTTATCTGCCAGAACTGTATAATCCTCAAAATTCACAATGCAGTCCGAATTTAAATCTCCTTCGTATGCCGGATTTAATTCCCATTTTGCCAGATAGGCTGAAATATTGTCACCTGCCTTTAAAAAATCGCCTCCAGCAACAAGAGAATCTCTGTAATTTATTAAAGCATAAACTGGTTTGTCAACGCTGAAATATAAAGGTTTCCATTCTTCACCGTCCCATGCCGCGATATAATCAATATAATAATCTTTATTGTTGCAGCTTATCCTGGTAAATGAACCCGCAGAGATAAGCATATTGTTATATACATTTAAAGAGTAAACATTCCCAACAGATGCACCATCCCATAAAGTTGTATACGGCAATCCATATATTGCATGTAATCCGCCTGATATTAAGGTGTTGTCATAAAAAGCAAGAGCATTAATCTCTGCGGGTACAGAACTGTATGGTGTCCAACTACTTCCATCCCATTTTGCGATTCGATTTACGCTTGTGCCGCCTGCTGTTGTAAAATTACCGCCCGCATATAATTCTCCATTATATACAGTTAAAGCATTTACTCGTGCATTCATTCCAGTTCCAAGAGTTTGCCAGCAGAAGCCATCCCATCCGGCTATATAATTAACAGTTATGCCGCATGCTGTTGTAAACTCTCCGCCTGCTATTAATAAATCACCATAAACCGCAAGCGCATTTACGCTCCCGTTCATTCCGCCGTCCAGTTTTTGCCAGCCCATTCCATCCCATACTGCGATGCCATTTGCATCTGTTTCTCCCGCTCGTGTGAATTTTCCGCCAGCAATCAACTGGCCATTGTAAACAATCAGTGCTTTGACTGTGTTATTCATCCCTCCGCCAAGTGCGGTGAAATTTTCACCATCGTAAAGTGATATAAAATTACAATCGTTATGGCCTGCTTGTGTGAAATTTCCGCCAAGTGCAAGTTTGCCGTCAAATATTGTAAGTGCAGATACACGGCCGTTTAAACCGCTCCCTAAAGGCTTACATGAATTTTTGTCAATCGCCGCGATATATTTATTAGGCGTTTTATCTGAAGTTGTAAATCCACCACCGATTATTAATTTATTCTTATATACTGCGATTGCGTTTACATTGCCGTTTGTCCCATCGCCGCATTTGTGCCAATCACTTCCATTCCATACGGTTATATAATTTGCATCGTTGTAATCAGCAGTTGTAAAACTGCCGCCAGCGTATAAATTGCCATTATATTCCATTAAGCAGTTTATATTATTATTCATTCTGCCAATAATTTGCCATGTACCACCAACAAGTTTAACAACAGAGTTGGCTGAATTTGCAACAAGCTGATTTTCAAAAATAGTTAAAGTGGAAACTTTGTATAAGTTATCCCCTACGGTTTGCCAATTACTACCGTTGTATGCTGCAATACAATACGCAGATATACTTCCAACTTTTGAGAAATAACCGCCCATTATAAGTTTATTATCCCAAACCGTCAGAGCATCAACGCGAACTTGACTGGCAAACGGAGATGACATAGTTATGCTGGCGACAGATTCCCAGCTTGTGCCATTCCATGCGGCCAGCAAATTATACGGTGTAGTAAAACTGCCGCAGACATAAAGCTTTCCATTGTAAACTGCTATTGAATTAACATCCCCATTCATCCCAACATTGCCTGCTTCGCTTCCAAGGCCTTGCCATTGCGATCCATCCCACGTTGCAATATTATTTACTAATTTTCCGCCTGCAAGGTTGAATTTTCCGCCAACTGCCAGTTTCCCGTTATAATTTGCAAATGAATAAACCGCACCATCGGTACCGTTTGAAAAATTATGCCAACTATTACCGTCAAATGCCGCGATATTGTTTGCCTGCACATTACCGGCTACAGAAAACTTTCCACCTACAACCAGCATTTCTTCATCCGGTCCATTGCCGTCCGGATCCCATTTTGTCATAACATATACCGGCCCGTTTACTCCAGATAGACTTGCTCCCGGCTTCCATTCAAAGTCACAGGCGAATTTGCAAAATCCAAATGATTGGAAAAATAAGACTACTATTACTAAAACCCATTTGGTGTTTCTCATATGTCTTCCTCACATCTTAAGATAACTTATATAAGTATAAATAAAGCCGCTTTGATTTCAAGATAATTATTAGCTTTTTATAGCCGTAATCAAAACGGTTTTTTAGCAAAAAAGAAGAGCGATGCGTATTTTAGGATATATTTGAATAATCTTGCAAAAATTGAAAATTTCGTTAGAATGATTCGTTTTAATAATTTGAGCATTAAATTCGAATAACTATCGACTAACAACCATCAACTAACGATTATATATGTTTGATGCATTAACGGAAAAATTTAATAATGTCTTTCGCGCGATAACAAATCGCGGCCGAATCACAGAAGCCAACATCGCCGATGCGCTCAACGATGTCAGGAAAGCTCTGCTCGAAGCGGACGTTAACTATCACGTAGCAAAGCAGTTCTGTAAAGATGTTCGTCAGGCGGCGGTTGGAGCAGAGGTTATAAAAAGTCTGCATCCCGGCCAGGTTTTCGTCAAGATCGTCAACGATGAATTGACAAAATTGATGGGGCCTGCCGATCCGAAAATATACTTCGTTTCACCCGGCCCAACGGTGATTTTGCTCGCCGGTCTTCAGGGTAGCGGTAAAACCACAACCGCAGGCAAACTTGCTAAATATATAGTATCAAAAGGCAAAAAAACGCTTTTGGTTGCCGATGACCTTCAAAGACCAGCGGCTATTGATCAGTTGGTAACTCTCGGTCAGCAGTTGGGCATTGATGTTTATAATGAGCCTGGGTCAAAAGACGCGGTCAAGGTTGCGAAAAATGCGGTAAATCACGCTAAAAGCGGTACTTACGATGTTGTGATTCTTGATACCGCAGGCCGTTTGCACATCGATCAGGAAATG
>MHYA01000080.1:46186-50172 GCA_001825675.1 Planctomycetes bacterium GWF2_42_9 | reverse complement strand
AAAATGTTATACGGCAAAAATTAGCTTTACAAGACGTGTCGTAACTCATTGATTAGCAACAAGTTAATCAATGGGCGGTATAGGACTCGAACCTACGACCTCCTGCGTGTCGAGCAAAACACACCCCTCTATACTGCATCCAAACAGTCCTTTTAAGCCACTTTATAGGGGGTCGAACTGGGAGGGCACTGGAAGTAGACTGCAAGTAGACTGGGAGGGCACTGCGAGTCGGATGGAAGATGACGCTGGGAAGACGCTGGGATTGGGGGCACAGTGAACTGTCAAATTTTGACAGTAGGGTAAACCACCCTGCCCTAGTGCTATGTAAAAAGTCATCTTCCGCCTCAAGCCGCCCTCCTATAGAACTGCAAAAGTCCCCCAGGCCGCTCATGGCAGACAATTTCATCATCTTTGCCCACATTATGTGTTTACCAAGAACACGAATTATCTCTGCAATTTTAAAACCGCATACTCATTTAAAAGATGAAAATCTGTTCTTGACAATTTCGGAAAAGCGCTGAGTTCAGGACCTTTGTTTTCTAAATACCTTGAATAATTATACCGTCCAATATGGATTCTCCAGCCTGAATCTGATCCAAATTTTTCACCACGAGCAGTTAAGTCCTTTATTGGAATAGTCATTTCAATTGTCCACCCCTCATCATAATCCTGCCATTCATTCACCGTGCCGCGATTTATAGCAGCAACTTTCAAACCACTTGAGTATTTTTCAAATGAACTGGGTAATCCCAGCCTGCCCTGCCCAGGAAACCAGAAAGTGGTCTTTTGGCCAAGCGGAGTTCCATAAAGTTCCCAATACCAGCTGTAATCAACAGGTTTGAGAAAGAGCTCACACACATCGCCAAATTGGTACTGGTGCAAGCCGTCTTCAAGCCCTTCAGCAACAATATCTGAATCAAGGAACGTTCCAGCCAAATAAAAATACTTGTCATCCCCTGCTGCCAGGATTTGACTACTTTCTTGAGGTTTTGCATTTGTACCCGGCAAAGATAAATTGTACTTCGGTGAATGCGTCCATACTTCTTCATTGAGATTCCCATCAACTACGATATTTTGGGAGTAGACAGCAACATTTCGGGATAGTGCTGCTTAGTGGAACTCGTACAACCAGAGACCGATATGCACACCAAAGAGAGGCATAGAAATGAAATGATTTTAAACACAGGACACCTTTAGATACTAATTCAATTTTTCAAATATACCACCACTGCATCTATAAAACTCTTGCGAGATTTCGAATATTCCGGATTTCGCTTCGAGCCATTTGGCTCCGGCACAGGGGTGCTTAGTTTTCATCTGCTCCCAGTTTTTGTAATTCTGATTGCCATTTGATTCGAGGACGCCTATTTTCATACCTGGTAGCGGAGCAAGCCTTGCAGCAACATTCTTGTTCCAGTCAACCATGATAGGATTGACCGTCAAATCCGCACAGAAACATGCAATTTTATTGTCATACGCGGCTTTGGCAATTTGCAAACTCATGCTCATCGTCTTGGCGATGGGCTTCAATGCAATTGCCTTATAGCCTAAATCGATCCTTTCAAGAAATTCTTTTGTCGAGTGTGAACTTTCATCGGCGGCGATGCACACCGGAATGTCTGAAACATCTGTCAAACATTCTTCCGCAAATGGTTCTTCAAACAGAATTATCTCATCGAACGCACCTATCTGTTTAGCATAGTCGAGAAATCTAAGCAGATGCTCTTTATCATAGCGGCCATTGGCGTCAAGATAATATGCAATCCTGCTACTGTCGGTATAGGGTGTGGAATACCGCCCCGCAATGGCATGGATTTCCTTGAGGCGATTGGTATCCCATTCAAGCATTGTATCCATGTTGCCATCTTTGTTAGGATCGGAACCAATCTTTATTTTCAGAAAACAATATCCATCATCAAGCATCTGTTTAATTTTTTCGGTAGATACGCCATAGCTTAGCAGCGGTATTGCACTAAGCTTATCATGGTGGCAGGAAAGGGCAGAACGAAGATCGGTCGGAATCATATCCTCAAAACTGTTAATACCCTTAGCTTTACAATATACCAGCCATGCCGCATTATCAACCGGCACAAGAGCATTGAGAGCAAAGGTAAGACGAAGATTTGGATTATTGGTGATCTTCTTGCCATAGTCATAGGTAAGCGGCAGTAATTGATCTAACAGATCAAGCGGTTTTTGCCATACACAATGTTTTGCCTGTTCGGCGGCAAAAGCGGTCATTAAAAACATCACACTATTGCCGGCAGATTCACTGTAGCCTGTGAAAATCGCCGGATCTGACCAGAGTGTGCTTTGAACGCCAAGACCGGTACCCTGATTACCATTGTCATCTTCAAGCATGACCATCGATTGCCAAAGCTCACTGAGATAACCGCCCTTAAAACCAAAGGGTGCTATAAGTGGCTCACGCTCAAAATTACATATACCTTGTATTATTCTCATATTCAAAAGTTCTCGAAGAATTTTCCGGCCTTAGTCCAATCCAACGGCAATGATACCGGCTGTCTTAACGAAGCTGACATCTGCGCTGCCCAGCCGATCTCAGCGATAATTGAACTATTGGCAAAGCTTAGTGGTGATTTTGCTTTGTTTTTGACACAATCAATAAAATGCCCTACCGCCGATCCAGTCTGGTGTTCGACAACATTGCCGTTGTCAGGGGTGGTAGTATCATCGGGCCAGATACACTGCTCAAGCCCCTGTGATTTGCACTGCTGGAGATTAAGCGGGAAGATCCATTTACCTTGTGTGGCTTTCTGTGACCAATACCGCACCTTATTGGGCCGCTCCTGCTGTGAGTCAAAGGTGAATGCCCCTTCGGTACCATACAGGCTGTGAAAAGCATCGTAACCATTACCGTTATCGATATTGCCAAAACAAAAACCTGTTGCGCCATTGTCAAAGTGAACGGTAAGAGCCCATATCGGATCCGCCTCAAAACCGCGAACTTTGGCGGGCATACTGGTCGCATAGATACCGACCGGTTTTGCCTGGCTTGCCATCGAAAAAATCATTACGGAAATGGCATGATTTATGCCCATTCCAATAGCATTACCCATAATCGCTTTGTTAAGTTTCCAGACCTTGTCGCCAGCAATATTGACGGGGTGACGGTAATTGATCTGTATCTGAGTAATATCGCCAAATTGACCCTTTGCGACCATGTTACGGAGCTGCTGTTCCATTGAGTCAAAGTAAAGAATATAGTCCACGAAAGTAACGAGTTTGGGATTGGCTTTCTCAAGCTCGATCTCTGTGCAGAAATCGGCAAATGTTGTGGCTGCTGGTTTTTCGCTGAATACATGCTTGCCAGCCTTCATCGCGGCGATGGCCTGGGGAGCGTGAAAACTATTGGGGCTAACCAGCCAGACGGCATCGATAGCGGGGTTATTTACAATATCATTATAATCTGTTACAAGCAGTGACGGGGAAAGACCTACGCTCTTCAATACTTCTATACCGCGTTCCTTGTTGACCTCAAATAATGCCAGTACTTCAACATCATTACGCTCAGTAAGACGTTTGAGCTGAACAGAACCCATCCAGCCCGCACCAACAAAACCAATTCTAATTTTATTCATTGCAATATTATATCTCTGATAATTTCACTACTCTATGTTCCGCGGCAGACTTTATCGCCGCAAATGCAACACGCGTTGCCATAACCGCATCGTCAACACCGCATACCACAGGCCCAGTGCCGCGTATCTCATCTACAAAAAGTTCCAACGCGTGCGCATGCCCCTTATCAGGTTCAGCGGTGAAAATACGCATCGGATCATTTGCTTCCACAGCCTCTTTACAAGCAGCCTGTTTCTTTGCAAGCCAGCCCAATAACCCGCCCTCAGTACCGATATTTGAATGGGGGTCACTAAGCATTGGATATACTTTCTTGGCAGGTACACCTCCAATGCCGGCCGTGCGAATTTCCAGCATGTGGTCAACCACAACAGCCGCGCCGTTGC
>MHYA01000080.1:11796-46110 GCA_001825675.1 Planctomycetes bacterium GWF2_42_9 | reverse complement strand
CTATTAAGCATACCCTGCTCCATCGCGACGACCTCTACAGGCTCAGCAGCAAGGAACCAATTACAGATATCCGTGAAGTGCGTCATCTCAAAGAGCATCGGCCCAAACGGAGCCTGCTGCTTATCGAACACCCATGATTTCCAACTATACCAGTCATCATTTATTCGCACGGATATGGCAGCTTTGCCATTATCGGCAAGCGCAGGCCGCTTAGCACCCTCACGGTCAAAACGCCATGGGCATGACTTTGGATCTTCCATGTGCGACCTGAAAATAGCATGAGCTTCACGCATAGCAGGCGAACTGCGACGATTATGCCCGACACAAAAAGGTATGCCGGCACTATTGACAATACGCTGAATTTCATACATCTCTTCGAGAAAACGCGCAAGCGGTTTCTCACAATATACAGGCTTTTTCGCCTTAGCCGCAGCCGCAATAACGGGCAGTCGTAGCTTTTCGGTGGTTGCCACACAAATCGCTTCGACATCGGGATCATTTATAACCGCAGCAAAATCCTTGCTAACATTCAATGCACCAAACTTATCCTTGCATATCCGCAAGGATTCGTCCGAAAGATCACAGCAAGTATGTAACACCATCTTCTGCGAACGAACTATGTTCGGTATGTGCTGAGACTGTGCCAACATACCACAACCAATAACGGCAAAATTGAGTTTATTATACATACGATGTACCTTTGCGTTTATTGTCAGTATCTGAATTTATCGCCCAATATTATTTTTCCTATCTGATTAAGGCACCTAAAAAATTCTACGACTCTTCACCAAGATATCGCATAGGTGAAAAAACCTATGGCGTGCCAACCATCAAGTAATTATATCGTTCGCTGCCTTATAATTAGAACTTTCGCAACTAAAATTGGGCAAAAAGAACCGCTTCACATACAATATACTTCTGACATTCTCAATAAGTTTTTAAATGCCCCGTTCTCGTTAGAACTACCACCTCATACCGCTCAAAGGCCTTAATAAAAACATTGGCACGAGCCTTCTGAGCCACCGTCTGAGCATTTTTCAATACAGACTCCAGTAATTTACGCGAGGAAGCCAGGTCGTTATTATCAAGATTATCAAGATAGGTAAGCGAATCGAAATTAAGGTATTGCCCACCTTTGGACCACCACCTTTTATATTGGGGCATACGCTTAGTCCAAAAATCTTCCCAGTGTTGAAAGTGAGCAGCCAAGTCATCCGCTGCTTTGGGGCCAACCGCGCGAACATACCAATCACGAAGCAATACATCTACATCCTGATTTGGATCCCACAATACTTTTAATGCAATATACATTTTGGCCCCTTCTCCTCCCCAGTTCGGGTATGCCTCAGCATAGATTGCTCGGACGCCATTTTCATATCCATAGCGATAGTATTCGGCCATTTTGTGCGAATACACACGCGGCAGAAAATACTGGCTACCATAGATATAGTCATACCAGCCCATGCTTGGACACATCGCCGCCCATTGTTTCGTTGTCTTATGGCCTTGAGCTTCAATTTCCTGATCTACCCATTTCATCCGGTCATACGTCAAAAATGGCAGAATTCTTTCATTAATTTTGACATGATCTGGGGGATCATATATCTCGCTATATGCCAGGCAGCCGAAGTATTTGTCCGGATACTTTTTTAGCACCCCCTCGACAACTTTGTTACACCATTCAAAATAAAGATCAGAGAGATGATCAAGCTTAAGCGTGTTTTTGCGGGCAGGGTATCGAGTACGACACTTTTCACATTCACAGTAACCACTCGCATCGTTTACTCCGAGGGAATATGAGGTCGCATTTGGATGTTTTTCAAAATAATCACAGATGTTTTTAACCGCTTCCTCAACTAGACCATCAGCGGTAAAACATGGTTGCCAGTGATCCATTCCTGTCGGTATGAATCGGTTGCCATTATGGAGTGGAAAAAACTCCGGATGTGTTATTGCATATTTTACAGGAGAGACAACGTTGTAGATATTATGATGGAAACTAATGCGCCATCGCATGCGATTAAATCTGCTCCATATCCTCTCTGGTTCTGTGAAAAGACCGCTTAAGCATCGTGAAAAATATGCTGGCTGCTGTTTGATATGCTCGTGAGGAATGCCGATTGATATGTTCGCAGGCACATCCTCTCCCTCTAGCCCAGGCATAAGCCATCGCACACCAACATACCGTTCCAGAAACTCATAAATTCCGAATTCAGTGCCATAAGATGTTGGTCCTGCAATGACAATTTTAGCACTATCCATCGAGTCTAAAATAAAACCTTCTTCATCAAGCTTATTGATTTCTAATCCGCGTTTTTTTACATATTCTGTAATCCCGATGTGAATTTGTATAGGCCTGTCATGTACGGAGTTCGACTCGGACACAATATTTAGGCTTATACCCGTTGATTTTTTAATATATTCAGAAAGTACCTCTGCAATTTCTCTCAATGATTTTTGTGGGTATTTAGGGTTTTCGCCTTCTTTTGCTTCATACTTTGTCTCCGCCGGAACAACAATAATTGCCCGATTCTCACCCTCCTTTACAAGAAAGATTGCTTTGGAATCAGCATAAGCTACTGTTCCAAACAAAATAACCGCCATTACAATTATAAGGCGGAAACCAATATTATATAAATACATATCATCAGCCCTTTCTAAAAATAAATTCTTAATATGACACTTACGACTTTGAATCTAAAATGGCTTTGATCCACGAGTATATAACATCGCCTATCTGATAATAGCCATATTCAGACGGATGAAGCGCATTGTTTGGTGGATAGCCATGTACGCAATCTATAGCAACATTAGTTCCAACGATAAAAACATTCTCGATTTCACGATTACCATAGTGATCAATCAGACGTTTCACAAGGTGATGCTGATTTCGTTTGTACTGCCAACGTGACTGGCCACAACCGTAATTCACACCAAAGGCATCCTGAGATGCTGCAGGCGGTAAGGGCAACAATACCCCTATCTTGGTATCAGAATGAAAGCCATGGAGCATCTTAATAAGCTTATCATAATGTGCCAACATCTCATCAATTATCCTATCAATACTGCCATCGTTAGCGTAAAAAATATCATTTGCGCCTAGCAAAATTGTCACAAAATCAGGTTTTTTACCATTATTGAATTCGACGCAGTATCGGCCAAAATTAAATTTGGGTTCTTCGTTTACATCCTGGTATAGGAAAGGACTCCCTCTCTTGCGGTAATCACCAATGCGAGCTATTCCTGTATAACGGGTAGCAAAAGCCTTAGCAGTCCAGCCGCCATAACCTTCATGTCTGTTGAAAGGACAATTACTGTCAGGTACGTGAGAGCCGATAAGTGTAATCGTAGGATTGGTATCGCCTTTACAAAGATCTAGAAGGTGCCGGGGATAGATTGAGTATTGCGTTAAGCTGTCCCCAATCATCAAAATTGTTCTTTTCTGATATGCACCAGCATCTTTGGGAACGACTTTGATCATTGTGCCTGAGCGGGCAATTATCCTGTTTATTTCATCACGGACTTCAATCACAAGAGAATATAATCCGATATCTTTAGAAGTTGGTAGAAACGTCCAACGTTCAGATTGCTGTATGCCTTTATCACAATTTACGTCAAATACATAATTTGAAGGGTTAACCACAAGGCAGATATTGTCAAAGTATATGCTAGTCTCTATATCGGGAACCGCGAAAATAACAGGTGGTAAATAAAATGCTATCTCACCCGGAACATTCGGTTCAGCGTCTTTAGGCATGCCAAACAAAATGGATGAAAATGTGAGTACCAGAATTACTGAAGAAAAGATAATAGTACCATGGAGTGAGTTCTGTCCAGCAAACTTAGGCACCTGTCTGGATAGAGCATATCCGCCCATTGCCCACAACTGCTGTTCCACCCTTCTCCAAATTTGGTTTTTCATAAGCGCTTTGTCTCTTAGCAATTTATTTGCTTTCGTTAACAGAAAGTTTTTGACTTTCTAAGACTTTCTTGCCTAAGACTTCCTGAAAAGCCGTAACACGTCCGTCATCGCAGACATTTCTGTCAGCAGTTTTTAATGTCTGAAATAGATTTTTGACATCACGCAAACCTCCCCATAGAAGCCATATGGTACAAAATATGCTTAACCCAAAAAATAACCATATATAAAAGTGCCAGTACTTAATCCACCATCCATCAGGAATTTCCCAAACACTATTGATCAAAAGAATTGTTATAAAAAACAATGACCATCCAACTGTCCAAGAGGTCGTACCTATATGAATCACCTTATCCCATCCTGTAAACTCTTTGTCAGGTAAAAGAGCACGCCATCCGGTCGGCGGCAGAGTTATGTTGCCTGCATGCTCCCCCTTTATGGCATACTTCCCGCGGTGAAGCATACGTTCTATATCGAACGGACATTTTCGAAGTATCAGCCAATCCCAAAGTGAAACCAAAATATAAGAAGTGATTGCACATACACTTGCAAATAAACTAATATAATTTCCACTAAATGGAAACTTTTCGCTATTGTTTTGCAAAAATTGCAGATTCGGCAGCCAGTCCTGTAAAATCACAACAACGGGACACCAGAACTGCTGGATCAAAAGACCCCCTCCTGCAAAAAATATCCCCACCAGCATTGCCGTCCATGCGGCATGAACGGAACCTCGCTTCCAGTAAAGACCTCCTACAATAACAGCGCCTGCGCCACCAAGATAGAGTGCCCCCGTAACTTGCATGTACATCGCTATATAATCGATCTGTTTAAAGAGCAGACTGAAAAAGAAAATAATCACCGCCACAAGTAAAATTGAAAGACGCAATAGGAGCATATGAGTTTTGGTTGAAAATTTTTCTTTACGGAACGGCAAAATGACATCCTGCACAAAAATACTGCCCCATGAATGCAGATATGTGTTGTCAGTGCTAATGGCAGCAGCAAACATAATTGCACAAAACAAACCGATGATACCCACTGGAAGAACTTTTGCGAGAACCAGCGGTATTGCAACCTGCTTCTGAAGCTGTTCACTTTCAATAGAACCAATAACATCTTGAACGCTATGCGCAACAGCCGTAAAATCTTTATGATTAAGCAGTGTAAACGCACAAATAGGTATCACCAGCAGAGTGATCTGTATTATAAGAGTTCGCCACATAGCGACGATTCCTGCCATCTTGGCTTCATGTGGGTTTTTGGCGGCAGCATTAAAACCCTGTGTGCCTTGCCAAGCTCTCCAGCCATAAACTAATGTAAAAGCGACTATGAGGAAATATCCTATATTGAACCCATCAACTTTTGTTGACTTAAAAGGATTTATCATGGAAGCATCTGGCGGAGCTGTTTGTAGTGCTTCAGTAATATGACGCCAATCAAAAGTCAAAAAACATATGACCAGAATAGTTATAAAAACCATATTACAAAAAACTCCTTGGGCAAAATCGGTTACCATAACTGCAATCAGACCGCCCATGAAAGTAAATAATAGGCATAATGACAGTTCGATGGCCATAAGTAACGGAAAAGTAGAAATGTTAATTCCATACAGATGAATATCCTGAGGAAGACCGCAAAAATGTATTATGAACTGCGCTGTTACGGCAGGGAATATACCCATATTCATAACACCAGCAGTCCAGGCAAGAATGCCACAAAAAATACGAAATTTTTTGCTATAACGCAGTTCAAACAACTGAGCCATTGTCATAACACGAGTTTCACGGTAACGATAAGTTATCCATCCTGATATACTGAGAAACAGTATTATCGGCCATGTTAGCATATTCCACCAAGCAGCAGAGAATCCCGCGTTATAATAAATTTGAAACCATGCAATAACGCTAATAGCACCAAGATTACCGGCATCTTGCGATACAGTCAGCAAATACCTTCCAGCACAACGGTTTGCCGTCAGAAAATCTGAAACCCCTTTGTTGAAACGGTTGGCATAAACCGCAATACAAGTTAGAATCGCTATAAATGCGGTTATAATTGTCCAATCAATCCAGTGCATATTCATTAAGCGCCTCTCTCAGAACATATTTAGATTGCTTAACTTTTCTGTGTTACGCATCTACCAAATATTTAATGTGACAACTAAATCCATCTTATTCCATCATCACTGTATTACAATTTTCACACTCTCTACGATTTATTCATGCTGAATTGGGGTATCATTCGGCAACTCTGTCATTTCGTTTAAATAAAGCTATATCCATTTCTTTTTTGGCATTTGGTAATGTCGCAAAGTAGTCAATTTTCTTATCAAATTCAGCCAATCGCTTCTGTTTGGCTTTCAGAATAGCAGGTAATCTTTCGGGACGTCCTTCAAGATGTCTCATCAACCTCGTCAGTTCCATGGGGGCATCTGACGGACTTAAAACAAAGCCAATATACTCGTGCAAACTCAATTCAGGAACATCAATAGAACCATCATTTACTGGCGGCACTTCGGCGATACGGAAAGTTTCGTAAGTAGCGCCTTTCAGCCGCCAACAGTTCATCTGAGAAGGCAATCCCAATTTACGAACATCTATTTTGACACTTACTCCTGTGGCAGGAGTAGCTTCGAAGGCGGGCTTGCCCGAATTGGCCAGAATCAGAAGTACTTGCTTGATGTTTGTTACATAAAGACTATAAAATACATTTTCATTGTCTAAACTCAACACTTTTTCAGTCAGATAATTATAGTAAGTCGCCTCTTCAACAGGGAATGCACGCCACATTTGCCACAAAGCCATCAGATGAACAGGGTGCGCCGGATCAACCGTCGCCACAATCGCCGTTCCACCGACCCCCACGCCTACATGAGGGGTAACGCCTTCACGCACAAGGTTCTCAATAGTGGCCACAGACCGGAATTCATCCTCTTTTGCTCTCTGCATCGTCCACAATGTTGGCGCAACACCGATTTGTTGTCCAATCGTAATAGGATCGAGTTCCTTTTGAGCTTCACCCGTTAAGCAAGCGTCAAAACCTTCTACAAAATCACTTGAAACTAACACACCCCCGCCATGACCTATCATGATATCGTCGTCGATATCTTTACGCCACTGCCGTATCAACCGCAAGTAGTCATAAAAATTGAACAATCCCGTCGGGTGTCCATGTCTATTATCATTGCACAAGCCTTGCGCTGGCCAGCAGAAATCTATGTAGAGCCCATCAGTGCCATATTTTCTATAAAATTCTATAACACCGTCATGAATAAGTTTGTAAGCTTTCTCGCTTCTCAGGCACAGTTCGTCGCAATCCCAGTCTGTTAACGGTTCATAGCAACAAATTTGTGTCTCAGCCAGACAATGCCATATTCGTAAACACTCTGTACGACTATCAGTGAAGTGCTTATAATACGGGGAATTGATAGACATTAAATACGGCTGACAATAGGATATAACTTTCATCCCCAGTTCATGAGCACGGTTCACGACCCGCCGCATTTCTTTCTCATCCGGTTCAAAACCAGTTATATACCTTGAAACATTATGTAAGGCCAATATGGAGCAACCGTATTCAGCCATTTCCTCTAACATGTCATTGCTTGGAAAACGCGGCCACAATCCATAATAATGATAAATTCTCTGCCCGCGGACATTGGATGGGCTGTTATCAAGACCTGTTAATGTTAATGCCCAGCGATTTTGGTAACGGTAACCTTCAGGAAATGGGAAATTGTATTCTTTGCTCAATTGCCAACCAATGAAGCGATAGCCAGACCGCTGCTCAATCAGTTTTTCACAGGCACGATTGTTCATATTGGTTGTTACAGACTCCAACAGAAAATTCACACTATTAGTCACTGGTCTATCGTCAGTTGTATAATCAATCGAAATCGCTCTTATAGAGCGAATATCCTTTATATTATTAGTATTATTCATTATTCGATGAGGTCTCGAGAAAACGGTTTGCTCATCCAGGCTTACTCCAACCATTAAGGGCTTTATAAAAGCCTGATCGACTAACGCCTCCAAAGCGAACGTGCATACTATATATCCACTGCCAAACACTTCATATGAAGCATTTATTCTCCACATATCAGTCTTTCTGACAGTTTCGATTTTGAGATAGTCCGATTCTTTCTTTACCACTTCACAACTCACCATTGGCAAATCCCAATTATCGCCAACCAACTCTCCGTCTTTTGTTATTTGATGCCAAGTAATACCATTAAAAATCTCTATTTGAGAGAATTTCCCGCTTTTACAGTTAAACAAAAATTTGTAATTTCGACCTTGAATATTAATAAGTTGCTCGGTTTCCACTATCATATTAAAATTCCGGTCTTTCATAGATTTTTCCATTTTCACTTTATTTTGATTGAACATATCTATCCTATAATAATTTGTTTCCACTCTTCTCCGTTATGGCAAGCGAACACCAACTTTGCCATCACTCCACAACGCCCCTGGGCAAGCCCAGTCCGTTCCACCAGCAGAGAAAGAAAAGATTGATTTTTTCAGTTGCAAGATTGGGAATTTCAATATCTGAGCAGCTAAAACATACTCGCCGCTAAACGCAACGGCCTTTTACCATAACACGATTTGTGCTTCCTTGGATACTTCCAAGCCAACAGTACACCATTCTCGCCAATTTCAAAGTTTGGGCTAAAACGAACATTCTCATCACCATAAATCAGGTGATTATATCCAAACAGAATAAGATTATGATAACAATCAAATCTGAATTCCGCCGATCTACAACGCATATCCATATAATTTCATTGTCATTCTTTTAATAAGCAAGCCTGCCCTTTGATGTAACAAATAGCCAAAGAGCAGGCCAAACAAATCAAATCAGTGCAATCTATGCACACCTTTATATGTGTCCTTACTTACTGCCTCTTCTAATCATGGCAACACCGCCAAGAGCAAGCAGAGCAATCGTTGCAGGTTCAGGAATCTGATAGTAAATATCGACAGCTCCAGTGCTCAGCCCCACTGCCAAAGCGTTTCGTCCACTACCATCCAAGGCGCCAATACCAAGGCTGGTAATAGTCGTACCAGCATATATGCTTAATACTTGATGGTCAAAAGTTCCACCGGCTCTTTGAAATTCAGCAAGCAGGCTACCGTCTGCACGGCCGAGAACAAAATCGATCAGGCCGTCATTATCAAGGTCGCCTAAAGCTAAAGACTTGACCTCCTGACCAACATTCATAATCAGATTTTGAGTTGAAAAATCTTGTGAGCCAACTTGTATTTGTTCATAAATGGAACCATCCAGCCGTGCAACCAAAACATCGTTTTTGCCATCTGCATTAAGGTCACCTGTTCCCACTTGCGTGATCTTCTGGCCAAATTCTGCAATCAGCTTCTGGTTCGTGAAGTTACCAGCGGCACCTTGATATCTTACATACAGTGAACCCGAATCACGTCCGACGACAACATCAGTCACAAGCGGATCTCTTGTAGCATCCATATGTCCAATCGCAAGTGCTGATGCAGCACCATAGTTTCCTAAAAGTGTATAGCTGAACCCACCAGTGCCATTTTGCGTGCGCATGGACAGCGCACCATCAGCTGCTCGTAAAACTGCGATATCAGTTTTGCCATTTTGATTCAAATCACCAAGAACAGTAGTAATCATTGAACCATTATTGGCTATAAGAGCATACCCAAAAGTATCTGATCCTGTTGAATACTGCCTATGCAGACTTCCATCGCTGTTCCGCGTAATCTCAATATCATTGTAGCCATCGCCGCTTATGTCTGCAACATTTACGCCTATCGGAGCACCTAAAGTCTGTATCCAGTTACCGGTGAATACCCCTCTTGTGCCCGTCTGTGAAAGCCGCCACAGTTGGCCATTACTCCAGCCAAGGGCCATATCACTTGAACCATCTCGATTCAAATCGCCAATACTCAAACTAGAGATACCAACGCCAGAGTCTGTATTGAATACGTTGTACTTCTGAAAATCAAGGGCCATGCAACTCCCAGATAGCAATGTCAGAATAACTAAAACCAATGAGACGAATTTTCTTTGCTTTTTCATGATTCTCTCCTCCAAAAATAATATTTAATTTAACCCCTTCAATTCGTAATGCCGCCTAATTATTTCATCCAAATCCCTCCTAATAGCTAACAACTTTATTTTGTGGAACTATTAATTACACAGTTGAGAAGTACTCAGATTGCAGCTCATCCATTCAGAGATCAATCTCGCCAAATCCCCAAAATTAATCTTACAATCACGATTGGTGTCACCCTGAATTGGATGAGAGCACAAATGCGGATTCACACTCATGTACAGCAATCTTATCCGCCTTGCATAATCGAACATGTAGTCTGCGGTCACCCAGCCAGAATAAAGTACCACATCATTAGGCTGAGTAATGCCACCATCCCACTTAAGAGCCACATCACTGGCCATGCTCGCAGCTTCGTCAAGAAGTGCCTGTATTTGCGTCTGGACAGCAGTAACCTGTTGGCTTTTAACTTCTTTTAGGTAAAGCAGTATTCGAGCGTCCTGGAGCCCGGCACGTAGTCCTTCCCAGCGAATAGAGGGAACTAATCGCGCCCTGGTAGGATTAAAGGCAAGGTTCGATGCTTGATTTTCCGTACCATCATATATCAAACTATAGTCCGGGGCCAACCCTTGATCGGTGTTATCCCAACTGCTACCCCCAGAACAGTTATACGCATAGTGAGCGGCTCCAGTGAGACCATCACCAGTGCCTTCGCCGACCATCAGTACCGGATACGCACGATTACCCAGCAATTCAGGATCGCTACTGCCGCCGCCTATATGATAACTCCAGATTTCTCGTCCACTGGCCGCATTTCGCCATGCTTTAAGCGCCGGCAATAAAGTAGAATAATAAGCCATCCGCGGTTTATAGCCCGTCGTCTGGCCTGCTAACGTACTAGTGCGATATGGCCATACGGGCAGGACTATATCAACATAGGGTAACATGGCATTGAGATCCGTTATGCCCGCATAATCAGTGAGAGTTAGTGCAATAGTTAAATTTGAATTCACATCGTTTACTAAATTGGCGACATGAATAAAATTAGTAACTTCGTCATTGGGAGCTGCCGCAAAAGAAGTGGAATGCGCCTCATCAATTGGTGTGATAGCAAAACGATCCACGCCAAAACCCAACTGACTTGCATGCGTTAGCCATGCCCGCAGGTAATTCTTGAAGGCGTTGTCCCAGCTTGTCGAATACGGAGTCAAATAGGTGCCGACATTAGTTGTAAACTGGGTATACTGTCCTTCCCAGAAAAGGAGTAGTTTACCAACAGCCGGACCATAATTCAAAAGTCTTCTATCAAGAACAGAATAATTCACTGATACAATATCACCTGCGGTCGTAAATGTCGCGTATAAAGAAGGAAACTCCATCATGGTTGTTCCATGCGACCTTAAATCCATCGCAGCTAAATCTGGCGAAGAAGCTGACACACTCAACCATGGCCACATAAAAGCGGCATAATAATAACGAGAAGCAGTCGGAGCAGCAGCAGAAAGAACATTAAACGTCAAATTCAATTGTTCACTTCCGTCAGGCGTCTGCACCGTGAGAATCGCATTATTAATTCCAGTGGCTGCTGCTAAAACATGAATTCCTATATAAAGCTTAATTCTTGTGTTAGCGGGTACCGTAACAACATAATTCTGCCCGTTTCGCGGCAAAAGACACAGGGGATCACTTATCTTGTTGTTGCTTGATTGATAATAATATGTCTTAAGAAATTCTTGTTTTTGGACAACATACGTAAATGTTGATTCGTCAAGGCCAGTGAGGGAAATATTGCATGTAACATCTGTTCCACCGCAGTTTGTTAGCCTGAGACCCGCTGCCTGGTATTCACCCGCAAGCGTCACCAGCTCATAATTGTGAACTACAGCTTCTCCCCCGCAGGTTGATACGCTGATCTCCGCCGTTTTCAGACGGGAATATCCGTCCGAAAATGAGGTAACCAAGTTGCCGATTGCTGCCCAACAGGTCGACGCGGCAAAAATCGGTAGGAACATCAGCATAACAAAAGTTAACTTAATATTTCCATTCATAAAAACCAACCTTATGACATTCAATTCGAGCATACTGTCTGATTGACTAAACTGCATTCCATCCAGTGTGATGCCATTATCGCAAAATCATCAAATTTGACCTCGCAGTCATTATTCAGATCACCAGCTAATGCAGGAGAGCATCCTCTCTGATAAAACGCGTATACTGCTCCACTGCCAAACCCGACAACAAAGTCGCGATAGCCATCGTTGCTAAAATCACCCGTGTCGATCGCCGCAATGCTTTCTCCGGGAAAACTCGCGTTAGTTACGTTTGTAAATGTGCCATCATCCTGCTGATACAATATCGAAACCGTTCCGTCAGCTAATCCGATAACAATATCGTTTAGGGTGTCATGATTCATATCATCGACAGCTATAGCATTCATTTGTTGAGCAAAATCCACAAGTGTCGTCCGGAAAAAATTTCGGCTGGCAAGTGGAATCTGAGTCTCGCGGTATATTTTCCCGTCTTCACAAATAACCAGAATATCCTGCCGGCCGTCTCCATTCAGGTCAGCGACTTTCAGCAAAGTAACTGCGCTAACACCATTTATGGGAGAACTGAACGTGTCAAGTAATACATGCGAAAAACTCCCGGGAGTTGTCTGGAATTCTGCATACAAAACGCCATCATACTCACGACCAACAACAAAATCATTCACTAGTGTCCCTGTCGTATCATCTAGATGCCCAGCAGCAATCGCATGCGTTCCGGCGCCATAATTGATCAATAAGGCATACGTAAATCCACCTGAACCGTTTTGATAACGAACTGAAAATGCACCATCGCTGTGGCGGTCGACAAGTATGTCGTTTCGACCATCCTGATTGAGGTCACAGATCTCCGGCCCCGTAAGCGCTGCTCCATAACTACCGATAAGCGCATACGCAAAACTATCTGATCCTGTTGAAAACTCGCGATGTAAACTGCCATCTGAACGAACAACTGCTATGTCATTATAAGCATCACCACTGATCTCTCCGATCTTTACATTTATAGCTTGTCCCAAATTGTCTATTTGCAAACTTGTGAAAAAACCAATTGTGGAAGTTTGAGCATAACGAAACAACCTACCGTCAGTACAACCACATGCAATATCATCAAGACCATCTCTGTTGAGATCGCCAACGCTGAGACTATTGACTCCGTTTGTATTAAAAATATTTACTTGTTCAAATTGAGCTGGGCCACTAGCACCCATTGCCAACGATAATTGCACAAGCACAACAAAAATTGTCGTTGACATAGCAAAAAAACATCGCATTTTTTGATCCCATCAAACCGCTGTTTGTAAAATTTTACAGTGCACCCACCCTGAAGATTTATAACATCTTCAGGGTAGATGCTTCTTGGTCTGTTACTGCCAGCAGTTGCTCTGGTTAATAAGATTACATTCCATCCAATGCGCCCCGATGGTCGCAACATCTTTTAGATTCACAATGCCATCAGTATTCAGATCTGTAGGCAAATATGGTGCACTCGAAGTTGTCTGGAGCCACTGCGAAACAAAGACGTTCACATCTCTAAAATCGATCATACAGTCACCAGTTAAGTCTCCCTGAATATTCTGTGAACACATCTGCTGCTGATAATAAGTAAATATACGACCGTCTTTAAGGCCGACCACAATATCATTTAAACCATCATTATCCATATCAGCAATATCCACACATGTAATTAAACCAACATTCGGATCATCTGTGTAAAAAGAACCGATCAGTTGATTATTAAATACTCCCGGCGCTCCCTGAAGATTTACATAGAGATCACCATTTGACCTGGCAACTACAAGATCGTCGGAGCCGTTGCCGTCGACATCACCCACCTTCATATCGGTAATTTTCTTTCCATAGCTCATAAGCGTAGCTCTATTACTCGCAAAATCACGCGGTATTTCTTGGTAGCATACGTACACATAGCCATCCTCGCGTATAACCACGATGTCATTCTTGCCGTCACGATTGAAATCGCCAATGCCAAGATGTGTAGGTCTTAGGTGAAGATCATGGGTACCATGCACTCCAAAACCTCCACAAGAAAATGGTCGTGCAACATAAATGGGATCCACATTAAAACCACCTGCTGGGTGTTGGAATATTATATGCAGCAGACCATCGCTTGGACGTGCAATTGCAATATCATTTATCCCTGAACTGTTAGTTGCATCAAGTTGCCCTGCAACAATGGGATATTTTTCAAATTGATCGTTAGGATCGGTCGAACCATAATTGAAGTTCATAAAATTAAGGTAACCAGCATTAAAATTTCCGATACCATCACCAAAGTATCGAGATACCTGTCCATCCTTGTTCCTAACTCGAACAAGATCGAGTTTTCCATCCTGGTTTAAATCTATTATTGCCGGGCCGGTAAACCATCCAGCAATATTTCCTATTTGTGAATAGGACCAATTGGCCGTGCCAATATTTGGATCCGCAGAGAGCGATAAACGTCGAGCAAAAGTTCCAGCATAGCCTGTGATATTGCCTAAAAAGTCATAATTAGTTATATCGCGACATTCCAAAATATCGTTATTGCCATCCATATTCAAATCTTTGACAAACACTCTTGCAGGTGTCCAGCCGCAATTTGCACGACCTGCCTGAGAAAACCCCGTCCTGAGCATATCCCCCTGAACAAGCATAATTAAATGAGCGTCTTGATAACTTGGTATCGATTCATCTAAACCAACAAGGATATCCTTTTTGCCGTCACGATTCAGGTCACCAGCGGCCAGACTGCAAATAGGATATACAAGCGGATCAGTCCACGTCAGCGCACTTTGATAACTCACTGCAGCCTGAAGTGATGATTCAACCGCAAGAAACACAACCATTGTGGCCAACATCGCTTTAATTCTGTCAAATTTCATAATCTACCTTCCTCCTTTTCGCTAAACAGTATAAATTTAAAACCCTGGATTAAACCAAGCATCTTTTACAGTTTTTTCATTAGCCTTTTCAACATGTCCATCAACAAACATGAAATTAGCTGCTTTCGAATGCGGCCATTGCATAAATGCCATCGATGTATGAAAAGATCCTGCATTTTTATTGTTCCAATAATCGGGGTTTATACCCCATGAAAAAGTTGGCCAAGGATAACCGCGATAACGAGTTGAATCCCAGAACATGACTGTACTGCTCGGCCGACTAAGTTTGGCTTTGGGTGCGGGGCGGACAGTGGAACTGATATCGCCATCGCCAATGCAACCATTATAGGCATAGTCAAGGTATTTTATAAAATCTGGCATCATTTTCAGCCGAGCAGTGTAATCACGGCTTCTTTGCGAAGGACAATCATAAATACTGCCGGTATAAAATCCCACCTTCGTGCCAGCTGACCGCTGAAGTTCATATCCCTGTGCCGATGAGGCCCATGCCTGTTGTGGATCAGCATAACTGGGGAAAAACTTATTATTATATTTATTGAGATATAACTGGCACGCAAGCCCAAGTTGATGAAGCCTGTTGCTACATACAATCGCCTTGCCTTGCTCCCTTGCCTTGTTCAAGGCTGGCATAAGCACCGCTAACAGCAATGCAATAATCGAAATAACAACTAGCAACTCTACCAGAGTAAATGCTTTTTTTCTTACCATATAATTAACTTCTCCTTACCCAACATGATTATTTCGGATGGCAGGTCCTGTCGTTTGCCTAACGATAAGTTTGACAACAGGAAGATACTCATGAACAATTTGGCACTGCCCTCGCAATACCTGATTAAGCAACACCTCACCGCAACGCGCTCCTATGATATTCAAACGGTTATCAATTGTGGTTAACATAGGCTCGGTTTTAATTTTTTCATCCTTTTCTTCAATATTATCATAGCCAATAATAGAGATTTCATGTCCCGCCCTTAAACCTCTCTGCTTCATTGCATCAATTGCGCCCAAAGCCATCTTGTCCGTTTGACAAACGATCGCTGTCGATGCTCCTTTATTGTCAAGCCATTGCCCAAATACCTCGCAAGCTACATCTTCACTAAACCAATTGGATGATTCATCAATATGTATAGGTTCTCCAGCAATCATATCAGCTTCTGCCATCGCAGCCTTAAAGAACGCATGACGACTGCCTTTCACGGCACCCATAAAAGTGATAATTTCATGCCCAAGTCGCCTCAAATGCGAAATTGCTTGACGCATGCCATCAACTGTATTTTCACAAACCGTATTTAACCCCTGCCGTTCTGCACATACATCTATGCAGACATGGGCAACTTTACTAGCCAACAACTTTTCAGCTAAAGATTCATCAACAATTCCGGTACCAAGAACTAACCCATCACAGTAGTCCGGCGACTTCATTAAATCTTCGAATACTGCTTCGCGACGCGACTCTTCAAAATACGAAACGCTCAATCTAAAACGTTCGGCCTGCAAAACAGTTTCTAAACTTCTAAAAAACGACCAGTAAGACTCGTCCTTATAACGGGCGCCAATAAAAACACGACTTATTGGCATGACAAAATTGCGTGCCAATCCTTTTGCACCATCCGGTAAAATGTTACCATTGATAGTAACATTCTCCTTTATAAAGGTACCCTTGCCCCTTATACGATATACAAATCCTTCACGCTCTAGACCTTCAAACGCCTGACGTATGGTACCCCTAGCTAGCCCCGTTGTTTTCATTAGTTCAGTTTCAGATGGCAAGGGCATCCCAGGCTCAAAACGTTTGGAAACTATTCCTCCGAGCAATTCATTTCTCAGAAGTTCATATTTATTTTTAGCGAATCCCACCATTTTCTTATTATCTGCAGTTATCACGATTGATTCCTATAGTTGTCTATACATTAGCATATATTAGTCCAAGCAAATTTAAAAGTCAAGTACATTATATTAATAATTTATTGTTGCATACATTTTACAAACTCTTAAGTTAAACCCATTCAAACTTTTCATAAAGGCCTTTATAATAATATGTTAAAGTCGTTTTTTTTGCATAGCAAATACTTTTTATACAAATAGTACTTGACTTTCTTTTAGTCATATTGTTGTATATTCAACTATACCATCCTTGTATAGATTGGTGGCAAATTCGATTGCTCTTTTACACCATTCTACACCATAGAGCCACAATACCGGTTATTGTTTCTTGAATTTGAGTTTATAAACTCTGACCCTCAAAAAAACGGCAGACATTAAATAAGTGTTTTAGGATCTTGTGTTGGACTGATGCTATAGAATTATGAACGGTTATTCGAACTCATTGTCCAAAATTTTCAAACATTAACTTTAAAATAAAAAAGGAGAAAGAAAAATGGCAACTCAAAAAAACTTGTGGTTTGTTCTACTGATCCTTTATGTCTTGAGTTCTTATTCTTATGGTGCGCCAGATCCAGATATGGTTATATCATTCTCTGACCCGTATACTCGCCTTGATCAATACGTCTTTTTTGATCAATTTAGTGTTAGCCTTCGCCCTGCAAATTGGCCAAATACAGTTGGAACTCCGGTAAATGATAATTTGGCAATCGATGAGCCTACTCCGCCTTATTCGCTCCATTTGAAAGCAAATTACGAAGTACAAAGCCGAATTTTTGATATAAATGAAGTTAATTCCACAATACTTTCTTACCTATGGCAGCGGTCAAGCACAGAATCCGGTGATAATTTACAGGTGGACTACTGGAATGGCTCCAGCTGGGTTGCGCTCAAAACTCATTACTGGGACAGTAATTCGACCGGCATTTTTTATTCTCAGATCTTAAGTATCCCAAGCGATGGCAGAATTGCGAATGCCCGTATCCGCTTCCGCGCTGTTTGCGGCGATACCAGTGATCACTGGTTTATTGATAATGTTAAAATACAAGTGCCGGCAAGTTTAAATGAACCAAATGTAACAACATACGACATCTACACCCTGCGAAATGAATCTCAGGCAACCGGAATAACTCTTACCAACTGTAGCGATACCGACAAAACCGTTCTCATTTCAATGGCAGGGCTGGAACCGTCAAGGTTTGATTATGAACTAAGAAGGCAAATCTTTTGCAGCGCATACTATTACGATGGATTGATGCTAGCAGACCCCTTATCACTGTTGACACAATACATAGATGAAACATGGGAAGTCATAGTTCCAAAAAAAGATAGAGTCAAACTTTATCTTAGCATTCGCACAAAAGGCAATGTCGAAGGTATCCAGAACGCAACGATCAACATAAAAACAGGAATTTATTCAAGCAATTTAACCTTGCGGATAAATGTTTTAGATGCACAATTTCCAACAGCTCAATTATTTGATTTTCACACTTTTTGTTTCCCGGCAGATTTTATTGCCAATATCTCCAAAGATTACGATGCTGAGAATCAAAGCCAGAACGGGGTTGTCCGCACAGGTATGCCAACTATGCCAATAACTACATTCAATGCAGATGGTTCAATTTATTCTATAGATTACACTAGCCCTGACACCATTATGTTTAAATATGCCCATCATGTTGGCCAGTTCATGCTATTTTGGGAAAGTAAATACGACAAGTTCACCAAAACAGATGGCAATACAATTCCCAAATATTCTACCACATGGGATATAGCTTTCAAAAACGTGCTGGATGCATGGCTGACTCATACTAAAACAAATGGTTATGGATCTGAGTATTTTGCCTTTTTACCCATTGATGAGGCACGTCCATACACTGGGGCTGGAGAAGATGAAGTTAATGATTTTATACATGTAAGCAATTTGGTAAAAGAAGTAGACCCAAATTTACCAATTATGCTAACCCTCTCTGATTATGTGCTCATCAATGATGTTAACATTATGCTGCCTTATGTGGATATTATTATGCCCGTATGGCCATATCGCACTTTTACGCTCCCTAATCAACCCACAAATTACAATCCCAGGGCAAGTTACTATAGCACCATTCTGCCCCGTCTAAAACAATGGCGAACAGCAGGGAAGAAAATCTACAATTACCATATTTCACCCGGCAAGTGCGAGAGCGTAATAGCAAACAATAGAGCATATCCAGTGCTATCTTACATTGATGGAACAAATGGCCAAACCACATACGGCTATAATGCATGGATAGGTGATAGTTGGTCAGAAAACGACGGATCTATCGATTATTCCTTTATGTATGACGGCTATGATGCTGATGCCCTCGACAGGGGGGACAACCCAACATTAGAACTGGTTGTGCCTTCTATTCGTTGGAAAAGTATATGTGCTGGCCAACAAGACGCGACAATACTGGCCTATCTCGCAAATGTCAAATCAAGCTGTGACTCTGCTACACAAATAGACATCAACAGCCTGATTAATGAAGCCAAGGACATGGCCGCAGATGTGAATGCACAAAATGAAGACCAGATAGTATATTACCGCGGAATAATTACGCCAACAAAAATGTATAATTTCTCTAAACATCTTCGTACTACATATACAGCAGTGAATCCTCAACATTCACGCCCAACAGCTATGTACAATTTCGATGATAATGGTAGTGATGTGGCGCCCAATAGCGGCCAGAGTCATGGCAACCATCTAACTGAAAACACATCTGGGATGTTTAACAGCGGTGAGTATGTTCACATGATAGACACCACACTTACTGCCGAGGCTAATGATCCCAACATTAATTCTTTTCATAAAGCTTTTACCATTTCTTTTTGGATGAAGGCCATAAATGCAGGTTATTCATCAACTGGTTTCCAGCTTGCTCGCAAATGGGGATCTGGCACCAGATCCTACTATCTTAGTTTTATAAACTACCCAGGTACAGGTGTTCCGACTACAAGATTCTCTGTCCTCTTGTCAGATAATGGAACTGATAGTTCAGGACACACTGAGAGCGCAATAGCTGAATACGATGTGAACAAACTTATAAATGGATGGAATCATGTCGTTTTAACATTTGACGGCGATACCCCCTCAGGGGAAAAAAATCTACTTCTGTATGTAACGCCTGCCGAGGCAAATTGTTTGTATCCACCATTGATTGAAAAAGAATCTGCAATAAATTCAGTTTACAACTCGCCAGAGGCGTTCAAAATTGCTGGCTTAAGGTCAGATTTGGATGGCTATCTAATGTATGACAGAGCACTAAGCAAAGAAGAAATCGAAGAACTCTTTTACGCCGGTCGCAAATTATCTGGTGTTTGCCCACCAATCGCCCTGTACACATTTAATAAAGACGGCAATGATTTGCTAACCGTAAACAATAACAATTTAACGCCAAGCACAACAAGCGGTATGTTTGTTGACGGCAACTGTGTTAAAATGATAGACACCTCGCTTACCGCGGCAAATAACAATCCAAATATCAACTCTCTTCTAAAAACATTTACCATTTCATTCTGGATGAAGGCTTATAATGCAGGCTATTCATCAACAGGCTTCCAACTAGCTCGCAAGTGGGGTTCCGGCACCAGATCCTACTACCTTAGTTTTATAAACTACCCGGGGACAGGTGTTCCAACTACAAGATTCAGCCTTCTTTTGTCAGATGACGGGAGTAGCAATACGGGGCACTGTGACAACTTAGTAGCAGGATACGATGTAAATAATCTGACAAATGGATGGAAGCATGTGGCTGTAACATTTGATGGTTCAAGGAGATCAGGAATTAACAATATTTTTCTGTATGTAACACCTGATGGAAACACCGCACTTGGCACACCATTGATTGCAACACATGCTACCGTAAACTCTGTCTACGAGTCCCCTGAAGCATTTAAAATAGCTGGACTTCGTTCATACATCGATGGGTACACGATATATGACAGGGCATTAAGCAAATCAGAGCTAACCGCGTTACTCACATCAGGGCGTCATATTCAGGGCAAACTTGAAGGACAGGGACCTTATTCATTCTACAAACTAGATGCAGACGCAAATGACTTTTCCGGAAACTCCAGAAATTTGGAGCCGAATGTTCCAGGAATGCTTAGCATCAATGATGACGCACATGTAGTGAATGATTTTATTATCGCAGAAGCAAACGATCCAAACATTAACTCTTTCACCAAAGCCTTTACGATTTCGTTCTGGATTAAAGACGTGACTGAGGCTAACGATCTAACACCTTGGGAATTAGCTCGTAAGTGGGGTCTTAATACACGTTCTTACTATTTGAGTTATTCTCCTATCACCCAGAAATTTGGTATTTTACTTTCTGATGACGGTTCAACTTCTGGCGCGCATAGTAACAGCTTTTATGAATACTTTGATTCAGCTCCTATGCTTAATAAGTGGTACCATGTAGCTGCTACCTTTGATGGTGATGTACCGGCGGGTCATGAAAATGTATTCTTGTATGTAACACCAGTCGATGCAACCAATTTGGCTGATCCGTTGATTTGCGACGAAGCCAGCGCAGTAGATTTTGTTTACAAATCCCCTGCTGTTTTCCGAACTGGTGGCTATACAGCACATATCGATGGTTATACAATGGCCAACCGAGCCTTGAGCAAGAAGGAGCTTGAACAGCTATTTGATGCAGGCCGTACACTTAAGCAAATTTCGCCGTACATATTAAGAAAATAATTCATGGTCAAAACAAACATGTTCAGCTAAATAAAGTCGCAACATTTAGCTTTTACGATTTTATTTTTCCGCAAAACTGCGACCCTAACTGTTATACATTGGGGTCGCAGTTTGAATTGTACTATATATGGCTTTGAGCATCGCCGCCACCTTCGGCTCTTGCTGCGAGGAACAGCGGTAAATACACCACGCATGAAATGTACGCAGCACCACTCATAACTTCGCGTAAAGCCCTCAAACTAGCCATCTAAAAACTTTATAAGTTTATGAAATGGGTTTTAATCATTTATCGGCAGAAAGAATTGCTCTCATGTCAAACTTTTTTGCATGAACGGAGATTTTATAGCTTGACATAGAGCTCTTTATAGGTGCCTCACTGGTAAGCGAACTCTGCTGAATGAGGCTTATTATGGCTCACCTATAGAATGGAACTTGCCCTTTGTAATCAGCTGGTGTGTCGTAAATACCAGGACGGGTCAACCAAAAATTTCCATCCACTAGAACTGGCACACGGCTTGAGCCTGAAACATCCATCCTGCGTATAAAATCGGCAGGTTGGAATCCACCAAAGGGAGTAACATCGGCCGGGACATTTGAAACAAGCCAATTAACGGCATAACTTCCATACATAACAGGAAAATCTTCCCTAACAGGAGGAGAAGGGAAATGTATGCTCTTCTTAGCAGGACCAGCTGTCCACATACCAAATGTTCCGTCCTTCTCTCCATTCCAAACTTTTTTTGTAGTGGGACATTTAACCATTGTAGGCAAATTTTTATCATAGTAATACAATTCTACCATCCACTCTTTATCCTGGTAACCAGCATGCCAACCACTCCAAAATTGATTATCATGGTCTTGTCCAAACATAGTAATCAAAACACCCATCTGCTTCAAATTTGACATACACACAACCTGTTGTGCTTGCTTTCTCGCCTTACCCAAGGATGGCATCAAAATCGAAAGCAATAAAGCTACGATTGATATCACAACTAAAAGCTCAACAAGCGTAAATCCTTTCTTTTCATAAGATGGCTACCTTTCTAATTTAACCAGAACTTTTTCTTTACCACAGATAAAGCAATTAACCGAGTCTCTTCATTTCGGTAAAAACCTCTGTTTCTTCAGATTTTGAGGATCAATACAAACAAAACCATTTTAAGCTCATCCCATGTGCACTTTGCCCTGTTCTTGACGAAAAAAACATCCGCAACGTTACATTCGTCGCACTTTTGTTCCTGTGTTACACCCTAAAGAAACAATAATCTGTAAAAACGCAACAACATCTCTTGGGCCGATATTTTTCAACCGACCCAAGAGCAAAATAGATCCAATCATCTATGCAATTCTAATTTTTATTTCTTTTTGCCATTACCAAACCGCCAAGACCAAGAAGAATCAACGAAGCCGGTTCTGGAATAACTTCCAGCTTTAGATTGGCGAGATCACCATAGTAAGGCGTCGTATAGCCTGTATCAAAGCCATTACCTATCACAAATGGTAACGCCGCATCAAGACTTCCACCAATGCTCAGAGGCATTGAACCAATCAAGGCGCCGCCGGCAAAAAGAGCGACTGTGCCAAATGGTGCTCTTTCATCATATGCTCTATCTACTACCATTTCGGCATGAACCCACTCGCCAGTGATAAACGCAGTTTGCGGAACAGCAAGGTAAGTCGCGTTATACCATACGCCACCTGGATCAAGTTCCCCGTTCATAGTACCATCACTATATGTATAACATTCATACCTTTCAGAGTCGCCTCGGTTAAAAATTAACATAAACTGATTTTGTGCCGAGCTTCTCATATCCCAACTAACAGTGAAGGAATTGGTCCCTACATTGAATGCTTCATTATTTGGCGCCTCAGCATAACCACCTGCAAAATGTAAAGAATCGCCCACACCACCAGGCCCAGATCCTGCGCCATTCCACGTTACATTACCAATTATTGCAGCATTATTGCCTGCAACACTGTCGGTTACGGTTGAGCCAACACCGTCATTCATTGACCAAAATGCTCTCACTTCGGCTGATGCACTACCAGCCATCATACACAACACTGCTACCACGACCATGAACTTCTTCATTTCTTTCTCCTCTCCTAACACATAGTTACTCACGGGCATTTTATACATCGGGTAACACACCCAATGCCAAATACCCTCTTGTTAACTTTTCATTTCACATCATCGCACTCCCAGGACTGTAATTCGCACAACCAATAAGTCCCATTTTTCGACATGAAGCTCCGCTCGAAAAGCGAAGCTTCATGCTTCACCCGATAATTATTGTGGCCAATATTCCTGTTTGAGCCACTCTCCGGCCAAAGTACCAAAATCCGCAAAATTAACTGTGTTATTATGGTTTATATCAGAAGCTATGCCCTTCTTGAAAAACCGTACTTCTGCAAGCCCATACACATACTGTGCTGGATTCCACCAGCCGGTCGTTAATGACGGAGTAACAAGAACATAACGAGCATTTACTCCACCAAAATCAATCTCGGTCTCATGAGGATATGGTGAGCCATCGCCATAAGTTGACCGGTTAATTGTTGTGGTTGTCAAAAGATTCCAAGTGGTTCCATTTGTAGAACACTGGATAGACACATCTTTCAGGCCTCGCCCGGTGTAATCCGTCCCACCTTCAGCATAGTTTAGATTCCACACCCACATCTTAGAAATCTCGTATGTCGTGCCAAGATCAAACTCTATCCAGCATGAGCCCTCAATACCACCTGTAGGATGAGTAATTGGACCAGCATAATTTACTTGCCAAGTATCGGCATTAAAACCTGTTTTGTGCAACAAGCCACTTTGGTCCAGACCAGCACCATCGACACAAAGACGTTCATTGTAATGAGTGTGAAGAGGGGCTGGCTGTGCTGTTACCAATATAGAACTCCCATCTATAATTATGCCATAGCATACCCACTCTCCTTCAACATAAACCCACTGCCGCTCACCCCCGGCTGGAGGCCATTGCCGCGTGATAAAAAAGGCAATCTGCTACTCGGCGATAACATGGAGTTTTGGACAAAACCTTTTACCCCAAATATTGTCATTAAAGCATTCCTTTACCTGCTCAAAGATTGGGAAAAAGGAATCAATATTCTCGATGATGCTATCGCGATTGATAATAAAAATGATCGCCTCAAACAAGAGAAGACCTTAGCCTTGCACATAGCGTTGTCTATCCGAAGCACCACCAACATCATTCGATTCTCTGACATAATGCGAAAAATACAGAAAACAAAGAATGAACTCACCGTATCCACTCTGTATCAAGATGCCAAAAATATCATGCGGGATGAAATCGCGATCGCTCAACAAGACCGTCGTCTTCTGATGATGGATAAGCAATTAGGGTATCACCCTGAAGCATTCTGTAATTTGTATACTATCAATGATATTGATCATAAGATCAAAACAATGCGATCAGAATTAAAGATGATTTTATCAAATTTTAAATTTGAAAGATAAGTGCCTCTATAATTACGATCAAACAATATCGTATAACTTTTTTAGGATTGGAAAATGGCTAAAGTTACTCTTATTGGCGCTGGTAGCGCGGTATTTGCAAAAAATGTATGCGGGGATATTATCTTATCGCCTGCGATGCGAGATTGCCATATAGCATTGTATGATATAGACAAAAAACGGCTCGCAGAATCAAAAAGCATTATCGCTGCTCTGAATAAAAAGATCAACAGTGGCAGGGCAAAGATAACCGCGCATTGTGGTGTACAAAATCGCCGTGCCGCACTCAAAGACGCTGATTATGTTATCAACAGCATCCAAATTGGCAACCACATTCTGAATACACAAATCGACTTTGAAATTCCCAAGAAATATGGCCTCCGCCAGACCATTGGAGACACCCTTGGAATAGGCGGAATTTTTAGAGGCTTACGCACTATTCCAATCATGCTCGATTTTGCCCGGGATATCGAGGCTGTCTGTCCTGATGCCTGGTTCCTGAACTATTCCAATCCTATGGCTATATTGACCGGCGCCATGCTGAGGGCAACCAATGTTAAAACCGTCGGCTTATGCCATTCAGTTCAAGTCTGTGCGACTATGCTTCTCAAACAACTTGGAATGTTCAAAACCGTTAAGAAGCTTAATTGGAAGGTCGCTGGTATCAATCACATGGCCTGGCTTCTTGAAATTACCGATGACAGTAAAGATATCTATCCAGAAATAAAACGCAGGGCAGCCCGAATGAACACTCTGGCACGCAAAAAAGGGGCTAAAAAGCACATCGATATGGTACGTTATGAGGTCATGAAACATTTTGGCTATTATATAACCGAATCCTCTGAGCATAATGCGGAATACACCCCTTATTGGATTAAAACTACATGCCCCGAACTTATTGAAGAGTTTAATATTCCGCTTGACGAATTGCCGCGTCGCGGCATTATGCTCGCAGAGCGATGGAACGATCTTTATAAATCACTCTCAAAATCTCACACGCGATCACACGAATATGCCGCACGCATCCTCAGTGCTGTCGAAACTGATACGCCGGTAAGGATCCATGGTAATGTACTCAACAAAGGTTTTATTACCAATCTGCCATCCGAATCGGTCGTTGAAATCCCATGCCTTGTCGACAGGAATGGTGTTCAAGGCTGTTACGTCGGTCAATTACCTCAACAATGTGCTGCATTGAATCGCACCAACATCAATGTTCAACTGCTGACTATTGAGGCCGCTGTCACTGGTAAGAAAGAATACATCTATCAGGCCGCCATGTTAGACCCGCATACCGCAGCCGAATTAACTTTGGATCGCATCTGTGATTTATGTGACGATTTGATCAAAGCACATGGAGATGCCCTGCCAAACTACAAATAAATCTAGAGCATTTTAAGATATAATGCTCTGGTTATGGCGTAGCGAAAACTCGCAAGACAAGGACGGCGAAGCAGGAAATGTCCTTCATTTTCGATGCAGCCGAACGCCGTATTGCGAGTTTGCAGTAGCCAGAACCAGAGCAGGATAGCTTAAACTGCTCTAGAAGCCATTTCATAACCTCCTGAGAGTTATGATTAAGCAAGCTGTATGAAAGAACGCGGGTCTGTTCATTTAACTGTGTAAACGGCCATAACGATTCGTTGCGTAATACGCTACGCAGCAGCAATTCACGTTTGCCATTATAGTTCATTTGAATTACTTTGTCCGTATCGCTCTGAAGGATAAGGCTCTGCTGGAAAGCAACCTGAGCGTCAGGGCGATGCCGAGACAGAAAGCTCCGCAGGTTTATCGCTGCTGGAGTCTATTTCTGTTTTGGCCGTGTGGTACAAACACTCAAATGCACCCGTAATTATATTTTCAACTGCACGGAAAATTACGCAGCTCGGTGATAGCTTTTCAACAATCCGCCGCAAAATTCTTTTCGCATTATTCGATCAAACCGTTCTGCGTGAGAATTTGCATTGGGAGCCTGTAATGGCATACACACAGTCTCAATTCCGGCAGATTTCAATAGTAAATCACACTCTCCTGAGTAGCAAGAATCGTTGTCACGCAAGAAGTACCTTACAGTGATATTCCGGTCCTCGCATTCCCAAATAGAATGCCTCAGGTGTTCCTTTACTCTACGGTCACGCTCTTCGCCAAATTCCTGGGCTTATCCACATCATGCCCTCTCAGTACCGCCGCATGATACGCCAGCAATTGCAGTGGCAATACCGTCACCATCGGCTGAAGCACATCCGCCACATCCGGCACCGTTATAAGATAATCCGCGTAATTCCTGATATTCTCGTCACCCTCGGTGCCTACCACTATCGTCTTGCCGCCCCTCGCCCGCACCTCTTCAATATTTCCGATTATCTTGTGATACTGTGAACACTTCGTCGCGATAAACACCGCCGGCATCCCGTTGGTTATCAGAGCGATTGGCCCATGCTTCATTTCCGCCGCCGGCAGCCCCTCAGCATGTATATAACTGATTTCCTTAAGCTTCAGCGCCCCTTCCAGTGCCACCGGGTAATTGAACCCACGGCCAAGGAACAGCCAGTTATTCCTGTCGATATTCGCCTTAGCTATCTCGCGTATATGATCCGACTGCTCCAGCACCGTTTTTATCTTCTCCGGTATCGACGCCAGTTCGCGAATATAACCTGCCGTCTCATCATGGCTCAAATTCCGCCGCCGGCCAAGCTCTATCGCTATCATCGCCAGCACCGCAACCTGCGCCGTAAACGCCTTCGTCGAAGCAACGCCTATTTCCGGCCCGACATGCAGATAAACCCCGCTGTCCGTCTGCCTCGCTATTGTCGATCCTACCGCGTTCACTATCCCCAGCACCGTCGCTCCGCGCTCCTTTGCCTGTTCCACCGCGGCAAGCGTATCAGCCGTCTCGCCAGACTGGCTCACAGCGATAACAACAGTCCCGTCCTCGATGATTGGATTGCGATACCGAAACTCACTTGCGTACTCCGTCTCTGCCGGTATCCTCGCAAGCTGCTCGATCAGGAATTCTCCAACAAGACACGCATGCCACGCCGTCCCGCAAGCCGTAAGTATCACGCGCCGCGTCCGCGACAGTTCACGCAATTGCGCCGCTATCCCGCCAAGCACCACGCGGTTATTCTTTATATCAAGCCTTCCGCCAAGACACGTCGTCAAACATTGCGGCTGCTCGAAAATTTCCTTGAGCATGAAATGCTCAAACCCGCCCAGTTCGATCGCCTCCAGCGAAAATTCGATTTCCTTTACGTCCTTCGACACCACCACGTTATCGATCGTCTTGGTTCTAAAGCCATCGCTCGTGATGATCACCATTTCGTTATCAGCAAGGTAGATCGCCTGCTTTGTATGTTTTACAATAGCCGACGCATCCGATGCCAGTATATATTCATTCTCCCCCACTCCCAGTATCAGCGGGCTGCCCTTCTTGGCCCCGATCATCATGTTATCAAAGTCCGTGCATATTATCGCCAGACCGTACGTCCCGTGAATTTCATTCAGCGCTCGCTGCACCGCCCACTCAAATTTGTTCTGCCCGTCGCTTGGCCGCTTACCGCCGGACCCGTCGACGTTCTTATAAAAATACCCTATCAAATTCGAAACCACCTCGGTATCGGTCTCGCTCTTGAAATCGCACCCTTCCGAGATAAGCCATTTCTTAAGCGTCGCGTAGTTTTCGATAATTCCGTTATGCACCACCGCTATTTTGCCCGAAAAATCCACATGCGGATGCGCATTCTTCTCACTGGGTCCTCCGTGAGTAGCCCACCTGGTATGCCCTATCCCCAGCGTCTCCCCGTCATGGTCCGCCAGCATGCTCTCAAGTGCGCTTATCCTGCCCACTGACCGCGAAAGCAACAGCTTCCCATTCTTCAAAAGCCCCACACCCGCCGAGTCATACCCGCGATATTCAAGCCTTTTCAAACCCTCAATAAGGATCGGCTGCGCAACCTGATTGCCAAGATAAGCCACTATTCCGCACATATTCGCTCCTTGCCCCCAAAACTAAATTAAAATATCCGGTAGCACCTTTGTTCTACGCACCTAACCCATAAAAGTTACATCCCATAGAGCCGCATCTCGTAAAGTCCACAAATTATACCCGCCAGCTCTTTCGAATTAAACTAAATTAGTCGCCCAAGGCGCTTACTGGCAAATTCCTGTCGTCAAATAACTTCATTCGACATATACCGTCGGGATATTTACATTTTGTTTGTTATTTCCCGCCGGCTCTCCCCGATTTTCCCTATTTACTTTTATCGGACCACTTATCTATAATAAAACCTGATTGGGGGGTAGCTGCTTTTAACTTTGAATTTCGAGCTTCGGATTTCGAATTTTAATTAAATTTGGGGAGGGACTCAAATGACCTTAACTGCATCCACAATGCTTGCTCTCGGCGTAGAAGCTCCCGATTTTCACCTGCCCGACATCCGTGGCCGCATCTGGTCGCTTGCCGACGTCGAGGGTTCAAAAGGACTCCTGATAATGTTCATTTGCAACCATTGCCCCTTCGTAAAGCACATCCAAAACGTCCTCGTCCAGGTCTGCGCAGAGTATCAACAGAAATACATATCCGTTATCGCGATTAATTCCAATGACTTCGCCACCTATCCCGACGACAGTCCCGACAACATGGCCCGCCAGGCCGACCGCCTCTGCTTCACCTTCCCATACCTCATCGACGAGTCCCAGGCCGTCGCAAAAATCTACCACGCCGCCTGCACCCCGGATTTTTTCCTCTTCGATGCCCAGTTAAAACTCGTCTACCGGGGCCAGTTCGACGACAGCCGCCCAGGCAAGAACATCCCCATAACAGGCCGCGACCTCCGCACCGCGATGGACGCAGTCCTGGCATACAGACCCATACCAACCATGCAAAAACCCTCAATGGGCTGCAACATAAAATGGAAACCCGGCAACGAACCCGATTACTATTTCCACCCAACCGATTAATTAAGCTGGATTGCGCCCTCAATTCCCAGCCCCCAGAACGCCTGTTGCCTCTTGCCTCTACGCCTAACTGCGAATATACTTGCCCGCCGGTTTAAAATGAGTAATAAGCCTCTAATCTGACGTAAATAGGTGTTTTTTGACAAATTTGCCGCTCACCAATAAAAACAAAATTATCCTCGGTTGCTCTGTTGTCATTCTACTTCTGATTTTGGCATTTCTATTTCAGGGCCGAAGAGGTCTCTGGCAGCCCGACGAAGGATATTATGTTGGCACCGCAATGACCATGCTCAATAAGCACAGTATGCTGGTTCCATACCTGGGAGAGGATGAAATCTTTCTTGATAAGCCGCCGGTAATATATTGGGCAATGATCTCTGCTGTTAAACTTATTGGACACAATGAATTCGCAGTCAGATTTTTCCATGGCCTGTCTTATCTCGTCACATGTTTAACGGTCGGCCTGCTTGCATCAAGTATTTTTGGCAACAGGCGGATGTTGGTATTGGGGGCAATTGTTTATGGAACGATGATTGCGCCATTTATCGCTGCAAATATTATTACCCCCGATACACCCCTGGCACTGTTCACGGCAATTTGTGCACTGGCATTCTGGAAAAGTATTACTGCTGGCAAGCCCTCTGCCTCGCTCTGGAAAATGATACTTTTTTGTGCCCTTGGATTAGGCTTTCTCACCAAAGGACCGGCCGTTTTCATTCCTTTCGCTGGGATGATTGGTTTTCTGGCGATCACCAGGCAATTGAAAGCATTTATATTTGACAGATGGATTGTCGTCAGCATTATATTATTTATTTGTATTGGTTTAGGCTGGTACATCTGGGTCGGAGCCCATTTAGCCGGTGGCTTCTCTTATTTCTGGGACAATCAGGTATGGGGTAGATTAGTTTCGAGCAAGTACAAACGAAATCCCGGTTTGATCGGTTCGTATATTTACTTGATGATTCTTATCGCCGGTACGTTACCATGGTGCATCTTATGGCTGCAAAAACCTGCCTCAAGCACGCTGACCCGATACATAAAAAAAGAATTTTGGCTCAGCCTTGTGAGTAACCATCAAAAACTGTTCCTTGTAAGTTGGTTTCTGATTCCTTTATTTATTTTGTGTATGGCAAGTTCCAAATTGCCGTTATATGCTCTGCCACTCCTGGCGCCCGTCGCGATTGCATGTGCAAAACTTTGGTCCGACAGGCTTGACATGCTTATCTTGAATTCCAGCACTAAACCCGTCCTGCTTAGTTCCATACGATTTGTACTTATCTGGTGCTTGTTCCTGGTTCTGATAAAATATGTCGTCGCGATCTATCCCACAGAAAGGGATTCTCGTGCCCTGTGGCAGGAAATATCAAAACATGTGCCCCAAAGCGATTACGAAATTTGTACAATAAACCGGCGAGCGGATGGCTTGATATTTTATGCAACCCCGGCAATAATAGAGCATCTCACCCTGAAAAAAGACCCTTATCCTACTTACATGAAAACAGAAAATTTATTCGAGGAAATATCGGGCAATCTCAAAGAAGGCGAAAATGAAACAATGCTGATTTTGGCCAGCAAGCCCGAAACTGCCGACACGGTATGCTCTATGATGTCACAAGCCGGTATCGAATTCACCAAAGTAAAACTTGCCTGGCAAAAATGGCTCATCATCCTGACCCCCGAAAAATATTCTAAAATGAAACAACTGCAAGCTAGTTCTAAAGCAACAAACTAGAAACCCGCAGACCCGTAGGTGGGCAAGTACTCTTGCCCACCAGAAAACCCAGTGCGAAACAAATGGCTTGTCATTCCGCGAAGCGGGGATCCAGTCTGTTTTTTTCTCTTCCAATTTGTTTGTAATTTGTTTTTTGAAATTTGTTTCGGAATTCGAACTTAGTGCTTATCGCATAAACATCGACCCTGCATTTAAAGTTCAAGCTCCTCTTATCAATGCTATTCCGCAAACAATCGTCAAAAACCCAAAAAACAGCAGCCGCTTAGAATACTTCTCAGAAGATATAAAGTAATTCGCCGCCACCACTATCGGCAGATGCAGCATAACTATCGTTTTCACATTCACTACTCCACCCGCAAGCGAAGCAGATAGCTGTACCGCATACTGCTGACAGAAAAACGCCCCAAGCGCTAGCAGCGAAAAAACCGCCACCGCCGCAGCATTCTTTTTCGAGACATACCATTTAATTTTTTTACGCTGGCACTGAACTCCCAGGATAACCGCGCTTACAAAATTCCAGCATGCCGAATAAGCAAGTGCTCCCCCTGCCGCTGCCGTGATTGCCGTGCGGTCAAGCACCGTACCTATCCCAAAGAGTACCGCCGCGAAAACTGAAAACACCGTGAATATCGTTGTCTTTGAATGCGTTTTAGCAGGCGATGAAAAATAAAGCGTCGCACCCAAACATCCCATCGCAGCAGCCGTCCAGAAAATTGAACACCCGCTGGGATGCTCCCCAAAAACGATAACAAGAAAAAGCAGCATGAAAATAGGCACCGTCGCCTGAGCAGGCATAACCGCCGCCATATTACCTTTTTTTATCGCCTCGGTCAGCAGCACGCTTGCCACTGCCGTAATGATCGCCGTAATCGCAACAACCCCCCAGAACAGCCCCGAGCGAGGAATAGAATTGCCCGTCGCAAACAGGATCGGCAAAAGCACAACTGCCGAAAGCGCCCTTGAGCAAAGCACAAGCAGCGTAGAATCCACCCCGCCGCAAAACCGGCGAATAGTAAGCACCTTGCCCGCATTTGCAGCCATAGCCGCAAGACTCATCACTATCCAGAAATTCATACTCACGCCGACCAAAAAAGAACGCATTATAATTCCCACTGCGTTTTTGGGAATATGTAAACGAAAATTAACCCCCTTAACTCCCATTGATAACCCTCTTACAACCCTGCGACCACCCTCGGACACCCCCTGGTACCCCCCAAAAATTCACTTTGAGAACCAACAAACCTATTCCGCTGGGCCCCATTATCTGCTATTCTTTTCTCACTATGAAAACCATTGAACTAACAAAATTAAGAACTCTCGCCCTCGTTGATCGCCCTATGCCCACCATCACCGCTCCCGGCGAGGTTCTCCTAAAGGTAGCCTGCATAGGCATTTGCGGCTCGGACGTTCACTATTACACCACCGGCCGCATCGGCTCCCAGATCGTCCAATACCCCTTCACAGTAGGCCACGAATTATCAGCGACCGTCGTGAAAACCGGCCCAGCCGTCCTCTACCTCCCCCCAGGCACCCGCGTCGCCATCGACCCCGCCACCCCCTGCTTCACCTGCGACCAATGCCTCAAAAACCGCGAAAACACCTGCCGCAACCTCAAATTCCTCGGTTGCCCAGGCCAATCCCCCGGCTGCCTCTGCGAATACATCGTAATGCCCGCGTCTTCGGTCTTCCCAATCCCTAATAACGTAACTCTAGAGCAGGCAATGCTTTCCGAACCCCTCTCGATCGGATATTACGCGTTAAAACAATCACAGCCCCGCCCCGATTCAAGCATAGCCGTCCTGGGATCAGGCCCAATAGGCCTAAGCTCTATCGCCTCCGCAAAATACCTCGGCCTAACCGAAATTTACGCAACCGACAAAATTCAATCCCGCCTCGCTGCCGCCCTAAAAGCTGGTGCCATCTACGCTTCCAGCCCCGAAAACCGCGACATAGTTTCAGATATCCTCAAACTCCAGCCCGCCGGCATGGATGCCGTTTTCGAATGCGCCGGCCAGCAGGAAACCGTCGACCAAGCCATCGAACTCCTTAAACCCGGCGGCAAACTAATGCTCGTCGGCATCCCCGAATTTGACCGCCTCTCCTTCGCAATAGATAAAGCCAGACGCAAGGAACTGACCATAATCAACATCCGCCGCCAGAACCACTGCGTCAAGCCTGCTATCGATATGTTCGCTTCTAAAGCCATAAACCTCGATTTCATGCTAACCCACCATTTCCCGATTGAAAAAACTCAGGAAGCCTTCGAACTCGTCGCCGCGTATGCGGATGGCGTTATCAAGGCAATTATTGATATGTGACACATGAAAAAAGCCGCCATCATCAGCATTGGTAATGAAATTATCACAGGCCAGATAGTCGACACAAACGCCGCCTACCTCAGCTCTCGCCTTTTCGCGGCCGGCATACCCACCGCCAAGATATTCCAGGTCCCCGACGACATCGACGAAATCGCCGCAACCTTCGCCCAGGCTGCCCAGGTTGCCTCTATCATAATAGTTACAGGCGGTCTTGGCCCCACGGCAGACGACCTCACCCGCCAGGGCCTTGCAAAATACCTCGGCGTCGAACTCCAGCTAAAACCCGAACTCCTCGTTGAAATTGAGCAAATAT
>MHYA01000080.1:8541-11790 GCA_001825675.1 Planctomycetes bacterium GWF2_42_9 | reverse complement strand
GCCGTTCTATCCCAATGCCCGAAATGAACAAAATTCAGGCCTATATACCCGCCGGTTGCGAACCTATCCATAACCCCGTCGGCACCGCCCCTGGCATTTGGTACTGCGATACCCTAAAAACTATCGCCGTCCTCCCCGGCGTGCCCAGCGAAATGACTACCATGTTCGAAGGCGACACCTTCCCCCGCATCACGGCAATGACCTCCGGCCAGGTAATTGAATTTCGCAAACTCAAATGTTTCGGCATGGGCGAATCCCATATCGCCGAAAAACTCGGCTCGATCCTGGACCGCGGCCGCAACCCCCTCGTCAATATCACCGTCCACTATGGCGTCATCAGCCTTCATATAATAGCCTCCGCAAAAACCCAGGCAATCGCCAAGGAGATGGCACAGAAAGAAGAAGACACCATCCGCCACATTCTAGGCAAAATGGTTTTTGGAACCGGCGAACAGACCATAGCCGAAGTCGTCGGCCAGCTTCTTGTAAGCTCCGGCAAAACACTTGCCCTTGCCGAATCCTGCACAGGAGGCCTCGTCGCCAAACTCGTAACCGATATCCCCGGCTCAAGCCGATATTTCACCTATGGCTGGGTAACCTACGCCAACCAGGCCAAAATTACCCAGATCGGTGTTAATCCAGCCACAATCGAACGTTTTGGAGCCGTCAGCGAGCAAACCGCAGCCGAAATGGCCGTCGGGGCAAGAGTTGTTAGCGGGGCGGATTTCGCCATTTCTGTAACCGGAATTGCCGGCCCGCAAGGTTCTTCTGAACAAAAGCCCCAGGGACTTGTGTATATAAGTATCGCCGCAAAGGATGGCGTCAGTACAGAAAAGTTTATTTTCCCGCATACCAGGGATTTTATGCGATTGAGAACCGCCCAGACCGCCTTGAATTTGCTTCGCCTTAAATTGCTTATTTGACGACTCTTTTGTCGCCTGCTATAATGTAGTTTTCTTAGGAATTATACTTATCATATGCTCAATAAACGCAAACATTTAGGCGAAATCCTCTTCCGCTGGGGCCTGGTGGATAAGGATAAACTCACCGAAGCCATGAAGACTTCAAAGGCCAACGGCCAGCGGCTCGGCCAAACACTCGTCGAACTCGGTTACGTCACTGAAGAAGACGTCACAAAAGCAATTGCCAAACAGTTCGGTCTGGAATACGTCAAACTTGAAAGCCATGCCGTCTCCGAAAGTGCCGCAAAGCTCGTCCCTGAAGAGCTTATGAAAAAACACGGCATCATCCCGCTTGGCATGAGCAATGGCAAGCTCAAGCTGATAATTTCGGACCCGCTCGACCTCGACACGCTCGACCTCATCCGCTTCCGCCTCAACGCCGAGCTTGAATGCTGCCTGGCTGCCCCATCCAGAATAAATGCCATTATCAATAAGCAAACCGATAAGCTCAAGGGCAGTATCGACGCCACCGCAGCCGAACTTACCGAGGCAGGCCACTCAATTGAAGCAGAAGTCCGTCGCGCACAGGCCGCGGGAGCGGAAGACGACGGCCCTGTTATCAGGCTTGTAAACCTTATTATCGACGAAGCTTACCACCTGCGAGCAAGCGATATTCATATCGAACCCATGGCTGACCGTGTAAGAGTTCGTTACCGCATAGACGGCGTATGTATCGAACGCGACAATATCCCCAAAAATATGCAGGCCCCCGTCATGGCACGTCTAAAGATCATGAGCGGCATGGATATTGCCGAAAGACGTCTGCCCCAGGACGGCCGTATCAAAAAAGAGATCGCAACGAAAGATATTGACTTCCGTGTCTCTGCACTGCCGGGCTATCATGGCGAAAGCGTCGTCCTTCGTATCTTGCGTCCGGATGCCGTCAATATCGGTGTTGCGGCCCTTGGATTTGAAGCCGAAAATTACGAGATTTTCCAGAAGATCATCAAACGGCCTAATGGTATTTTCCTTGTAACAGGCCCGACCGGTTCAGGTAAAACTACCACGCTTTACGCCGCCCTGCAGGAACTCAACAGGCCGGATAAAAAGATCATCACAGCGGAAGACCCTGTCGAATATAACTTTGCCGGCATCAACCAGTGCCAGGTTAAAGCAGATATCGGCCTGACATTTGAAAAGATTCTAAGGTCCATGCTTCGTCAGGCTCCTAATATCATCCTCATCGGTGAAATTCGAGACGGCACCGTCGCCGATATCGCCATCCAGGCGGCACTTACCGGTCACCTGGTGTTCAGCACACTGCACACAAACGACGCCCCCGGCGCTATCACCCGTCTTATCGATATGGGTGTCAAACCGTTCCTTGTGGCAAGTTCGATCCAGGCCATAATGGCCCAGCGACTTATCCGTACTATCTGCAAGGAATGCAAAGTCGTCGACGAACATCCCGATCCTCATTACCTCCGCCTGCTCAACATAACTCCCGAAGAGATCCGCAATGTACCTATTTATAAAGGCCGCGGATGTTCGCGTTGCGGCGGTACGGGCTACAAGGGCCGGCTTGGTATTTTCGAGATGATGCTGCTCAACAACGAAGTGCGTGAACTCGCCTTTGCCCGCGCACCTTCAAATGAACTTCGCAAAGCCGCCCGCGCCGGCGGTATGAAAAGCCTGCTTGAGGACGGCAAGTCAAAGATATTCAAGGGCCTTACCACCCCCGAAGAAATCGCCGGTACTACCCAGGCAGAAGGTCTTGTTATCGATCTTTAATCCTTTTGAGTCATAGGAATTCATAATGGCTACTATCCTTATTGATAAACTTCTGGAAGCCACAGTTAAAATGGGCGGTTCCGACCTGCACATTACTGTCGGCAGGCCCCCTATTCTCCGTATGAGCGGCCGTCTTCGTGCCCTCGAAACAAAAGTCCTTGATCCCGACGACACCACGGCCCTGATGAAAAGTATCACCCCTGAGCGCAACCAGGCCGAACTCCAGGAGCAAGGCGGTACAGATTACGGCTTCGCCTATGGCGACATGGCCCGATTCCGCGTGGCTGTTTTCCGCCAAAAGGGCAGTATTGCTATGGTGCTTCGTAAAATACCTTCAAGGCTCATGAGCTTTGATGAGATAGGCTTGCCTCCAATTTGCCAGGCACTTTGCCGTCGTCCCAGGGGTCTTTTCCTTGTAACAGGTCCTACCGGCTCCGGAAAGACCACCACCCTGGCATCCATGATCAACTATGTTAATGAAAATTTCGATCGCCACATCATCACCGTCGAAGAGCCTATCGAATATTACCACCAGCACAAAAAATCGATCATTAAC
>MHYA01000080.1:6865-8502 GCA_001825675.1 Planctomycetes bacterium GWF2_42_9 | reverse complement strand
GCCCTGCGTCGCGCCTTGCGTCAAGACCCCGATGTTATCCTCGTTGGTGAAATGCGAGACCTCGAAACAATGGAATCCGCCATCCGTGCAGCCGAAACCGGACACCTTGTGTTCGCAACCGTGCACACCACAGGCTGCCAAGGTACCATCAACCGTATCATCGATGCCTTTCCGGTTAGCCAGCAGGAACAGATACGAGTCCAGCTCAGCACCAACCTCATAGCCGTGCTCAGCCAGGCGCTTTGCCCGCTTGCAGTCGGCAAAGGAGTTGTGGCCGCTTACGAGTTCATGGTAGTCACCCCAGCTATTTCCAACCTAATCCGTGAAAACAAGACCTACCGTATCGATTCCAGTATTCAGACCGGTAAAAAATTCGGCATGCAGCTCCTCGATGATCATCTTTGGGAACTCTACGCCAATAAGAAGATCGCTCTTGAGGAAATGATAGATAAAGCCCGCCAGCCAGGCGCCATGCTGGAAAAAGCCCAGGCTGCAGGCGCTTCCGCAGAAGGTATTGACCTCGACGATCTTGGTCCAGTGCTTAAGACTTAGTCGCGATAGCTAACTGTCACACTGTTTTCAATAAAATTTTATATTTTTGACCCGGCAGGATGAGGGCCATTCTGACGGGTTTTGTTTTATACACACTTAAAAAATGGGCTTAGAGTAAATTAAGACAGCTTTGTAGGTTTAGCATACCAACTGTCTCATGCATAATATGCTTGTCATAATGCATTTACACTTCTATAATAATATGGAAACATAGGAGAGCACAAATGGAAAAGATCCCGCCGCTTGACCAGCTTAAGGGCAGGACAATAGGCAGAATCCTGATCAAGATGGGAGTCCTGACAAGGGAACAGGTTCACCATTGCCTTACCATTCAGCAACAGAGAGTACAGAAGAATGAAAAGATTCTGCTGGGTCAAATTTTCATCGAACTTGGTCTCATCAAGAACCGGCAGTTGATGATCGCCTTAGCTGGCCAGCGGGGTATGGAATATCTGGATGTCGCAAATATAGATATTCCTGCGGATATCATAAAAAGGATACCCGCCCAGATGGCTAAGACCTATGAAATAATTCCAGTCGAGTACAATGCAAGCCGTAACGAAATCGCAGTAGTATTAAAGAGTCCTGATAACTTCAAAGCTACTGATGATCTGAGCACACTTATGGGCTTCAAGGTCGTTGCCAAGGTGAGCGAAGAAGAGCAGATCAAGGCAGCGCTTGCAAAATATTATTCCGGTGACGAAGAAAGCATCGGCGACCTGATAGGCGAATTGGAACAGGATAGTTTTCTGTCAGAATTTGAAGGTCGCGACCAGAGCATTGACCTTGACGAGATCAAGGAACTGGCGGATTCAAACCCGGTAAAAAAACTCCTCAACCTAGTATTGCTCCAGGCAATTCGCGACAAGGCTTCGGATATTCACTTCGAACCTTTTGAGTATGAATACAAGATGCGATACCGTATTGACGGCGTACTTTATGAAATGGTACCGCCGCCAAAGCACATCGCAGTCGCCCTTGCATCCCGTATAAAGGTTATGGCCAACCTGGATATTGCCGAGCGGCGTCTTCCCCAGGACGGTAGAATTCCGCTGGTCGTGCAGGGCCACCCTATCGACCTTCGC
>MHYA01000080.1:0-6794 GCA_001825675.1 Planctomycetes bacterium GWF2_42_9 | reverse complement strand
ATGTCGGAATGGTGCGTCAGCTCATTCACAAGCCCAACGGCATCGTAGTCGTCACCGGCCCGACAGGTTCGGGTAAAACCACGACGCTCTACTCGGCACTGAAAGAACTCAACACAATTGATACAAAGCTTATTACTACCGAAGACCCAGTCGAATACGATATAGACGGCATCATACAGGTGCAGATGATCCCAGACATTGGCCTGACCTTTGCCAAATGCCTAAGATCAATCCTGCGTCAGGACCCCGATGTGATAATGGTCGGCGAAGTCCGAGATCTTGAAACTGCTGAAATCGCCGTGCAGGCATCCCTGACAGGCCACCTTGTATTTACAACACTGCACACAAATGACGCTCCAAGCTCTATTGCCCGTCTTATGGATCTCGGACTGGAACCCTTCTTAATTACGGCGACCATCGAAGGCGTAGTCGCCCAGAGACTCGTAAGAAAGATATGCACCCAGTGCAGAACACCATTCGACCCGACCGAAGACATGCTCATGGAACTTGGCCTGACGATCGAAGACGTAAAAGGCAAGCAGTTCTTCTACGGCAGAGGATGCGACAACTGCAACAATACCGGCTATCGCGGCCGGCTTGGCATTTATGAAATAATGACGTTCAACGACGAAATGCGGGAGCTTGTCATGAATCACGCCTCGACAAACGTGCTCCGCGCAGCGGCGAGAAAAGGCGGCATGAGAATGCTGCGTGAAAACGGCCTCAACGCGATTTATGACGGAATTACGACCATTGAAGAAGTGGTTAAGGAAACTATTTCGGAAGAAGCTTAATTTATACATCCGGACTTAAAGTCGGAGGAAATTTATATGCCGATATTTACTTACGAAGCACTGGATTCCAAAGGTCAGGAGATCAAAGACCAGATCGAGGCTCTTTCCAGTAAAGAAGCTATCAGCAAGATACGCAACCTGGGCTACTTCCCAACGAAGGTCAAAGCCAAGGGAGCTATCGAGAGAAGAGAAGCCAAAGCTGCCGCGCCGAAGAAACGCTCGTCAGGCAAGGTAAAAGTAAAACATCTTACGCAGTTTGCCCGACAGCTATCGACACTTCAGGATGCGGGTCTTTCGATCCTGCGATCGCTTCGCGTTCTCGAAGCCCAGCAGAAATCCGGCACGCTCAAACGCGTCATCGGCTATGTCGCAGATGATATCGAAGGAGGCTCGACCCTTTCCGAAGCAATGGGCAAATTCCCCAAGGCATTCGACCGGCTGTTTGTGAACATGGTGGCCGCGGGCGAGGCGGGCGGCGTGCTAGACCTTATTCTCGCCAGGCTTGCCGAATTCATGGAAAAGGCAGCCAGGCTAAAGGCCCGCGTCAAAGGCGCAATGATCTACCCGGCCGTCGTGCTATGTGCCGCCTTCGGCATCGTGCTTGGCCTTATGTATTTCGTTATACCGAAATTCACCGAAGTGCTCCGCGACATGGCCGGTTCCGATGCGCAGCTTCCAGCCCTTACACGAGGACTGATGGCTGTCAGCGAATGGATAAAGGCTGGCGGCTGGGCTATTATGATCATGGCACCAATAGGTTTTGTGTTCCTTACCAGGTTCATCCGCAGATTTCAGGCCGGACGGCTCGTGCTCGACAATGTCAATCTTCGCCTGCCAGTCATGGGCCAGATAACCGCAAAAACTTCCATCGCAAGGTGGACGCGTACTCTGGGCACGCTAATCGGAGCAGGCGTTCCTATCCTTGAGGCAATCAACATCACCCGTGAAACCGCCGGTAACGAAGTTTATGCAAACATGCTCGGCAAAGTACATTACGCCATCAGGCAGGGAGATACCTTCGCCAACCCGCTTCGCCAGTCCAAAACCGTCGACGGCATCGTTATCAACATGGTCGACGTCGGCGAAGAAACCGGCGATCTCGACAAGATGCTTCTAAAGGTAGCCGATAACTACGATGAAGAAGTCGACGTGCTCGTCCAGTCGCTTATGTCCCTGCTGGAACCTATAATGATCCTTGTCCTGGGCGTAATCGTCGGCACGATCGTGCTCGCGATTTTCCTGCCCATCATCAAGATCATTACGACGCTGATGTAATTGGAAGAAGTCAGAATTCGGAAGTCAGAATTCAGAATCAAATAGTTTCGAAACGCAATAATAGAAAGGTATGTATATGAGAAGAAGTAACCAATCCAAAAAAGCCTTTACCATCGTCGAACTCCTGACGGTGATGGGCGTAATCGCGATACTCATCGGCCTCCTCGTCCCGGCCTTGAACATCGTCCGCAGGATCGCAAAGGACACAAAGCAGCGTGCGCAATTCCACAGCATTGAAGTCGCGCTGGAAATATTTAAAAATGATACGGGCGAGTATCCAGAATCGTCTCGCTTTGTAGATGGTTCAGGAAATGTGACGGGCGCACAGCGTATGACCGAGGCACTTGTCGGACGTGACTTGCAGGGATATGATCCAGCTTCACGGTGGCATCCGCAATTGGATTTATCGGGTACACCCACCAATGCTTATTCAACCAATACGGGAGGAACACCGAGTGAGCAGGACAAGAGTCTCCAGAGGCGCAAAGGCCCGTATTTGAAACTCGAAAATGTTGGAGCATTCGGAGCACAAGACTTATATTTAGCCGGCAACTTTACACCTATCTACTATAATGTCACAACGCAATCACCCTTAATGACAGATGTTTATGCAGAGAGACAAGTTACTTTGATAAATGGCAAAATTGTCAAGGCTGGTACGCCTATATTGTACTTCAAAGCCAACACATCCTATAAAGATTTGGGGAGTGACAGCGGCGCTGCAAAACGTAACGCTGGATTTGATAGTACCCAGGGTTACACCACCGTTGCCTATAATGCTTATGACAACATAGATATTCTGAACCTAAAACATATTATGAAACCGACTTCAACCGAAATTCATCCCGTATCTGATGCAACTACTAGTCATAAGAAATTTTATGATCTCATAACCAATCCGCAGATATCGACAAATCTTGATGGTGTGGCATATAACACGGATTCATTTATCTTGATGTCTGCTGGCAAGGATGGCTTGTTCGGTACGGCGGATGATATTTACAATTTCGGTGAATAAAAAAGGTGCGTTTGCTCTTTTGGCGGACAAGGTATGCGCGGAAATAGGAAAAATTTGGGTCTTACAGGCGTAGAGATAATGGTCGCCGTAGCGGTTCTGGCCGTTCTCGTCGGAGCCGTAATAGGCCTGACTACCCACATCCGCGCACAGGCCAATAAGGAACTGGCAAAAAGCACCATTATCATGCTGGGCACCGCGCTTGAACAGTATTACGATTACTGGCACGAATACCCGCCGGATTGTAACTATGCTAGTAAGAGCGAAATAGAGTCTCTGTATAACGTCAACTCTGTGACAGTCTCACCTGCTTTAGATACGCAGTTCGCCGGTTCTGGAATGCTTTATTATTCACTTCGCAGAACCCCGTCGAGCAATAAGATACTTGGCAAATTGCATGATAAAGCACTTTCAGCCAAGAATGCGGATAATCCCGCCCAAGATATGGAATTGGAAATCACATACGGCGGCACCATGCAGGTTTACGAATATCCGTTCTTCTATACGCAAGACCCGTGGAATATGCCGCTGCGGTATAGCAGGACTTGGGCTACTCCCACCTTGAACAGAACTGATAAAGATTTCAAGTTCACAAAGGATTTTCCAAAGCTCGAATCTGCCGGGCCGGATAAGACTTTCGATACCGAAGATGATATTACAAGTAAAGATAACTAGCCTTAGTTTTGCGAAAACGTTGCTTTATAATTTAAAAAGAACGTCTAAAAAAATGAATTCGAGGCTTTGTTTAGCAAATTTGAGGCGTGATTTAAGGCAAATGTGGCTTAAATTTTTCAATATGAAGCGTGATATTGCGAATATTAAGCCTTAGTTGGCCTGAATCCAAGCATGAGTTTGCAAAAAGGAAGCTTGGTATTTTTAAATTGAAGCCTTGAATAATAAATGCGATGCCTGGAATTGGCCAAACGAAGCTTGGTATTGAAGATTTAAAGCCTCAAATTGAACGTTTGAAGTGTACTGAAATTAGTTTATGAGCAATAAAATGTGTGAAAATAGTCCTAAAAACCGCATTTTAAGCAGAGAAACAGAATAAGTGAAGCAAAGACAACGACATTTTGACGGCTTTACGCTTTTTGAACTGATGGTATCAGTTTCGATCATCGCGATGATCGTCGCGATAATGATCCCATCCGTCCGCTCACTGCGAAAAAGCTACGAATCCACTGGTGCCCAGAGCATGATCAACTCTGCCCTCGCCAGTGCCCGCGCAATCGCCGCAAAAGAACACAAATACGCCGGAATACGATTTCAATGCGAATATAAAGACGATACCTATCCTGCCGATGCAGCCCAGTATATGATCTTTGTAGTAAGCGATTACAAAGCAACCGATCTGGCAAATGGATTCAGGGCCGCGGATGGCATAAAACCCATTAGATTGCCTGAGCAGTTAATGGTACTCGAGGCCGATAGTAACGACAGCAAGTATGTTGATTTCTATAATGATCCCCCTGCCGGAATCAAAACACGCAACAGCCTCACCAGTTTCACCGTGGTCTTCTCCCCTGTCGGCAAACTGATGATACATGATGTGCGTGTGCGGAATCGAAATGGCAAAGCGAATCCCGCAACTACCGATACATCCGCCTTTGGCTCCGACGACAGCGTCTTTAATTCGATAGTTAATATACGGGATAATCGCACCGGCATGTTCGTCCAGGATGATTATACTACCGAAGGTTTCGAGGAAGAGACCAGCGTCAATAAGTTCGTTATATGCGAACGGGATAAATTCAAAAATACGGATAAAAATAATCGCTGGAGCGATTACCTGAGCACAATTAAAACCAGTTACATTAACGGCTACACAGGCGAACTAATAGAATACTAGCATGGCGAAAAAACAATATAATGCGTTCTCGCTCATGGAAGTGCTCCTTGCCATAGGCGTACTGGCGATAGGCCTTCTTTTCGTCGCAGGCACTTTCCCAGTCGGCATATTTCTGACGACCTCAGCCACCGAGCAAACCATCGCTCCGCTTGTTGCGGATGAAGCATTTGCGAAAATACGCATCTATTCGCTGCCTGACCCCAATAGTCAATTAGATAGCACAGTCAGCACGGGCCTGCGGTTTGATCGTATATGGTTTGACACTGATGATTCCGGCTATGGCAGTTATATTCATCGCAATTTTGTTCTGGATTTCAATGATACTGATTCACAAGGGATTATCGATCATAAAAAACGTGCATTTATTACCTCCGAGCAGTTATACCCTTCTATGCCCTCAACTAAAGAATCTTTTTACCAGTGGTCCGCTCTGATCAAAGAGGCCCAGAAAAATACTGCAAATACAAACGTGCCCGTGCTTATAACTGTTTTTGTTTCGCACAAGACCGGGCAAAGCTTAAAATATCCAGATCCTGCTGATATTTTAAACAATGTAATTCCATGGCCCCAGCCGCTTAATATACCTGTTGCCGATGTAACCGGGCGCAAACGCGAGATACAAATAACCGATGCCGACCTTAAACAATACATAAATGCGGACTGCACAATAGTAGAGGATATCAGGGGCGAAATCTACCGTATCCTCGACCGCAATGACGATATTGTAACGCTGGACAAAGATTGGCAAGGCGGCGACCCTGTGGGAAGTGATTCAACTGTATGGGTGATCCCGCAGGCAATAGGCGGCTCAAAAAGCCCCTGCATAGGCGTCTACCAGAGGATAATGAAAATAAAATGAAGACTCCAAACACAAAAGGCTTCACGATTGCCGAGCTTATGGTGGCAGTAGCCATTATGGCTATCGCCCTGACGGCAATGGGCTGGGTTTTCAAGATAAGCATAGACGCCCAGCGAATGTCCGCCGCTACAACCGAGATTTCCCGCAAGCTACGCGCCATAACAGACCAGATCGAAGCCGATTTTCAGGGTGTACGAGTGGATATGCCTGCTGCCATATATAATAAGCGGTCGACGGATGACGGAATCGCTGCAGACAGGATATGGTTCGTTGCCAACGGTGATTTTCAGACTACCAGACAGTACAAAAATAATGGTACGGATAAGACAGTTTTTGGGAACATGGCACAAATAACTTATGCCATGTCGGAAGAGGATGTTCCTAACAAAGTACCCAACCCCCTTTCAACAGATCCCAAGGACGGCGACCAGAAATATTTGCTAAGACGCCAGACAATTTTTACCGCGGACACAGAGTGGGCCGACCCCGCCAACACCCAAAAAACGGAATATATTGAAAAAGCTTCTATGCCCTGGATGATAACCAATATTGTTTCAGAGCCAAATAATTCCGGCCTTCAAAGCTTAACCAGAATTCCACTAATTCCCAGTGATGGCAATGATGTTCCGTTTATCATTGCAAAGGGAGTAGAGAATTTCAGGATCGAAATGCTTAACGCCGCTAGCGCGATAGACCCGAACGGCGCACTCAACTGGGCCGACGCCAATGATAATCACAAGATAAAGACTTACCCGCAGGCTCTGAAATTCTCGTTCAGGCTCTATTCCAAAACAAAGATCAACGGCAAGCCGCTTAGCAAAAGCTTCAGCCACATAGTGGACTTGCAGCAATAATAAACTTATTTGGTTCTTCAAGGCAGGTGGATTATGGAACTTAAACGCAAATCCGCATCTCGTCAGGGTTCAGCCCTCATTATGACCATTGTCATTACCGTGCTTCTGGCGGTAGTCGGCTCCCTGTTTGTACTGATGGCCCGTGTGG
>MHYA01000079.1:4823-5046 GCA_001825675.1 Planctomycetes bacterium GWF2_42_9 | reverse complement strand
GTGTGGCAGTGTTATGGTTATGCGTGAAGTAAGCAAAGGTGCAAACAAGGGCAGTAAGTTTCTGGGCTGTTCTCAGTATCCGCAGTGCAGGGGCGTCTTGAGTGTTGCGTAAGAGTTCATATGGGGTGCGTGAAAATCAAAGCGCAAATTATGTTTTTGTCATATGTGTAGCCTTGACACCGTTGTTGTCTTCTGTTGAAGGTGAGTTATGAAGTGGCGGCAT
>MHYA01000079.1:0-4752 GCA_001825675.1 Planctomycetes bacterium GWF2_42_9 | reverse complement strand
CGGGAAAAAATAACATAGCACTGTAATTCACCAAAATTTGATGCAAAAGGTCAACTTATGTTCAAGCCAAAGAAATTTGACAAAGAAATCAAGCTGGAAATTAACAAGCAGACCTTTCGTGGTGCATCTGCACAAGAAATTAAAAAACTCTATATCAAACAAAACTGTTTTGATGTGGATGAAGATTTCCCAGTTTACAGAATTTTTGAGTTACCAAATCAACTTGCTGACATCAGGAATTCAAAATTTAGCTTGGTCAATCCGGCAGTATATAAAGACCGTTACGAGAACCCCCTACTTAACTGGGTATTTACTGATGAGAACGGAGAGTCGTTCACGTTAAATGGAATAGTCGAAAATTATTATGTATCGCCATGGACGTATGATGAGGTAGAGAATCCTTTCAGTTGGGTACTCTACACCCGGAATAATATGGGAATAAGAATCAAGACTACGGTCGGGAAAATAATGAATGAGATGCTAAACCTTTATAATCCCTTTTATATGCTGCAGTTCCACACTGGAAAAGTAGATTATTTTGACAAAGAAGACATTGATAAATGGCTAGCAGAGAGCCAGTACACTGATTTTCTGGATTCACTTGGGCAAATGTCCGTATCATCCCTCATGGCTTTGCGAAATAAATTTTCAGATGAAAAAGAAATAAGATTTGCTTTTAGCCATATTCCAGATGATAAAGATAATCAGTATATCATCGACAATGTAAGTATCAAAGATGGCATATGTAAGCATCCGATTCAATGGCGACCGATTATAGATGAAATTGTTTTAGACCCCAGAATATCCAATGAATTATTTGAAGAGACTGAGCATCAGTTACGAAAGTACGGATTTACGTGCGACATAAAACACAGCACTTGCCGCTAGGATATTAGGAAAGTCTCTATGCCGACTGCATATCATCCTGGCCCCCCCCCTATTACTCCGGAACAACGTATTGTCCTGATGACGGATGTTGCATGGGAAACATTCATTGCTGATTGTTGTGAACAGCTGCGACAAGAAAATAAATACTTCCAGATCAAGCAGTTAGGTGGAGCTGGCGATAAGGGGCGCGATATCGCATGTTACACAGTGTTCCCTCCAAAAGCTAACACATGGGATTTGTTTCAAGCAAAAGCATATAAAGACCCACTGACACCCACCAACATGATGTCAGATTTTGCAAAATTCTTGTTTTATGTTTTCAACGGTGACTACCCGATACCACGTAACTACTACATAAGCGGTACAAGAGATGTTGGAACGTCTCTTCATGATTTGCTGGGAAATCCAGATATATTCCGGAAAAAAGTTCTGACCGAATGGAAGGCAAAGGCGGGAAACTTCAGTTCATTTAAACAACCATTGATTCCAGCCCTAGAAAGTTTCATCACAACCTTCGATTTCAAAATAATCAAAGAAATGAAGGTCTCAGAATTACTCACCATCCATTCCAGGAGCGCAAAGCATTGGATTGTATTCGAACTTCTCCCCCCTGTTGTCCCGCAACTGCCTATGCCTGAAAATCCAACAACTGAAGAACAAGTATATGTGTCGGAAATTCTGAGGGCTTATGGCGATTTTGAAAAATCGTCTGTACCATCAGTAAATGATATACCCAGCAAGCACACCCTGCACTTTGCGAGCTGTCGGAAGCAATTTTATCACGCAGAAAGTTTGAACCGGTTCAGTAGAGATTTTGTCCCTGCCGCTTTCGACGCCTTGAAGGAAGACATACGAACCGGAATTAGCCCCGTAGTAGATGATGTAACACACTCAGATGGGCTTAAACGCCTCAATGAAACACTGAAGCATGTTACCACCTTAACTGCCACAACAAATCCACTCAAAGACCGTATCCATTCACTCGACTTACAGGGTGCATGCCACCATCTAGCAAATGACGGGAAGGTTAAATGGGTGCCCGATGAGTAACTATCCAGTTCCATTCAACAGCCCATTTGAGCTTGGCGTCCGGATGATATTTATTCTGATGTCAGTGTATCCGCACTCCCTTGATTTGCAGCAGCTGTTATTCCTTGATTATGCCGCCATATATTCAGGCGACCTTGGGGGACCAGAAAGCTTGCACACTCCGGTTCCGCTTCGTGGAGCTGAATACACCACCCGGCGCATCATTATCGAGCAAGGTTTATATTTAATGTCTGGCAGGCGATTTATCGACGTAAAGTTCGGTGATTCCGGCATTGAATATAAGGCAGGAGAAAATGCGGCTGCAATGCTGGGTATTATCGGCGGGAATTATTCATGGAAGCTGAAGGAACGTTGCCGTTGGGTTGCCGAAAAGCTTGGTGACAAATCGGCTGTGGATTTACAAAAACTATTTACCCATGAAGGACATCGATGGGGAGCAGAGTTCGTATCGCCATCTAGCGATTTCAACGAGGAATAATTTATGGGAATTCGAGCAATACGACTTGCTGTCACTGGACCCAACAAAACAATTGCTGATATTGACTTCTCCCAACACTCAAACCTCATACTGGGACCTTCAGATACAGGTAAATCGTATGTTGTTGGATGCCTTAAATATGCTCTTGGAAGCGATACAAAGCCAAAGCAAATAAAACTTGCATCGGGATATGACCAGATTTCTTTTCAGTTCGCTACCTCAAGCGGAGAGCCTTACACTGCATTTCGCTCATTGGCTGGGGGCGGAAGCCTGTTCTTTAAAGGTTGCCACGACTTACCTCCTCCTGAAAATCAAGCTCTCAAAGGGCATGATGTGAATACGTTTGTCCTGAACATGCTGGGCTTGGGAAAAACGCAGATAGTAAAAGCAGAGGGGAAAAAGGGGAAAATAACTGCGGGCGACCTCAGACATTATTCTTTATTTACCGAGTCGGATACGCTGAGCGATAAGGGATTTCTTGGTGAACAAGTAATACATAAAACAAGGCACAATTCAGCATTCTATCTGATGATGACTGGAGTTGATGATTCAGCCATAGTCGTGGGTTCAAATAATGATGACTTGATACGGGAAAAAGGGAAACTGATGGGCTTGGATGAAGCCATCAACTCCTTAAAGGCTGAATTGCCAGAAGAATTCAAAGAAATTGATTATCGATTGATGGTGGAAAAAATCGATAAACAGATAACTGCAAACCAGAACTTGTTGCGCGAGCATAGTGCTGAGCTGAATACATTAAATTCAAAGATGTCATCAATAGGCAGAGAATTACTCCGTTTCGATGGTATGCGGTCGTCAGCACTGGAGACCTTGGAGCGGTTTCGATTACTCGACTGTAAGTATCTGAGTGACCTGGAACGGCTGGAATTGATACGAACAGCTGCATCTGTTTTTGATGCGTTTACCCCTCTGCCATGTGCACTATGCAACACCCCTGTCTTGCAGCAGTCTAAAGCTGCTGACGAACAGTTGCCGTCAGCAGAACAGATGGCGATTTCGGCTAATGCGGAGTATCAGAAAATTGAAGCACTTCGCCAGGGACTGACCAACGCTACCAAAGACATCGAGACAGAGCTGCATTCAGTTGAAGCAAACATTAAGAATCTGAAAACTGAACAGGTATCCCTTGCCAGTAGACATGCGGAAATTGTCACAGACCATAAGTCGCCAATATCTCATGAGCTAACCACTCTGACAAAATTGCACAGCGAATATGTTACATTCCTTAAAACCTATGAGAAGTTGCAACAATTCGAAGATAAGCGCAAATCCATCGAACCAAATACCAAAAAAACAAAAACCAAGATTGTCAGAAATGCAATTGATGAAATAACAGGTATTGTTTCGCGGGTGGAACAATTGCTTGGACTCTGGGTACTCGATGAAGCCCGCAAGGTAAGTTTTGATGAAGCAACGTGCGACCTTTATTTACTGGAAAGTCCTCGCACTTCATATGGCAAGGGGAAGCGAGCCATATTCCTGACGGCATATTCAGTAGCGGTCATGGAGCATGCACTTCAAATTAATTCACCACACCTCGGCATTGTTGCCATCGATTCACCAGTGTTAACGTACCGTGACCCAAAATATGGCAAGTTAAATGAAGACACTATTGAAATGACTGTTGCTGATAAATTCTTCGATTGGATGGCAGGTTGGCGTGGTCCTGGTCAGCTTATTGTGCTTGAGAATGATGAACCTACTGCTGACGTGTTAAGCCTTATTCCACATACATTGTTCGTAGGACCACATAGCGATGGGCGGCGGGGGTTTTATCCATGAATATGAATAAGCAGAATCACTTTGATATGGGACACATCTCATGACCACACTGATCCTCAGCATCAACACCTGGGAGAATTGCCAGGGTCAGGCTTCCAAGTTGATAAGATAGCCGGCATCTCCGACATAAAGAGTAAATGACTGCACTCACACCAACACTAAAACACTTTGCCTCCCTCAACCGCGCCCCCGGTCCAACCTGGACCGAGGCCACCAAGCGCAAGGCCCCGCACAAGCCGCTCCTGCTGCTGGCGGTGCTGGACCTGGTGCATCGGGGCGTCATCACCTCGCCTTTTATCGCCGTCACCGGCGATCTGGTGGAGCTGAACGAACTCTTCAACCTCTACTGGCGGCGGATCATCCCGCTCGGCCAGACCAGCAGCATCGCCTTTCCCTTCTCCCGTCTCGATCGGGAACCGTTCTGGGAACTGGTGCCGCTGCCGGGAATGAGCATCACCCCGGCCATCATAAACAACACCTCTTCCATTACCTACCTGCGCAAATATGCCCTGGGTGCCAGGCTGGACGAAGAA
>MHYA01000078.1:4750-4972 GCA_001825675.1 Planctomycetes bacterium GWF2_42_9 | reverse complement strand
AAAGCGGCGATATAATTTTCACTGATGGATTCTGAAGGAACGAATATGAATTTACTAAAATAGTATCCCATGCTGTCTGTATGGCGCGGTTGATTATCTGCGCAGAAATAATGTTCTGACCGGCGCCAAGCGCTAAATTACAACTCCAGCTTGAATCGCTTGCTAAATATGTAAACGCATAATGAGCGCCGTTTATACGCAGCGCGATTGTATCGCCAGGCA
>MHYA01000078.1:0-4719 GCA_001825675.1 Planctomycetes bacterium GWF2_42_9 | reverse complement strand
GTATCGTAAGTTGAAAGCGGCGATATAATTTTCACTGATGGATTCTGAAGGAACGAATATGAATTTACCAAAATCGTATCCCATGCAGTCTTTGCAGCGCGATTGATTAATTGCGCAGAAATAATGTTTTGTCCTGCGCTAAGAACTACATCGCAATTCCAGCTTGAATCGCCTGAAATGTATGCAAACGCATAATGAGCGCCGTTTATACGTAGCGCGATTGTATCGCCAGGCAGCGCGCCAGACGTTGTGCCGTGTATATTTACCGAAGAACCGTAAGTATCGTAAGTTGAAAGCGGCGAAGTTATTTTTACAAACGGCGTATCCAATCCTGAAAAATAATAAATTTTAATGCTGTGCCAATTATACTTGGTAAGACTGAAAACCGCGGCAGTTATTGTGTTTTCTCCAGTATTCAATAAAATATTTTTTGACCAGCTTAAATCCGGCTGCAACTGCACGCTATCTACTAAAATTGAATTATTATAAATTCCTATGGAATCGCCTGGATTCATTGTTGCTGCGGTTCCTGAAACAACAATCTGCTGTTGAAATGTTTCGGATTGATCCGCAGGCCTCAGAATCAAAACCTTTGGGCCTGATGTATAATTTATCTGAATTGTATCGTAAGCAATTCTTCCGAATTGATCCGTAATTTTTGCGGTTATACTGTCGCCGGCGTTGGAGATAGTTACAGACGTCTGCCAGTTTAAATTCGAAGGAACAGCTATAATATCTTGAATTGATCCGTTATTATAAAAACTGACTGAATCTCCAGCTTTAATATTTGCAGATGTTCCTGAAATTATAACAGTTGTCAAAAATGTATCCGTATTATTCGGCGGAAAAGTGATTTTTATTGAAGGATTTCCATAATAACTGACAGAAACTGTGTCATGCGCGGCGTTTCCATTTTTATCAATCAGATAAACAACCACAGAATCATTTTTACCGGTTATTGCAACAGTTCCGCTAAAATCAGAGTTCACAGAATCAATTTTATAAACAGAATTTAAAATTGAATTTACATAAATTTTTACGCTGTCGCCTATTTGACTTGTGTATGTTGTCCCGCTTATTATTATAAGCTTATTGTACGTATCGTGAGAAACTAAAGCAGGATATTTTATTTTTATCTGTAATGCGCTTTTTTCAATATATTCATATCCGCCTGCCGCATAATGCGGAGACGATGTCTCATTTGAAATATTATCGCTCAAATAAATTCGCCAGTAAATTGTATCGTCAAAATATGAATACCAGTTTATCGCGGTATCGCCTGAATAACTATTGGTTCCCAATGATTTCATCAAGATTGAATCAGAATAATTTCCACTGACGCCAGTTCGCCAGCTTATTCGCGGATAACCTGATTTTATTCCGCAGGAATCAAATGCAGTGATTATAACAGTCAATGAATCCGAAGATTTGGAGTCAGCGGTTATTCCAGTATGAGAGACAAAACTATAAAAAGGCGGGGTTCTGTCAATGCCTATCGTTATACTGTCGGTTTTTTTATTTCCGTACGAATCTGATGCGCTTACTTTCACAATCAGAGTATCCTCCGGCGGCGGACCTGAGAATAAAATATTAAAAATACCGTCTTCGTTTGAATCGACGCCGGTAGTATCTATATTTGAATTTTTTTTATAATTTAAGTTCCATATCACAGATGAATCGACAATCTGTCTGTTGTCCGATACTGAAGATGTAATTAAAAGCGAATCATTGAAATTGCCTTTTGTCCAGAATACTGAATTACTATAATACGAATCATTGTGAGAAATTGTATTTATTTTTATTATTGGAAGAGTAGTGTCAACTGCGCTGTTTGCAGAAGAAACTTCCATATCGGTATTACTATAAAAATAAACTCCGGCAAATACTGTGTCGGTATTTACAGGATTACTTATAGGAAAACTCGCATGTATTATTTTTGAAGCTTCTGGATTTGCCGAAACAAAAATCATAAAATTTATTACATCATTATTCTGCGGCGATCCGATAGCGCTGCGCGGTATCTGTAATTCTCCGCCTTTTGAATAAGCGAACGCCCAGCCTGCCAGGCCGTTTGTTTTCTGTTGCGATGCAAGCCAGCTCCCGCCACTGCCGTCGTAAAACCAGAATTTATTGTCCGTAACCGCGTCAAATTTTATAAAATATTCGGGTTTAAAATTTTCAGGCCAGACGGGCCACGAGTTCAGAGGACCTGATTCACGGCCGCCGGCTGAATTTTTATCAATTGCTACTCCGACGAAAGTATCATTTTCAGTAGAAGATAATCCTGCTATTCCCGCAATGCACATATAAAAATAATCATCGTCAAAAGACAGATACAGTGAATCGCCGTTCTGCGTTTCCATATATTCATAATCAAGATAATCATCATATAAACCATCAACTGTTTTTCCTGAAAAAACCCGGTTATAAGTAACAGCGCCATCAGACCCGAAAATTATTTTTATATATGAATTTAAAGTTTGATCATAAATGGAAGTGAATTCAAAAATATCAACGTCCTTTAGATTTCCACGGTATGTTGCACGTTTTAAGGAAATACAATCAACACATGGTGATGCCGGAGTGTCAGAACCGTCGTTGTTGTAACGCGAAGGATAACCCGTGTTTGAAGCATCTTCGCGGTAAATAGACAGAGTAGAATAAATCGTATCATTGATATATTCGTTTCTTCCGCCGATTGCGCTGAAAGGCACTGAAATTTCAATTATATTACTAGTGTAATTTATTGATAATTGAGCTGAATCAATTTTATTTTCCGTCCAGTTTAATGGTGAATTTGCGGATAATACTTTTACATATTGGCCAGCAGCGCTTACATTTATCAGATACTGCCATGCGCTTTTCGGAACTACAAATGTTGTATCCCTGCAATCAACGGCAGGCCCTTTTAAAAATCTAATACGATTGCCATTCATAGAAGTTGTTATTGAAAATTGCAAAAGTATTTTTCGGGCTTCGTCAAGATCTGCGAATTTAGCGATAAAAAATAAATTTTCTTTCCCGACCGCAAGTGAAAAATAATCAAGATCCCATGCCGCGGCGCCCTGGCCGCTGTAATTGTCTTTATCGCTGCAATCGCCGGTTCCGCCGGTTATAGGGCCGTTGCCTGTTGCGTCCTTCCAGAATAATTTTCCTCCCGGCGTGGAAGGCGTACTTAGCGTTTGCGATGAAAGTGACGGCATCCCGGAAATCCTATCCGCATCGCCTGAAGCGGTACTGTCGCCGTACCAGTCGCTAATATCCGAATCAACAATAAACCTCTCAATTATAAAAGTATCATTGCCGGAAGTATAACTCCCGCTTGATAAATTATAATCATCCCACGTCTGCAATCGCCACGAATATGTTTTATTCAAAGATAAATTCACGCCGCATACCGGATCTGAGTAATCGCTGCCGCGCCTTGTTTTGCCCGAATCCCAGAGAGGCGCACCCCAGTTTGCTGGAAATTCCGCAATCTGTATCTGATAATATCCACGGTAAGAACGACCGTCGTTAGTATTCCAAAAAAATGTGGGTCTCAAAGTATTTGAAACATTTCCTTTTGCAGGAGATACAATAACAGGAAGTCCGGGCGCAACATTATTTGCAACTATTTGAATATTGGAATTTGTTACCGGATCAATTCTGACGAGATTTCTAAGTTGGGTTCCATATCCGTCAAGGCTTAGTCCATCATTGATCAGTTCAAACTGTGCTGTTTTATTAAGCCCGCTTCCATTTATACTTTGTATCACAACATAACAAAATAATTTATTTGTCCCATCACTTGGAATTACTAAATCCGGCAGGTCATCGCGGCCCCATGTTTCATCCGTGGAAGAGCCGGAGCTGCCGTTTAATGTCTGATAAGACTCGTCGCCGTCAAAATCAAACGTAGTCCCTGTCTCGTAATATAGTCGGATGGAATCCGCAGGGATGTCGTCAGTTTCCTGAAGTGTTCCATTGTTGTGAATCCATAACCTTTTTAGCTTCCTGCCAACGTTTGTACCGGCATCAATATAAAACTGTAAAACAATATTATTGGTTCCTGACGCGGAAGTGAAAATGCTGTCCGGTATATCCTTTTTTACTACATCCAAAATCATAAATTCATTGGCCAATGATTCATTTTCAGTCCACGGATCATCGCCGTCAGCGTCTATTGCTGATGATATTGATATTGGCGCGCCTGCTTTCCAATCGGTATGCCACGAGGAATTCAGATTGCCGGTAGAAAGATGCTTATTTGCGCCGGCGTCATGAACATAGTTTCCTGTATAATAAGCCTGATTCGTCCAGTTATTAGCGGTTACAAAAACGCCGCTCCGGTTCCACGCAGCCCAATTAACTCCATAATGAAAAAATGTAGTCGCGTCTTTTTCAATGTAATCGTATTTGCCTAAACCCGTATCTGATTCAAGCCATATTGAAGAATTAGCAGGAATGTGAATAATTATTACTAAAAAAAGTATGGAAATGATTTGCTTTAAAACTTTCATAAACATACATTTTCAGATAATGATAGTATACAACAAAAAATACATTTAAACTTGAAAATTATTAAGAAAAAGAATATAAATACCTTATTCACAAAGATTTTATAATTAGTAATATTTTAATTTGATAATATATATAAGTCAAGATTTTTTAAAAAAAATGTAATGACAGGGCGAGGTAGGGTGTACTTTTAAATTCTTGTAGTTTTTAAGATAAACT
>MHYA01000077.1:27408-27716 GCA_001825675.1 Planctomycetes bacterium GWF2_42_9 | reverse complement strand
CTGGTTATCTGTGCTGCAAACATAGCAACTATCATTAGAGGCAAAAAACCATATGGCAGAAATTTTTCACTCATAAACGCATAAGATATATCCTGCGGATTTGGAATATTCGCAGCCATAAGCTCCGAACTATAAAGCATCCTGGCAACCATAGGTGGAATAAAATACACACATGCGCCGATGGTCGAAACTATTAAACATAGCAATGCCGCTTTGTTTGCCTCACGTCCGTCTTTGGATGCGAAAAATCTGTGCCCGCCGCTCATACCAAGACATGCGTAAACCTGCGCAATCATTACGGCCATCAA
>MHYA01000077.1:27028-27393 GCA_001825675.1 Planctomycetes bacterium GWF2_42_9 | reverse complement strand
ACAAACCATTCGGGCTGTTATCCTTAACTACCGCAAAATCTCTTGAGAATTCCGGGGAGTTTTTTATCGTTTCAAAAAAGCCCGATAGACCTCCGATTTGCTTCAATGACAAGTATGCTAAAAGAATTATCATTGGTATAAATATTATACTCTGAAGAAACGCCCCCACTAAAACCGCCCAACAGCCTCCGATAAATGTATAGATAAGGACTATCCCGCCTAAAGCTACAACAACTGCTACTATCGGAAATTTAAAAGCTATATGTGTAAATAACGCCAGTTGATACAACCCCAGACCTGCGATTATAATCATCACAATCATACTGTAATATGCAAAAAACTGTTGAAAAGATGAACCAAATCGC
>MHYA01000077.1:0-26998 GCA_001825675.1 Planctomycetes bacterium GWF2_42_9 | reverse complement strand
AGAGCAAGGACTACATAACATACTGTATCAACCAAATATATCATCAAAACACTCGCACCTGCCATGTAGGCAACACCGGCATTAGCGATAAATGTTTGAGTGCTTATGCTACTCATATACAGACTCATTCCGATCAGCCACCAACTGCCGCGACAGCCTGAACGAAAATAATCGCTCTGATTGGCATTCTGCCTTTTGACCAGCATCCCGATCAAAATCAGGAAAACAAAGTATATCGCTACAATGACATATTTCATATAATCCATATATCCATCCGTAAAATCGTTTGAGAAATTGATAGAATCAAAAAAGAATATACCCCAAGAGAATTAAATAATTTATCTGTCAATCCAATCATTTTGAACAATAAAACTTGTTTAGTTGGCCCGTTCGCAATCTGGCGTTGACGGCATGGTACAATCCAGCCAGTATTGGGAGAAAATTGCAAAATCTGAAAAATCTACAACACAGTCACCATTCAGATCCGCCGGAACTATCGTCAGACAGGTATCAACATAGACCTCAACACCGTCAGCCGTCCATATCATATTATCATATCTATCCGGCCAGCGAATGTTTATCTTTCGCCCTTCGGGAACATCCGAAAAAGTCACTTCCGGCAGTGCCTGGCCATTATAATGCGGCATCATAAAGCTGATAAACTTCGGATTGACAGCGTCGCAGTTGGCCCGCAGACGGGGATATCTATCGCAGAAGTCATATCCGTAGGTCATCGTCGATGCAGCATCCATCACTACCTGCATCGTCGCATTGCTCGGAGCAAAAACCATCGGAGTGGTAATTGCAGCCTGAGCCGCCTCAAGATAAATCCCATTGGTACTGTAGGGTGTAAATGGTGACACAGCCGCAGAGTCACTGCTCAAAAATGCAGCCGCAAGCTGTGCACCGGCTTCTCTTGTCTTAAACTTTATCTGATGTGTCCCCGCCGTCAGACTGAATGTAACATCCACCCGGTCAACTCCGCTTTTTACCTTATCCCACACCCAACCTGTCGAAGATATTGCAGCAAAGTGCCAATCTACCTGCGACAAGCTATCCACCTGCACATAGAATGAATCTGATCCAGAAATAGACGACCCGCCAGGCCGGACCTTTCCCCACAACGTATAAACTCCATCTTCCGGAACCTGAACTGTCCATACCGCTTGTCCTGTACCCGTAGCGTCCACCGGCGTCACCACATATTCCAATGGCATTACTGCTGGAGTGTTCGGGCCAAGACGCATATCCATGTTGGTTGCCGAGAGCAATTGCCATGTATAAGTATGATTGGAATTGTCTTTCTTGATATCGTCAAAAATAACCGCATAGGCCGGCTTGTCATTTTTCGGACGGACATACACCGAATGACGCAGAGCATGTTCAACCACAGCCCCCGGCTCGCCCAAATTATTTGTATTATAAGCCGAAGTTGCATCGGCAAGCACATAACCATAATTGGGAGTATCCTTATAACTCAAAATAGCACCATTAGTCCCGCGTCCTCCTCCTGCCGACAGGGCCTGACCGACCCCATCCACCAGAATACAACTATGTGCGGAGGTTTCATCGACGCGATAACCGAGATCCGTCGCCCACTGGTACCCCAGGCCGTAGAATCCAAAATGTCCCTTATCGGCCTGATTATGTGTAACAAAGTAATACGGCCCGGCTTCTACGGTAAACAGGGTGTCGTTGACATTCCAACCGCTCCTGAACGCAACCAACCCGCGCTGGGTAAAATGCTCACACAGCGGTAAGCTCGAATCAACATCACTTTGCGGAATCACACTGTTGTACCAAACCATACGGAACGGTGAATAGCCGCCGGAATGATAATCCGGAAGATAACCGCCATCACCGGAACTTGTCGCAGTTACATATAACTGGGCTCTATCCCAAAGCCATCGCAACAGGGAACTGTTGTTCGCCTGACAAAGGTACAGAATAGCAATATTCATGTAGGTCGAAAAGTTTGAGTCGTTCCGGGCTTCATAGATATCCGTTCCCGGCAGACGTGTCATCGCCAGAAAAATAGGCAGTTGCAGAAGATGCGGATGGGAGAGGATATCGATTTGTTTGTTGAAATTCAAGGCATGTCCAAAAGCAACCGCATTGGACAGGCCGTAGTGCATATAGCTGTGGCCCTCTACATAGGCACCGGTAGCGTCAAAGCCGTTTTGGAACCAGCTTTCAACACAGGTTTGAGCATGTCCTATCCAGGCCGGCGCCTCTGATGGAAAGGCATCCTCAACCGCCAGTGCCAGCAGTCCGGTACCGCCAAAAGCCACCCCTGTAAAGTTATGATATGGCGTCCAAGAAGTACCGTCAAGATTATTAAGACTCCATTCGATATACTCTTTTGCGACAGTTTCGATCTTGGCCTTCTGGGCAGGCGTCATGGCCGAGGCCAGCCAGTCATAACCAACCGCCAGCGTCCGCATCATATCGATGTTCTTGCTTAGCAGGCTGTTGGCCGGGGCAACATAATCAGCGGCGGCACATAAGATTGCGGCCCCGTGAGTACCATAAAACGAGTTGCCGGTTATCTGATATACAAAACCAATGGTTTCTACATACCCCTGCATATCACGACCATACCAGCCGTAATCGGCAGTCAGAAACCAGGAAGAGTTTGTTGGGTCGATGTATAATGGGTCACTTGGGGTACAATACGCATCTGCACGTGCTTTTATCGAGTTCCAGATTGGAGATAACTCTGAATTGTATCGCAACGCTTTGAGTGCAGGAATCTCGTTCGCTGTAAAAAATAATTTGGGGTTGGCCGCCGAAGCAATGCCGGCTAATAAGAGAAATATTACAATTACAATCTTTGCGTTTTTGGCCTCAATTGCCATAGCAAAACTCCTGTACTGCTTGCACTACTAACAAGCGATGTCACACATTATTATAACAACAATGTTCTTTTTCTAAAGAATTTTTAATAATACGGGCGAGGTTGCCCCGCCTCGCCCGCAAAAACAATACCAACATTTTCTTTAATATCGCATATCGACGCAGGTCGGTTCAGAAGGCAATGTGCAACCCATCCATTGTAAAGCAATAATCGCAAAATCTTCCAAATCCACCAAACAATCCATATTAATATCACCGACAGGAATACCCCAGAGGCCGCAATTATTCTCACCGATAAGTGTTATTGTGTTCCAACCGCTTACAGTATTTATGCCGGTTGTTCCATTATTCCCATAATCATACATATAAGTTTCAACAACAGTACCACCATCACTGTCTACCAAAATGAATCCGACACCATGAACATCCCCCGGCAAAGGAGTATGACTAAAATCACCCCAAGGTAACTTTGCTTCGATAATATAACCATCAGTCAATACTTGTCCCCCAAGCTCAGCATTGGGCAAAGCATACACATCGCCGGTATGCTTATACAGGAAAGGACCGTTATTACTGCTGTCTCTAACAGCAAAATCATAAATTGGAGTCGTTGTTGCACTGTATGTTGTGGCGGCATTTAAGGGGTTAAAGCACATTTGAAAAACATCCTGACTATTAAACGGGCCGGGAGCTGTTTGCCAAAAATTCAACACTTGATCATGAACCCTTACGGCAACATACAAATACTCAAAATCCCACTTCAAATAGACAGTACCACTAATATCGGCTGCGTCATCCGGTATATCCCCGGTAACTGACCCTTCGTTAGGGGCAGTTACAATGGCAGGATAAACGATATTCACGGAAAGAGCATCCTGCCAATCCGTACTAATATCGCCATCAATTACCGGCGCCGCTGTCGTCAGCGGGACAAGGTAATTGATATTTCCAAACGCTCTCGCCTGCAAAAGCATAAATATCACTATTGAAATTGAATACAATAAACGTTTCATTGTTATCTCCTTGGATATATCAGAGGTATTATTTAAAATTCTTCACAACCAGTTTGGCCTGGGATTGAACATTCGAGCCAATGTTCAAATACCACTGCCATGTCCGCCATATCAACAACGCAGTCCTTATTAAAGTCAGCCGAGTAATATCCCCAGTATCCGCATGAGGGAGCCGCATAAACCGCCTGTGAAATACGCACTTCGTCCATCATACCCCAAAAATATCGTGAGGAATCAATCCCGTCGTACGCCCCCAGATACAGGTAGCCACTGCCATTTGCGACTGTCGTTGCACCGTTTGTTTTGGACGTCTTCAACTCACCATCGACATACAATTTCTGCAAACCGTTATACCATTGAGCGCTGATATGATGCCAATCCGTATGGTTGGGATAACTGGCAACTAACGTCCAGCCTCCACCGCTATACCAGCAGGTATAATGAATCTGCCAACCAGAAGACTCTGTATCTACCAGATAAACAGCAAACCGCGGGTTATGCATCATAATATAATATCGTCTGTTCGAACCATACGTCGAAATCTGATCATCCAGCTTAACCCAGGCATCTATCTTAAAATTGGAACCGTCAACACCGAGATTGCTGTTTTGCACATTCACTCTGGCCTTATCATGAAGACCGTCAAAAGATATCGCATTGCAGAAATTAGCTTCGGATACCGAATCAAACGAATCGACCAGTTGGGGACCACTCCCGGATTCAGGCGTTACAAAACCCGTATTATACATCAGGTATAAATCATAACCTCGATTAGGATTGGCACTGTCATCATCGGCAATCGTTGACAGATTGGACGAAGAGGCAGTCGTCTCATCCATATGCCATAACATATAAGTACCATAAGCATCTTCGTAAGGATAATATTGTTCCGGATAGATAAATGGAATAGAAGGTATCGATATCTTCACCTCATCAATCAACCCCTGGTAATATCTGTTACCAGCCTGCTTACATCCCATCACAATATAATTACCGCTTGCGTCATTCAGCATTTCCGTTCCAGTATCATAGGTACGAGATGTATAATTGCCGTTAATCTCCAATGAGATTGTGCCGTTATAAACCGTCGCAATAACATGATTCCACGCTCCGGCCGTGAACGAACGAGCCACGCTCTTTGCGCCCGCTGATCCTCCAGCGATATATTCAAACCATGGGTAAAATGTCAATGTGGTTGTACCGGTAATACGAAGCTCCCATGGAGTTCCGGTATTCACAGCCATAAGCGTCTGATCAGCAGCTCCTGCGTGCTTGAACCAGAACTCAATTCGAAGTGAATCATACCCTGCCCAGTTTTTAAAGGGAGTATAACACATATCATTACCATCAAATACCATCGCCTCGCCGTCATAGCCGCCGTTTCCAATCGTCAACCTCGGATAGGTCGAAGCAGCGTTACTGCTGTTTCCAAAACACAAGTCATTGTCTCGAGCCGGACTAAAAGGGCTGCTCTCATCATCATCAATCCATGTTCTAGATGTTGTAGTAAAAACGGAATCCATGTGCCACAACGCAATAGTTTGGGAATCGTCGCTTAACGGAGCGCTGATAGCACATTGCGAAGTAATAGTCACCAAAACAATTAACAGTGCCCACTGCAATTTCATAACAAACCTCCAAGTAAAAAAGTAGGATTTATAAACTCGTTTCGTCAATAAAATAATACTATGGATTTACCGACGTATTTCGGACAGGATGAAATGCCTTGCCGCTTTTCTGAGTCTTGGCGTCGCTGCCTAGCCAAGGCCAACTTCCGGCCGAACAGACATCTCTTAATTCAACATGGCTATCCGCCATTAAAAAGTCGCATCGTCGGCCGTGATTGGGTGCCGGACCATACTTGTTTTCTCGGTTTGACCTGTAATCGCCGTTCATCCAGCCTTTGGCGTAAGCCGCAGGATGCGGGTTGTCAACCCCCATCCGCCAACCCGGCCGGTTAATCTTCCCCCATTTATCATACGGGTCGCGTGGATCGTCATCACCCATCAGCGGCAATTCGCTGGGCATCTTGATGTTTATCGGCGCTTTCCACCATGAATATTGTGGATTTCCCCCTGTCCCGCCTTCGCCTGTTTCCGTGAAATACCAGTTATAACCAAAAACACCAATAGCCCCTACACCTCCGTACTCCTTCCCTATATATTTTTCCGCCACCGGGCATTTAAACAATTTGTAAGACTGCGCGTCGATTGTAGTTGATGCCGCAACTTTCGATTTCGAACTATCATAGTAACGTTTGAGACGTACAAACCATCGTGTCTTGCCTTCCTCGATGCCGGCAGCTATTTCACTTTTAAACGGCCAAGACGGCGGCAACCGGTTTTCGTAGTCCAATTGATACGCCTGAAACGCTGTACCGATATCCTTGAGTCGCGTTTGACAAATCAGGGTTTCCGCCTTCCGCTTTGCCGCCGACAAAGCAGGAAGCATAATAGACATTAGCATCCCAATAATGGATATCACAACAAGAAGCTCGACCAGCGTAAATGCACGTTCGTTCCGATTTTGTGCAATTGATTTCTTTTTTATCATCAACATATTCCTTAACCAAATCCCAATGATTAAAAGCAAACACTAACCCGAAAAGCCGGAATTCACGCAAACATGTTTCTTGTCTTGCTATCGGTTAAATCGCATTCACTCATACAGTTTGTTAAACTCTCTTTTTTCGCAATAAACACCCGATGGTTCCCAACCCCAGCAAGGATAATGTTGCCGGTTCCGGAATATAAGACACTTTCACTTCATCAATCAAACCCTGGTAGTAATATTTCGTCGCTCTGTTGCCCACATACATCGTTTGGGTGGAAGGATTCAGTTGGGTTGTTGCGGCATTGTAAGTTTTGGTCGCCGTACTGGCCCCCAAAGTCAGTGAAATGGTACCATCATTGATGGTTGCAATAACATGATTCCACTCTCCCAAAACAGCCGTACGGGTTACGCTGTTAACTGAGCCGGAACCACCGGCAATGGGATAAAACCATGCGTAAAAATAGAGAGTACTGCCCGATAATCGCAACTCCCACGGCGAACCGTCGGAACCCGCTGAAATAAGCGTCTGGGTGCCTGACAGGCGACTGGGATTAAACCACAATTCAACCTGAACAGAATCATACCCGGCCCAATTTCCGTAGGCGGTATAGGCCATATCATCGACACCGTCAAACTGCAGTGCTTTTCCGTCATATCCGTCATCTGCCAACACCGGATACTTTGCGTTGTTGGTATTTGTACTTGTAGTACTCCCAAACACCAGGGAGTTGGTTCCGCCATCGGAATTCACCATAGTTCGCGATGTTGTCATGTATACAGAATCCATGTGCCAAAGTGCAACCGTTTGGGCATCAGAACTCAGCAACGCCGCTTCCGTTACTCCTGCAGCAGTAATCAAAATTCCGGCCAACATCAGTAGGTTAACTTTCTTCATCTTTCCACCTCCTTACAAAATAACAACTCACGGGGTCTTTTCTCGGTCGAGTGACACACCCAACCTTACACCCCGATTTTCTCTTTGGAAATTCCATAAATACACTGAAGACCAAAAGGAAAAATACCGTCACCACATTATAGTGAAACGTCACCGTTCCTGATAATTCAATAAAAAAAACACCGATTACCAAAAACAAACTCAACAAAAAATATGCAAACGTTACCAATTATTTTTTTAACCTTAAAAAGCATTTATGCCTTAAATATAGCTAAATAAAAAACAATTGTCAAGTTTTTTTTGCAATCGTTAGCAGTTTTAATCTGCTTTTTAAAAAAAATCCACGTTCTCATTTAAAAAAATCAAAAATCGAATAAAACAGGAACAACGTAACGCTTTATTTTAAATAATCTTACAAAAAGACTTGCATTACAGTGGAAATATTTGTATAATGATAACGTTATTATTTGTTTCGGAAATTATGACACGTACAAGTCATGAATCAATATTCAAAATAAAAAGTCTTGTTTTGCTGGTTATCCTGAGAATTTGAAATATACGTAATATTTTGAAGTGCTTTGAAAAACGCAAGGTAATAAGAAAGTGGTATTGACAAACAAAAATAAAGCTACGTTGAAAACAATTGCAAAAGAACTGAATGTATCGGTTTCGACCGTAAGCAGGGCTTTTACATTGCCGGATTCAGTCAAATCTTCCACTTTAGAAAAAATCATGGAAGTATCTGACCGGCTCAATTATACCCCTAACCTCAATGCACGTGCCCTTGTACAGCAAAAAACTCATATTGTTGGTTTAATCCTTCAGTCGCTGAGAAATCAGCCGATAGATCCTCTTGTAAAGCAGATTACCCGTCTGCTTTCATCCATGAGTTACGACATCCACATATTCGTAACTTACGACGACGACCAACTTAACGAAGAGGCCATCAAGTCGTGTATCTGCAGAGGATACGATGGGGTTATCATAAACCACTCCCATTTTGAAGGCAAAATGGTTGCGATCGAGACGCTTATCAGCAAAAATATCCCTTTCGTCGTCCTTGGCCAATATGATTATTCACCGGCAAGTCAGGTAATCGGCGATTTCAAGTTGTCCGGAATGGTAATGACTAAACACCTGATAGAATTGGGACACAATAATATCGCCTTCTTGACAAATTCCAATGCCGACCCCCGATATGACGGTTACTTGAACATGCTTAATCAACACAAATTACCGGTGCGGCCGGAACTTTTTTTTCAGTGTCCCTGCCGGCAGGATAAAATTAATGAGACAGTCAAAGAAATTGCGAAAACAAATGCAACAGCACTATTTGCCAACTATGACGAAATGGCTATCCGAGCCATCCGGGCTTTTAAAGAAATTGGAATCAAGGTTCCGGATCAAATATCCGTTGTAGGGGTCGGAAATGAAATGTACGATGATTTGATTACTCCCGCATTGACCACATTTGCAATCAATACAGACCATTTAGCCGAAAATCTGGTGGACTCATTGTTTGAGCAAATCAAAAAACCCACATCACCCACAAAAAAAATATTATTGAATGGAAATATTATCATTAGAGAATCAACGAAGAAGTTGATTTAAATATACAGGAAAATGAACACATGACTCAACGCAAACTAAAAGGCCTTTTTGTTCTCCATCAAGCTGCTTACGACAGAATCTACGGGCCAAATGAATTATCTGAAATCTACCGACATGTGGATATTTATGCTCCTCTGCAAACTCCAGCAATGATCAAAACCAACCCAATGGTGCTAAATGATGCCGATATAATTTTTTCAGGTTGGGGCCTACCCGTTCTTGATGAAGAATTTTTAAATAATGCGCCGAATCTGAAAGTTATCTTTTATGGCTCCGGTACCATTAAATACTTTATTACCGAACAAGCGTGGGAACGAGGCATTAAAATTACCAGCGCTTTTGCCGCCAATGCGATTCCAGTGGCGGAATTTACACTCGGGCAAATACTATTAAGCCTAAAGGCTTACTGGTATCATGCAAGACAAGCTCGAAGTCAAAAAACATTTATCAGCTCCGAGTGTGTGGGACCGGGAGTCTATGGCTCAACTGTCGGACTGATATCTCTGGGAACAATTTCCCGATGTCTGTGTCAACGGCTGTTACCTTTCAACATTAAGATTGTTGGTTATGATCCCTATGTCACCCAAGAGACAGCACAAATGTTAAATGTTGAACTTTGCTCGCTTGAAGATGTTTTCAGAAACGCAGATGTGATCAGTCTCCATGCCCCGCTAAATGAGCAAACAAAAGGAATGATAACCAGTCAGCATTTCCATCTAATGAAGCCTTATGCAACCTTTATTAATACCGCTCGCGGAGCAATCGTCGATGAAGAAGGCCTGATCGATGCCTTCACACACCGTAGCGATCTGACCGCCCTGCTGGATGTAACTGCTCCCGAACCGCCAAAAGAAAATTCGCCGCTTTATACTCTAAAAAACATTATTCTGTCGGCGCATATCGCGGGTTCAATAGGAGCTGAATGCCGACGAATGGGGGATTATATGGTTCAGGAACTACGGCGATATATGAATGGTCTTCCGCTGGAATGGGAAGTCACACAAGAAATGGCCGAAATTATGGCTTAGTATTTTTGAGATCGCGTGTAGTGATAGGCAGCCGCTGATTAATTCGATAATTCTGCATAAGGGCTAAGTTGTGAAAAAAATGGAAAATAAAAATCTGGAATATTTTGACGCGTTTCTGCCTGTTGGACGAATCAATCGAGCTGCCGCTCAGTCACCGAATGGGTTCATAGACGCCCTGAAGCTTATGGACACTTATTTTGTTCAGGAAGCACTGGTTTACTCTACGGTTGCTTTGAACGATCCTGAGCTTAATAATATCACGGTTGGTCAATTCAATGATCCGCGTGTGCATAAAATCTGGGCTTTTGATCCGGCTTATGTCATTAAAGAATCGCCAAAACAATTTTTGAAACGCGCATTAGAACACAATGCAAAAGCCATTATGGCAAACCCTCTGATGCGTGACTGGCGAGTGGACCGGAGTATCCGATTTTTGGAACTGGCAGCGTTACTCGAAGAACGTAAAATCCCGCTTTTGCTGGCACATCGGGCCTGGGACAGTGGACAAGATGTCATCGACTGGTATCACATGACGGATTTTTGCAGCCGATTTCCACAATTGCCGGTGATCACATGGGAGTGGCGTTCGCGGGCCAACCGGCCACTTTTTGACGCCCTTTCACAAGCAGAGAATCTCAAATTAATACTGTCCTCCATCTGGCAGTCACAAATGGTTAGACAACTCTGCGAAACATTCGGACCAAAACGGCTTATCTTCAGTCTTGGCCTACCCTTTTTAAATCCGGGCTCGTTTCACGGACTGGTTAATTACGCCGACATCTCGGAATCAGATAAACAGGCAATCGCTTCGGGAAATATACGTGAAATCATAAGCGAGGCAAATTATGACTAAACAAAAAAGCGAAATAGCAGAACGTTTTAAGTCAGGAATACCGCTGGATCATATCCCTGTGATTGATTTTCATACCCACATGGGACGATCAAGCGAATATTATTATATTCCATTCAATACTTCAGAACATGTTATTCCGTATCTTGACAAATTCGGAGTTGATCACATTTTTACGTTTAGTATAAATGTAACTACCGATGTCGCACCTAAAAACAATTCGGTTTACAAAATGCACAAGGAAAATCCATCAAGGCTATCTCCGTTGACTGCAATTCACGCGGGATTTCCACAGGATTGGAATTCAATTTTGGAAGACGGCAACGCGGCGGGCAGTCGTGGTATCAAAATTCTGCACCAGTATCAGGGAGTTGAAGAGAATGTCGATTTTTCCGCGGCGTTTGATTATGCTCGCGATAAAAATTGGGTTGCTCTGGCTCATAACTGGGGAACGTCTGATCGTCTTGAACATTGGGCAAAAAATTTTCCTGAAGTTTTTTTCATTATCGGCCATGCCTCGACGATGTACAAACACCTTGTTGACAAATATGAGAATGTATACCAGTGTACCTGTGCTTCATTTGTTGAAGGATATTTTTCACCGATAAAAGAAATGGTTAATTGTATGCCGATTGAAAAGATTCTGCATGGTTCTGATGCGTTAGATTTAGATATCGCGACCTCGATTGGCCCGATTGCTTTTGCGGATATATCTGAAACTGAAAAAGAAAAGATTTTGGGGCTTAATGCAATAAATCTGGCCAAGCGTATGAACCGTCCCTTTCCGCTGTTGAAGAGTTATTGATTGAAGTCTGGATTTATTTTATTAACGAATTCAAATAAATAGAGGACGTTGTTTGAATTTCATTTAGGAATAGTATGAAAGATTTATTAAGTCAGCTTTCTCTCTTTTTTGCTGTTTTGATTTTCAGCGGTTCTTTGCAGGCCAACATGGCGGTTCGAAATATTCCGAAAGAGGGTATGAGTTTCTCAATGACGGCCGCAAATCCGGTTCGGGATGGTGGTTCCGTTGACAGGTCGGTGAAGACGAATATCAGCGTGAATGCCCCTGCATCTCCGTCGGCCGAAATGCTGGCTGCATATGGACACATTAATCCGGGTGATAAAACCGTTCTTCAGTTTTTAAATGTTCCCTTTGACACAGATCATCCGCGTCAGAAGCTGGACGTGTTTCGCCCGATCGACAACCCCAAGGCTCCGATGATTGTGATGATTCACGGCGGCGGATGGTTTCGTGGTGAACGGGCCTGGTGCTATCAGCCGGCAATTTTTTGGGTCCGACAGGGATATTCGGTAGCGTGTCTGGGTTATCGTCGTCTGCCGGATTATCCGGATTGGAAAACAAATCCGGCTATGTGGGAAAATATCAAGCATGACTTGATGAGCAGTCTGCAGTTTCTGGTGGATAATGCCTCTGTATTCGGAATTGATGCCTCGAAAGCAATTACCGTAGGTTCTTCAGCGGGCGGACATCTTGCCCTGTGTCTGCGAGCCAAGGCTGAAGCGTGGAAACAGGACGGCGTGGTCGACAGGGTTCCGAAGATCATCGGGTGCATTGCACATTGTGCCCCCTGTGACTTGACCGCATTCAAGACGGTCTATTCAGAACGGATCAAAGCAACCGCCTCATCACTTTCGGATGTGGACCCGATGAACATGAACCCGGCGGACTTTGAAGGGTTGCTGATTGTTCATGGCGATGCCGACACCTCGGTTCAGCTATCAGACAGCATTGGATTTATTACTCATCTTCAGCACCATAAGGTTAATGCTCAACTGGCGATAGTGCCCGGGGCCGGACACAGTTTTATCTATGAAATGGGATTGGATAAGGTGCTGGCACCCGGCGGAGTGTGGCTTCAGCCTCCGCAGAAAATGTGTCCCCGGTATGGTCAGATGGGGATTGATGCCACGATGGTTTGTATTACGGGTTGTCCGGGTTATGGGTTACCCTATACACCGTTCTTTGCCGAGCCGGGGTATTATTACTATGGCCAGAAGTCGCCGTCGACACACTGACAGCAATCCAAGCAATTGAGTAATTTATCGAGAAATAAACGACAAATTTATTATTAAATTTTTGCAAGAAAGACGATGATTACAAAAAACACACTTAAAACGGCGATGTATAACGCCATGGTAAAGGCATCAACATTAATGCCGCCGGATGTAAAAATGCATTTGGAAAAAGCTTATTCCGAAGAAACAGATTCTTTGTCCAGAAAGCATATGGAAGTTACGCTGGAGAACGCTCGTTTGGCCGCCGAAGGCAAGGGGCTGGTTTGTGCGGATACAGGTTTTCCATTATTTTTCATCCGAGTAGGCAACGCTGCACAACTGGAAGGCGGATTTGGTTCATTGTGGCAGGCCGCCAAAGATGCAACTGCCGAAGCGACTGAAAAGAACTTCCTGCGTCCAACGATGGTTGATCCATTGACTCGCAAAAATCCAGGCAATAATATCGGTGCCGAAATGCCGAAAATTCATTTGAAATTTGACGGCGACGGTGACGAGCTTGAGATTATAGCTGTACCCAAAGGCGGTGGCTCCGAAATATTCGGCACTTTTTACCGGATGATGTATCCGTCTGACGGACAGGCCGGCATTTTTAAATTTATTATCGAGAGCATTTACGATAGTTGCTATGCAGGGAAAGTTTGTCCGCCGGTTATTGTCGGTGTCGGCATCGGCGGCACAGCAGATGTCTGTATGCAAATCGCCAAAGAAGCAGCAGTGTTAAGTCCCCTGGGAACACACAACCCGGAACCTCAAATTGCCGAGATGGAAAGAAAACTGCTCGACACCATTCGCGAAATGGGTATCGGCCCAATGGGTGCACGCGGCATTAACGCTGTCTTGAGCCTTCATATTAGTACGGCTGTTACACATACTGCTGCACTGCCGGTAGCAATTAACGCTCAATGTTCTATCTGTCGCCGCTGGAAAGCAAAAGTTAACGGCTCAGGCGAGATTACATATACAGGAGACATCAATGGCTGAAAATATTTGTGACCTGAAGCTGCCTTTATCCTCTAAAGAATCCGAAAAATTAAAATTGGGGCAAATTGTTACGGTAAGCGGAATGATATTTACCGGCCGCAGCCGTTTTCATATACGTGTTGTCGAGGAAAATATTCTGCCGCCTATTGATTTCGAAAAAATTAATTGCTTCTTTCACGTTGGTCCGGTGATGCAGCAAACCGATACCGGTTGGGAGATAGTCAGTATTGAACCGACATCAAGTATTCGTTTTGAGCGATATAGCGGCCAGGTTATAAAAAAACTGAATCTGCGGACGGTCATCGGCAAAACAACAATGGGGTCTGAAACATCCTCGGCACTGGCTGCCGTACAAGGCGTTCATTTAAGTAAGATTGGCATCTGCGGCAACCAGCTTGCCAAACAGGTTAAGAAAGTACATACCGTTTACTTTCTAAATGAATTGGGCAAGACGGAGGCGACATGGGTTTTTGAAGTTGAAAAATTTGGCCCGTTCTTCGTGGATATGGATGCCCATGGACGCAATTATTTTGAAGAGCTTAACAAAGACGTTCGTAAAAATCTGCCGGGCTTATACAAAAAACTCGGGATTTCACCAGACTATGCTTATACACATGTGAACGCCGGGCAGGAAGGTTAAGAATGCAGTCTATACGATACTTATCGGTTTGTGGAATGCTGGGATACGGCTATCCGATTGACAATCTCACTTGCTGTGAAAATCAGGGCTTTAATTTCATTGGCGCAGACAACGGTTCTACCGACCCAGGACCTTACTATCTGGGAAGCGGCAAAGGGTTTGTTAAGCCGATGCAGATTGCCAGGGACTTGGAACCAGCATTAGTCAATGCACGAAAACTGAATATTCCTTTAATAATTGGCAGCGCCGGCGGTGGCGGCGCGTTACCGCATGTCGAGGCATTTCTAAAAATTCTAAAAGAAATTGCCATTCGCCGCGATTTGCATTTTAGGTTAGCGGTTATTTCTGCAGATATTGACAAATCGACAGTCTTAAATGCGTTGAGCAAAAACGAAATTTCTCCCTGCGGCCCTGTGCCAATGTTGACACAGGAAACCATTGAACATTCTGTCAATATCGTAGGGCAAATGGGAACAGACCCATTTATTGAAGCTCTTGAAGCCGGAGCGGATGTCATTATTGCCGGCAGGAGCTGCGATACCGCAATTTTCTCGGCATATCCAATTTGGAAAGGTTTTGACCCCGGCTTAACATTGCATGCTGCAAAGATTGCCGAATGTGGTGCGCTGTGTGCTGTACCGGCAGGGGCCAACGATTCTTTATCTGTAATTTTGAATAAAGATAATTTTGTTGTTGAACCTACAAATCCAGCCCGCAGATGCACCCCCGAGAGCGTTGCTGCTCATTCAATGTACGAACAGCCTGACCCAAATTGTTTTTATGAGCCGGAAGGCAAAATTGATATGCAGCAATCCAAATTTGTCATCAACGGTCAGCGTGGAGTAAAGGTATCCGGTACGCGTCTGGTATCGCCTGAAAAGAAGACTATTAAACTCGAAGCTGCCAGATTGAAAGGTTATCGCACGATTACACTTGCCGGCCTTCGCGACCCTTATGCGATATTGCATCTGAAAGATATCGAAGCCGGAGTGCGTGAAAAAGTTGTTCAAAATACTCAAGGAATAATTGACCCTGCGAAGTATTCACTGAATTTTTTACGTTACGGGCTTGACGGTGTAACTGGCGAAAGAGAATTATTGCCGCAGCCTCTGCCTCGCGAAGTTGGAATTGTTATTGAGGTGATTGCGCCTACACAGGAGTTGGCTGATATGCTTTTGAGTCTGGCCCGTTCCACCGCATTGCATCAACCGTTTGAAGGGAGAAAGACCACTGCCGGTAATCTGGCATTTCCATTTTCTCCGTCTGATATGTCCTGCGGAGCTGTATATGAATTTTCGATTTATCATTTGATGGAGGTCGAAACGAATCGGCTTTTCCATGTCAACATCGAAGAGGTGTAAGATGCGATTATATGAATTGGCAAGAGTTATCAGAACTAAGAACGCGGGACCATTTACTTTAACGCTGGATTTATTTTTTGCGGATATTGCGGATTTTAAAAAAGTTCTGGATTGTCCGTCTTTTACAAATAAGACTATTGCGGAATTATATAAAACGTCATCCCAGCAGGTACGCATTCATCCTTTTGAAGAAATCCTCGCGATTAAAGTGAGTCTGCCGCGTTCGGTAAGTTCCGGCGGCCCGGGAGATCGTGATGTTTATGGAGCACAGCAACACTTTCCTTTAGGTAACATAGAGATATAAATTTTAGGAGCAATAATGCATTTTAGTCTGAGTATTGTCGATATTTTGATCATAGTAGGTTGCCCATTGCTGGTAATCATAGTCGGTTTGATGGCCTCACGTAACCAGGAAAAAACAGCAAACGCTTATTTTTTGGCATCGGGAAAATTACCTTGGTATGTTATCGGTGCAGCATTTGTTTCGACAAGCGTATCCAGCGAACAAATTGTAGGAACAGTGGGAGCGACATACGAACATGGAATGGGAATAGCCAACTGGGAATGGTTTGGTTTGTCATTTATGCCATTAATTCTCTTTTTCATTCCTGTCTATTTAAAGAACCGCATTACGACTGTTCCGGAGTTTTTCGCAAAGCGATTTAATTCACGATGCAGCTATATATATAGCTTGATTATGCTTGTTGCATACATATTTGTTTTTATGGTTCCTGTTTTTTATGGCGGGACTCTGGCGTTTTGCCAATTGACTGGTTGGAATTTCTATTTTGTTTTATGGCTTACAGTCATCATAATAGGTTTATATACTGTTAAGGGAGGGCTTGCATCTGTTGTATGGGCAGATGCTTTACAGTGTTTAATGCTTGTCGGCGGTGGAGTGATATTATTTTTTATCGCGCTTCATAAAATACCCGGCGGCTGGTCTGCTATGGTACAGGCCAATCCGGAAAGATTCCATCTTTATCGACCACCGGGTGATCGAATTGCTCCTTTTCTTGGCTTAATCGTTGCGAGTTTTGGGGTGTTTTTATTTTATCAGGCTGCCAATCAGGTTATGATCCAAAGAGTTCTTGGCGCACGTTCCACATGGGATGGAATTATGGGTATTATATTCGCAGGATTTATCAATCGTCTTCGCCCTTTAATAACTTCTTTTATAGGTTTAATTGTTTATCACTGGATACATGAAATGCATATGGCAGAACCATTGGCAAATCGGGACATGGCTTTTCCTTTTGCTTTAGCAAATCTGACCCCGGCCTGGGGATTACGCGGAATAATATTGGCCGGTTTTATAGCTGCCGTGATGTCAACCATTGGAGCTTTGTCTAATTCAACTGCAACTATTTTTGCATTGGATGTTTATAAGAAAATCATCAGGCCAAATGCGTCCGGCAATGAACTTGTTACTGTCGGTCGCGTAGCGGCAATGATTGCATTGGTCATAGCTGCAATCGTATGTCCTCTGGTGGAACATATGGGTGGCATATTCATTTATTTTCAAAAGGGGGTCACCTTTTTAGCAACGCCATTTATCTCTGTATTGCTTTTAGGTATATTTTGGAAAAGGACAAATGCTCAGGGTGCGTTATTTGGTGTAACCTTTGGAACATTAATTGCGTTGGGCTTGGGATTTGGCGGACCTGTGTTGTCGCATAGGATAGCATGGTTGAACTTTCTGGATTTACACTGGTTATATCTTGGATTTATTGCGCAAGTCATCATTATGATAGGTATTGTGGTTGTCTCATTGCTGACTCCACCTCCACTGCCGAGCCAAAGCGGGCCGTATCAATGGCGACTATCCTTGCTGACAGCGTATGATGATGGAACAGGAATAAAACGACCATGGTATAAGAGCCTGTTGTTATGGTTTATTGTTCTATACGCAACCATTGGCGTTATTTACTGGCATTTTTGGTAAAAAAGCCACATCCTGCTTAGATTGAATTATTCCCAGCGTAACAATCGAAAACTGAATAAAATCTTGATAGGAAAGTGAGATATATGAATAAAATAAATATGCTGCAAACAATCGGGTTCTCGATAAGTCTGACCATTTTGGCCTGCTGCTCAGCACAGGCGGCATCCTCACAGAATTCAGAACGGGAGTTATTTGACATCGCCGACCAGGCCTATATTGTAAGTTGGGATTTCAAAGATCCTAAGTATCAGTACCCCCGCAGAAGCGAAGAACTCGAAATTGATGATTTGTTCTTTGATCGATTTATGGTTCCCATGGAAGACGGAAGCTATATGCTCTCGACAATGCCAACAACCGGACAAGGCATGATTGGCCTGCAGTGGTACAGCAAACGGCGTATTGATCAGTTATACATTGAATTTGCAAATCCGGAAAGGATTCCTCCCAAAGAACAGGTCAAACTTGAATACTGGGTCGGAGGTTCGATATTCGAAGGTCAATGGGTTTCCCTGCCGGGAGAACTGGTGAAAGAGGCCAAAGGGCTCCGGTATGTCATTACAGATACAAATTGCCGGGCTGTAACCGAAGGAACTGCCAAGGTCCGGTGGTACTTTGACAAAGCCATTCCGTCATATATCTTCACCAAACTGCAGGCGTTGACCCAATTGCCCTGGAAAATAACAACACTGCAAATTGAACTGGAAGAACCGATAAAAAATCCGGTTCCAATCCAGCTCAACAATGCTCAACTGATAAGTCCACAGAGTGAAACAAATGCGATTCAGTTGCCGCCATTAAAAAAATCAACACTCAAATTGAAATACTGCCTGCACGGAAAACATATCTCGGAACGATCAACAATCACATTTGATTTGTCCGACTATCCGTTCGCAGTCGCTATCAAAGATGTTCTTGACAATGGCTGTGTATACGTTAGGGATCTGGGCGTGTTTGTAACAACTGCCGACTCGGGAATCACTCTGGACCAATACAAAAAACAAATCCAGTCTCAACAAACGACTCTTGAAAAAGTCCGTCAGATGCCGGACCAATCGTTTGACAATGTCATGTCCAAAGCCCACCCCGCCATCCAGAACAACGGACCGGCTATGCTTTCGCTTGCCTGTGACAATAACAAATTCGTCCTCCGGCAGGATGGCTCCATCCGCTATTTAGTTAATCTCGAAGCCCCGCCTACGCATCGAAAAAGTGAACGAGGACACCGAGATGAATTTCGCCGAGATATTATTGAAGTAATCCCATATTTCGGCTCACTGACTCCATCTTTCAACCTTTACCGAGAATGGCCATGGTTTACGGCCGAAAAATACCCTGGCCAGACAAGATCACTGGAGGACTCGTATTATCCTGCCCCACTGAATACCATTCCGACTGATGGAGTTACTTATAAACAAAAAACCTTTGTCGCTCCATCTGGAAACCCCTTGCCCAATGATACTACGGGTTACTATAATACCCAACCGCTGCTGGTTTCTAAGTTCTCTATCGAAAACACATCAGATCAAACAAAACCAGTCTCATTAAAATTGAAGTTAATCAATGATATCCGAACAAATGCGGCCCCCGAAATCCGAACCATCAACGGAGGATTTGCCGCCGTCAACGCACATCAGCTTTTAGCATTTATTGAAACCGCTGGTTTAAAAAAGTTATCCTCTCGCTTGAGCGACAGTACGATCATCATTGAGGGTCAATTGCCGGCCCAAAGCAGCAACAGTTGCATCGTCTACATCCCCACATGGGATGTAGACATCCAGAACATATCATTTGGTGACGATTCCAAGCTGTTCAGCAAGATGAAAAACTATTGGGACTCTTTTCTTACCAAAGGTGCTGATATCCAGATCCCCGATCCCCAGTTGAATAACCTCATCAAAGCCAGCATGATTAACTGCACCATCACCGCACGAAATGAATGTAATCATACTAACATCGCACCATGGGTCTCGGCCGCTCATTTCGGTATCATGGAAAGTGAATCACAATCGATCATCGAAGGCATGTCGTTGATGGGTCATGAGCAATTCGCCCAAAACGGACTTGATTTTTTCATTCGGCGATACAACAATGATGGTATGCTGACATCCGGCTATACTTTAATGGGCATGGGTTGGCACCTGCGGGTTCTGGGACAGCATTTCCAACTTTACAGAAACGATTCATGGCTGCGGGCAAATGAATCGAAGATATCAAGTGCCTGCGACTGGATTGTTAAACAGCACGAAAAAACCAAGATGTTGACGCCATCCGGACAAAAAGTGCTCGAGTATGGCTTGATGCCCCCGGGAACGTCCGCAGACTGGCCCTTGCTTATGTATGGAATTCGCCCACAGGCAGAATTCTATGCCGGCCTGAACGCCGCTGCAAAAGCCCTGGCTGAGATTCAAAATCCCCAATCTGGCAACTTTTTGCATAAAGCCGAAAATCTGCAAAATGACATTATTAGTTCTTATCGGCGAACACAACGGCGCTGCCCCGCTGTTCCACTCCCAACCGGCGTGTATGTTCCCTACTGTCCTACAGTCGCCACGCAATTTACAACAATAGCCGACACATTTGGACCCGGTCTGGCAGTGAAAGATGTCAGCATGGGAGCCCAGCACCTGGTCGTATTGGGAATTCTGCCGCCCGACGCTAAAGACGGCTACTTCAAAGCCGATCGTTTTGAGGATGTATTCTTCAAATCGCCAACAGCAGATTTCCCGGCCGAGAAAATTCGCGATGACTGGTTGAGCTATACCGGCTTTTATCGCGGCCAACCTTACTATCCCCGGATCACGGATGTGTATGCACTGAACGATGATGTCAAACCATTTATACGATCATACTTCAACAATATCATGCCAATTGTCAACACGGAAGTATTGACTTTCTGGGAACACTTCCGGGCTTCAGGCGGCTGGAACAAAACCCATGAAACCGGCTGGTTTCTCCAACAGACACGAATGATGTTGGTCGATGAAAAGGATAATGATCTCTGGCTGGCTCCTTTTGTAACCAACCACTGGATGCAGGATGGAATGAAGTTGGCTGCTAAAAATATGCCCACACGTTTTGGGAATATCAGTTTCGAAATAAACTCGCAAATTGCCAAAGGGATCATCGAGGCCGATATTATCACCCCGAAACGTTCTCAGCCGAACAGCATCATTCTCCGCCTGCGACATCCGCAGCAAAAACAAATGAAATCTGTTACGGTAAATGGAAAAACATACAAAGACTTCGATCCCGTAAAGGAAACGATTCGGCTAAACGCTCATCTGCCGCATATTAGCGTTAAAGCACAATATTAAATAAAACAAAATCAGATGATATTTTTTATGGTGATTTTTGCGTGCTTTCGCGAACCACAAGCGAAGGCGGAACATAAATAGATTTTGAATGATTTCCGTTTTTATACTGTCCAACAAAAGTATTGAAGATATAATTTTAACGAGACTATTTTAAAAGTCTGGCTAACAAAAACAGTGATTCGCCAAAGTATTTTATGACTTGAGAGACATCACCTAAAAATCGGGACATTCCTCGAGAAGGCAAGTTGCCGGAACCTTCTGAATTAAAATTATATGAAATTAAATATAAAAAAAAACAAGCGTTAGAAAGTAATATCATGAAAAAAATCAAAATAGTTTCAATAGGAGGTTTTGGGCATACATCTTTTGTATTTGATGATATAGTGGGTATGTCTGAAGCAGGACTTGTCGGTTTATCGCCTGCTTATGACGGCGAGGACATAACTTCTTTTAAATCGCATTCTTTGGCGACAGAGACGAAGGTTTATGATGATTATATTTCAATGCTTGATAGTGTAAAACCAGACATAGCTATAATCAGTACCAGGCTTGACTTAATTCCAAAGTTGATAATAGAAGCTGCCAATCGGGGGTGCAATATTATTACGGAAAAACCGTTGGCACTGGATATTGGAACATTAGAGACCGTTTATAAAGCAGTCAAAACCAATAACGTAAATCTTATGGCTATGCTGTCTATGAGAAGCGACCAGCAGTTCGTTGCTGCGAAAGAAGTTTATCAAAGTGGTGTAATCGGCGAAGCTGTAATAGTTAATGCAAGAAAAAGCTATAAATGGGGCAAAAGGCCGGCATGGTTTGGTGAAAAGGACAAATATGGCAGTACGATTGGATGGGTTGGTATCCACGCACTTGATTTTACAAACTTTGTTACGGGATTGAATTTCACGAGAATTGCAGCAATGCAGCGAAACTTTGCGCACAGGGAATTTCCTGCATGTCAGGACAATTGTGGTCTTTTGCTTGAACTCGATAATGGCGGACATGCCACCGTAAGCGTGGATTATTTCCGGCCAGAAGATGCCGAAACATGGGGCGATGACTGGCTGCGAATTGTTGGGACCAAAGGTATTCTGCAGGCAAGCGGCTCTCGAATGGAGTGCGAGGTTCATATTAATGGTAAAGGTGTATATAACCATCCGTTGCCGGCGGAAAAAGATAAAATATTTAGAAAATTCATCTTGTCTCTTAGAAATGGTACAAATCAGAATGAATTACAACAATTGTCGTTTGCGCTTACCGAAGCTTGTTTGAAAGCTGATTTTGCTTCTAGGAGTAATACAATAGTTAAGATTAATCCTGAACAGTGGAGGTAACAAAAATGATTAAGCTCGCTATGATAGGTGCAGGCGGCTACGCTTTATATCTTATAAAGCAAATTTGGCGGATGCCCGATAAAATCCAAATTATTGGTGTAGCTAGTAATCCGCAAAGGAAATCAGCGGGACGGCAGGCTTGTGTTGACAAGGGCATTCCAATTTATGATACACCTGACGAAATGCTTGCAACTGTAAAGGGTAAGGCGGATGTTATTTTTATCCCAACGCCTATTAATACGCATTACCAGTTATGCAAAAAAAGTATTGACGCCGGTTTCGATGTGTTTTTGGAAAAACCACCGGTTGCGACGATTCAAGATTTAGATAGTTTGAGACGATATGCAAAATTGAAACGCAAAAGAGTTGCAGTTGCGTTTCAGTATCTATATCTGCAGATACTCCAAACACTCAAGAAGAGAATTCTATCTGGTGAATTCGGCAATGTTCGGCGTTTGAGTGCGGTGGCCGGATGGTATAGGGATGATGCTTACTTTAATCGCAGCGATTGGGCAGGCAAAGTCAAACTTAACGGAGACTGGATATTAGATGGTACTGTCAATAATCCTCTCGCACATTTGCTAAGTGCAGAATTATATCTTGCTTCTACGCAGCTTTACACAATGGCCGAACCTGCAGCAGTAGAAGCGGAATTATACCATGGCAATGATATTGAGAGCGAGGACACAAGCAGTTTGAGGATAATTACCAATAATAATATTGAGATATTATTTAATGCATCGCTTTGTGTGGACAATGAGATTAATCCCGTAATCAGAATTTATTGTGAAAAAGCTCGTATTGAGTATGTTGGTTTTAATTCAGTCGTAATTAATTTCAACGACGGCAAAACAGAAAAGCTAACCGACATGAATATTGAAAACCCTGCCGATGAAACTGAATCAAGGGTTTGGATGTTAAAAGAACTTATTAGGTGTTATGAAAGTGGTGATGAGTTTGCAGCTACACTTGAAAGCTGCCGTCCATTCGTAGTTGCGGTTAACAGTGCATTTGAATCCAACGGCTATCCGTGTGCGATTGATAATAAACATATAAGCCGTTTTGAATGTGGTGATAATGTTAAAAGGACAATTAAAGGTATCAATGATATTCTTGAGTCTGCTTATAATGAAAATAAGTTGTTTTCTGAAATAGGTGTTGAATGGGCCAGAAAGTCTGCAAAGTACGATGTTGAAAATTATAGTTTTTTTCCTGTGAAGTTCAAAAAATAACTCTGCCTTTTATGACGTTTTATTTTGTGGCTAAATTAACTATGTATTTAAGAAAGACTATTTAGATTGTCGCCATGTTTGGCAACGTTGGGTCACTTTGCTGGGTTGGGATCATTCCTGGGGTCTCAGAACTTCTTTTCATATATACAGCAATGTATTATTCAATGACAAATAAAGGCTATAAGAATTTTTTGTATAAAATTGCAGACGATTAAAATTTATATTTACATAAATAATTCTTGTGTTACATTTCGTTAAGAGTCAATTTTATATGAATTACTTAATGTTATGATTACACTTCACATAGCCGGAGGAATGGGTAATGAATGCGGAAGGTTGGGTTGCTTTGTGGCAGAAAAACTTAAAAGATTTCTTAATGGTCAAAAAATACGCGAAATTAATAATTCCGGGCAAATAAAACATAAGGCATAAAATATGTTAACACCTGGTTTGACATCAATTACGTTTAGGCAATTATCTTCAGCAGACATTGTTAAATTAGCTGTCGATTCCGATATTCGAGCGATCGAGTGGGGCAGTGATATTCACGTGCCCATAGGTGATCTAAAAAATGCTCAATATGTTCGAAATATGTGTGCAGATGCCGGTGTTACTATTTGTTCTTATGGAACATATTGTAATCTTGAGGATGCAGTTGATTTTCAAGATTTATTCATGACCGCAAAAGCGCTTGGTACTAAAACTCTAAGGATATGGGCTGGAAAACTTCCCAGTGAAAGTGCAGATGACTCTTACAAAAACAAAATAGTGAATAACGCAACTATTATGGCTGAGCAAGCCGCAGAATATGGATTACAATTAGGATTTGAATTTCATCGTAATACTCTTACAGATTCTGCTGAAGCGGCCATTTGGCTTCTAAAACAGATTGCGAAAAATAATGTATCTACTTATTGGCAGCCTCGAATAGGTGCCCCCCTTTCAGAAAATCTAAAAGATATAGAACTTCTGGAGCCATATCTTTCAAATATTCATGTGTTCTATTGGTCATCTGATGCGTCTGTTAGGTATTTATTAAAGGAAGGGCAGCAAGACTGGGAGAGATATTTTTGCAGTCTTAATAATGATAAAAAAAACAGATATTGTCTTATTGAATTTGTGAAAGATGATCAAGTTAAAAACTTCACTGAAGATGGATTGACTCTGAATCAACTAATGAAAAAATTTTATATTCCGCAAAATTGTGAGTAGCTAAATAAATGTGTGATTCAAAAAATAATTTATGGGAAGGAAAGATATCAAACCATTTGCAGCTTGGCGGGATTGAAACTTCCATTCTTGATAACGGCCCAGGCCGAAATGTACGCATCGCATGGATTAACACCGGCAGCGGCCTTCGTTACAAAATAGTAATTGACAGAGCAATGGATATAGTTGATGCATTTTTTAATCAGCATAGCCTGGCGTGGTTAAGTCATACAGGAATTACTTTCCCTAGGCCTGATTGCGATCATGATCTGGAATGGCTTAATACTTTTGCCGGAGGTCTTGTTACTACTTGCGGATTAAGTCATATTGGTGTCCCGGAAAAAGATAAAAATGGTATACGCGGCCTTCACGGTAAAATCAGCAACACCCCTGCAATACTCGAATCTATTGTTCAGCCTGATATTAATTCCGGCAATTTGGAGATGAGTATTACAGGCACTATGAGAGAGTCAAAAGTATTTGGACCAAATCTTGAACTGAAGAGAACGATTTCCAGTTCTCTTGGCAGTTCTATGATAAAAATAAGTGACAAGGTTACGAATTGTAGCAATATATTAGTACCACATATGCTTCTTTACCATTGTAATTTTGGATGGCCTCTTGTTGATGATGGCACTGAAATTATTTGGAATGGTCAATGTGTTTCACGCGGCAGCGAAGGTGATAATGCAATTTTTAATGATAAAGCGAACTATAAATATTGCCAAAAACCAATTGATAAACATCGCGGTACCGGTGAAGCATGTGGTTTCATAGATGTTAATGCCGACTGTAATGATATTTGCAGAGTTGGATTATACAATAAACAATTAAATTGGGCATTAGTGATTGAGTACAATAAAAAACAATTGCCCTGCTTGGCTAATTGGCAGCATTGGGGGCCTGGCGAATACGTTACAGGTCTTGAACCTGGCACTAATCCGCCAATCGGCCAAAATAAAGCACGAGAACAAAAGCAGCTTATCTATCTTGAACCGGGGGAAAGCAGAATATACGAGCTTAAAATATCTGTACTCACGGAACAAAATCATATCCAAGAATTCAAATCGATTCAAGAATTGAAATAACTGAAAAAGGAGATAGGACGCTAAAAATAGTTTCGCCTGTGGCGGATAAATAGAAGCTCTTGCAAATATTTATACCATTGGGTAAGTAACGATATTTTTTCGTTTTTAGCCCGATGGAATTTCTGTGGAACCTAGATCAAATATTTGTTTTTTTAACATTGTCAGATCGCTTCTACAATTTATTATTGTATTGATAATCCATTTATTTGATTGGCATCCGAGAGAACCGCAATTTCGAGGTGATAATTCCTTTTTTCGTTTGGCTCTAACATAATCAATTCATTCAATTCTCGCGCTTTGTTTTGCCCAATCGGATAATTTGTGCCTCGAACTCACATAACCAGCTTGGATGCTATTTTCTTTTTTTAAACGAACTAACAACCTATACATTTCAAAAGATTTTTTTCCCACTTCTCCTCCGGACACCTCTCCTCCTTACTATGAACTTTCGCCAAAATATTGCATTTGCATTTCATACAATACCTCCGCGTCAAAGCCCTATGTGGCTTTTTTGGCAGATCACTTAATTTTTCTAATGATTCCAACTTTTTAAAAACTTCGATTTTATTTTCATTAAGCCATGCTGCAAATTCTCTGTCTTTAAGCCAGGTAACATTTTCACAGCTTTCGCAAATAGCCAGTCTCGTTTTTGCATATTCAAAATTCATACCTGCCCTGCTAGCTGCAAGTTTAACAAAACCCTCGGCAATGTTTTTAATTTTGCTTATTTTGGAAATTGCATTTGTGCCTGTAATCATTTTTTTACCGCAACAACTCATCCGCTGCACTCCGCTAAAACCCAATAATCATCCCAATTTGCACCCGTGATCGGGCAATCGTTAATAGTTGATGTGTGATGTATTTCACAGGCGTATATATTCTGGTCCGTGCCTATGATCATATCGCCGACATTATATTCATAGCCAGGTTGCCAATTTTCGTACAATGGCATATCTTTAGATATTTCAACTCGTCCCCAAGTACCCCAGGCAAATTCGTTTTCAAGCTGATTTAAAAAATATATACCTTCTTCAAATGGTGTTTTGCA
>MHYA01000076.1 GCA_001825675.1 Planctomycetes bacterium GWF2_42_9 | reverse complement strand
TTAATAAACAGAGAAATGCCAGTAATAAACAACGAAACAACGGAAGGTTCTGGAACCTCGTTATAATCATAGGTAACGGTAATTGAGCCATCCGAAGCAACCATCGGTGAAAATGAATATTCTATATCGGGGCCGATAGAATCATTCCAGCTATTCACCGAATAAATAATATTGTATGTTCCTTTTCCGATAAAGCCTTTTGCGCCGCTATTCCAAAAAGCACTTCCAATATATCCGAAATCAGAGAAAGAAATATTGCTTCCTTTAAAAAGGCAGCCATCCGGTGCGGAATTATCGTAAGTATATTTTCCGTCGCCGTTATCCGCTGCGAGATTATACGAAAACGAATTTAAGCAGAAAATTTTTCCGTTATCGAAAATCATCTGATTGGCGGCATTATACAGGCTTATATCCGATGTATAAGTCAAACTCGCAGCCGCACCGAATTGTATTGTTCCCGAAATTGGCGAGGAACCGTCATTGTCAAAGAGCATTTCACCGCCGGTGATATTCAGTGTAACGTCAATCCTGATAGAATTAAGAGTACCAATACTATTGTCGAACTGCGAAAACTCCGCAATCTCGCCAAAGTATTTAGTCTGTTTAATCACAGCGGCTTCAATTAAAGAAGCACAGGCCAAAACCGTGGCCAAGAGCGACAACTTTTTAAGGAACACTTTTTATTTATTTTTCTTTCTGAAAATTGATAATGCGCCGATGCCAAGTATCGCGATCGTTGTTGGTTCTGGAACGGTATACGTATAAACTAACGAAAGGGTAGTTCCTGCGCTGATTTCAGAATCATCGCTGATGTATGTTGCGCCGCCGACATTATGCAGATCTGTGAAATTGCCTGCGGAAAGATTTAATGCTGTAGTGCCAATGCCTTTGAACTGATCAAGAATCGCCAAAGTTGTCCAAACGCCGGAAATTGAGTCGTTGCCTGTAAGAGTCGTCGAAGAAACTGTGCCGCCTTTAGCAAGCGAATAGCCGTACGAGCCTGTGGTAATATCGAGCGTTTGAGTCAAACCGCCGCCGTTAACCATAATTGTAACGCCGCCTGTTGTAGTACCTGAAGAAGCGTTTTTAGTTGAAATGTTGGTGATTCTCAAGATTGCGCTCACATTGCCTGAAATATCGAGTGTTATGCCAGTCAATGTTCCCAGAGAGGTGTCGAACTGATTGACGTTCCAGGTGTTCGACCAATCGGTTAATGAGGAGCCGATGGTAATGTTCTGTGGTGCGGTTGTGGCGGCGAATGCCGGTGCAGCCAATAATATAGATGCCGCACATACTAATAGTAAATTCCTCGTGTTCATAATGCATCTCACTTTCAAAAAAATAAGTTATATTGGTTTAAAAACTTTTTAATCAGCTTTAAAACGCGCGCAAAAACTCTGCGAACAACAATAACTTATCTCCATTAATGAAATGAAATGCCTCCAAGCGTACACATACAAAGAAGTCAGAAATTAAATAAAACTGGTAAATCTTTGCTGTTTGAATTTTCTCCTACCCAATTAAAGATGGATTATACCATAAAGAATAGGAATTGCAAGAGAAAAATAAAATTAGTTGTTAGTCGTTGGTCATTAGTTGCGGAATTTACACTTAATTATGCGCATAAAAAAAGCCCCGATTTCTCGGAGCCTTCTTCTTATTACTTTCTCTTCCCATTTAGCTATCATATCAAAAATGTGATTTTAAATCAAATTTAATGGCTTACGAGAACGCTGGAAAGGCGTAAAATCGGCGTTTTCAGGTTAGAAAATGAGGTTTTTATACGACGTTTGGAGAAAAAGTTTTTGGGGAAATGATTTTAGATATTCCTAAACCTTCTAAAATTTAGAAGTTTTAGTGAAAAATTTTCCAGCCTTGTCCTATAAGATAGCTTCTCTAAAGTCGGCAGGCGTTATTTTTCAGGCAGGCAGCAAAAAACGGATTGTGCGATTTGGAATTACAGTGTGAATTTTGTATAATCCCGTAAGAGTTGAGGAATGCAAAATAAAACATTGAGATTGCTTCGTTTTCAACTCGCAATAACAGATATCATTTTTTGGTTCCCTTTTGCCCTGTCCCGCATTGTTCGGAATGCGGGATTTTTTTTGCCCATATAATATAGCCACGAAGGCACTAAGACACGAAGAAATATTTAATCACTGATTACGCTGATTTCACTGAAGATATCATTTTGTGGATGAATTAATGGAAATATTGGCTAAAATAGATTTATGAGTTGGATATATTTAATAATCGCGGCGATGTTTGAGGTTGGTTGGCCATTGGGTTTCAAGCTGGCGCAAATCACTGCGCATAAAATTTTCTGGATTGCGTTTGCGGTTGTCTCGATGACCTTGAGCGGATACTTCTTATACATAGCCCAAAGGGGCATTCCCATCGGAACCGCATATAGCGTATGGACAGGCATCGGCGCAGTCTGCACATTTCTTATCGGCATCACTTTCTTTAACGATGCTACGAGCATGCTAAGATTTTTGGGAATTGTTCTGGTTGTTAGCGGTGTGGTGTTACTTAAGATTGGACATTAGATTATGCGAGCGGTAGTACAGCGAGTTAAAAAAGCGAGTGTAACGATTGACGGAAGTATACGCGGGCAGATTGGGCAGGGGATGCTGGTCTATCTTGGTGTTGGCAAAGGCGATGATGAATCTGACGCTGTGTTTATCGCGGACAAATTAGTCAATCTGCGAATCTTTGAAGACAATAATCAGAAAATGAATTTGAGCGTTAAAGATACCACCAAAGAAATAATGATCATCAGCAACTTTACGCTTTATGGCGATTGCAGGAAAGGACGTCGGCCGGGGTTCGATTTGGCCGAAGAGCCCACGATTGCGGAAAAGCTGTACGAGAGTGTTGTCGAACTTGTCAAAGCAGAGGGAATGAATGTGCAAACGGGTGTTTTCGCGGCGGATATGGATGTATTGGCATCGAATGATGGGCCGATCAATTTTTTGTTGGATAGCAAACGCCTGTTTTAAAACTGTAGCCACTAAGGCACTAAGACACTAAGGAAAAAAATATATAGAGACTTCGTGTCTTTGTGGCTTTGTGGCTAAAACATTCCTTGATTGAAATATGCTTTTCGGTTATAATTCACGTTTTTAAAGGTATTTAAGACAATTATGGCAGATGATATAAAAGTTCAGGTTGAACAGCTTAAACGTGGTACGGTAGAAATTTTCAACGAGAAAGAATTGGGCGAACGCCTTTTCGAAGCGGCGAAAGAGAAACGTCAGCTTCGTGTCAAACTCGGTATGGATCCGACTGCACCGGATATTCATCTTGGGCATACGGTTGTTATGCGGAAGATGCGGCAGTTTCAGGATATGGGGCACAAGGCGGTTTTAATCATCGGCGATTACACCGCACGAATCGGCGACCCGACTGGTCAGAACACAACAAGGCCGATGCTCTCGCCTGAACAAATCGAGAAAAACGCACAGACGTATATCGATCAGGCGGGAAAAATTCTTGATATATCGCCGGATAAATTTGAGGTTCGGCCAAACAGCGAATGGCTTGCGGATTTGAGACTTGCTGAAATAATTAAACTTGCTTCGTCGATGACGGTTGCGAGAATGCTCGAACGCGATACCTTTGAAATAAGATACAAAGCGGGCGATCCGATAAGCGTACACGAATTTTTATATCCGTTGATGCAGGGTTACGATTCTGTTATGGTGAAAGCGGATGTTGAGCTTGGCGGAACTGATCAGACGTTTAATAATCTTGTCGGACGCGATTTGCAGCGGATCAATAATCAAAAGCCGCAGATAGTGATTACGATGCCGATACTTGTCGGCCTTGACGGCGTTCAGAAGATGAGCAAGTCGAAGGGTAATTATATCGGCGTAACTGATTCGCCTAAAGATATGTTCGGCAAAGTGATGAGTATCAGCGATGAAATGATGGAAAATTATTACACGCTGCTGACTGATATTCCTGTCGAGAAAATTAAAGAGCTTGTGAATTCGCAAAAGACGCATCCGAAAGAAGCGAAGGTGTTTTTAGGTAAAACGATTATCAAGCAATTCTACGGCGAAGAAGCGGCACAGGCGGCGGCGCAGGAATTTGAAAATGTTTTTGCACAGAAACAGTTGCCGCAGGATATGCCGGAGATTAAAATAGCGTCTGATGCGATTACCGCAGCGAAACTGCTTACAGCTTGCAATTTGGTAGCAAGCGGCGGCGAGGCGAAAAGGCTTATCACCGGCGGCGGAATGAGCGTTGACGGCGAAAAAGTAACCGACCCGAATAAATTGATTATGCCTGTAAGTGGAATGATCATTCGTGCGGGAAAATTAAAATTTGCGAAATTGGTTATTGAATAAAGACACGGATTAACACTGTAGATAATTAATTTCCTCTGTGAACTCTGTGGCTAAAGTAAAGGCAATATATGAAATTACCGGATATAAAAAACGCGGACAGATATAAGGGACTTTATGTTGTTGATTTCGGCGGGCATAGCGGAATAGGTTTTGCTGCCGAGGAAGTGGCGGAGCTGCTCGAGAGCGAAAAGTTCAAAGACATAAAGGTTTACAAAATTTACAGGGCATATCCCGACGGCAAAATGGAATTGAAGGGCGTGCCGAATGAGATTTTCGAACTCGAAGCGGGAATGTTCTTTTTTGAATCCGATGAATCGACCGCAAAAGGCGATTATAAAAGGCTGACAAACGCCGCGATAACTAATGCGCCGCCGACAAGGGCGAAAGTGCATTTTGCAAAATACGGCGATGAAAAATTTGTAACTGCGATTATTTTCCCCGCGGAACAAAATGATGAGATGAGCCGATGGCTTTTGGATATAGATTATAAAACACAAGGTCTTGCCGAGGGCGGTATTGACGCTGTAAAACAATATTACCAGGACAAACCTGAAATTTTGGAACAACATCAGTTGTTCGACCAGAAACAATTAGATGTATTGACGGGCGAGAAACTGCTGGCGGCAACACAAATGGCTTATGTAAGATAATGAAAATTGAAGATTTAAGATTGAAGATTGGAAAACTTAAAATTTCATTTGTGATACTTATTTCTTCGCTATTCAAACCTAAATTAAAATCCAAAGATTTGAAAAAAATGGACTTTTCAACATCCGCGCAGGGAATGGGGATTTCATTTACTGATAAAGTCCGCAATGTCTTTCGGCATAAATGGATTAAAAAACAATAAATCCCTGCAATAAAAATCAGCAGTTGTTCGTCTTGTCTTAAAATTGAAATTTTTTAGGGGCATCAAATGGCGAAAAAGATTGTATTGACGGCTTTTTTAATTTTGGTTTTTGCCTGCGGTTTAAAGGCGGAGACGAAAAATGTTATCCTTATCGGCTGGGACGGCGCACAAAGGGAACACGTGATGCAGGCACTTGAAAAGGGTGAACTGCCGACACTGAAAATGTTGAGTACGCAGGGACAGCTTGTTAAAATTGATATCGAGGGCACAACTGATACAAAAGCGGGGTGGTCGCAGATTCTGACGGGTTATTATCCGAGTGTTACGGGAGTTTACAGCAACAATCAATATCATTCAATTCCTGAAGGGTTTAGCATTGGGGAGCGGCTCGAAAAATATTTCGGCGACGCGAATATTTATACCGCTGCGGTGATTGGCAAGAAGGGCCACGTCGATGCCGAGCCGGAGGAGATGATAAAGGTTACCGATGACAACAGGGCAGAGCTTGAAAAGAGGCTCAAAGCGAAAGTCGATAAGAACGGAAAATTGAAAAAACCTGATTGCAGAATCAAAGATGTTAACGGTGTCGAATACTTTTTCTCGCCCGGCAAACCACACTATTACATGAGCAAAAATACGGACTTGTTTGAAAACGGGCTTTCGCGCAATGAAAAGGTCGGCAAAAGAACGCTCCAATTATTAGATGAAAATAAGGGCAAACGATTTTTCTTCTTTGTGCATTTTGCAGAAGTTGATCACGCAGGACACAATCACGGTGAAAATTCCAAACAATACAATTATGCCCTGATTTCGTCTGATAAATGGACGGGCAAAATTATCGATAAGCTAAAAGAGCTTGGCGTTTACGATGAAACGACGGTTTACGTTACCGTTGATCATGGTTTTGATGAGGATGCGAAAAATCACCATAACGCACCGTATGTATTTTTGGCGACAAATTCAACGAAATTGATTCGAGATGGCAGAAGACAGGATGTCGCCCCTACGATTCTGGAAGCGTTTGGGCTTGACCTTACTAAAATCGAGCCGAAAATTGACGGTGTTCCACTGACGCAAAAAGATACAAGAGGGCCTGCGAAGATTGGGTCTGATAAGCCAATTAAAAATAAGCAGAAGAAAAAGACGATACAATTATAGCCACAAAGACACCAAGACACTAAGAATATTAATTTTTAATTAAAAATTTAAAATTCACAATTCCAAATTATTACGCATTTGCGCCGTGGCATTTTTTGAATTTTTTTCCGCTGCCGCATGGGCAGGGATCATTTCTGCCGACCTTCGGTTTTTCAAGCACGATCTGTTTAACTTTTGCCGCTTCGCCTTGCGGAGCCTGTGCTGCGGCTCTTTGCTGTTCGGACATTTCAAAACGGTTCGCTTCGTCGTGTTTTGTTTGTCCAGAATGGAAGACGTTTCGCGAACGTGTGCCGGCTTCGAGACGGACTTTGAAAATCGTGTCTGTAACTTTATCCTGAATCAAATCGAGCATTTCGGAAAACATTCTAAAGCCTTCCGTCTTGTACTCAATCTTCGGGTCTTTTTCAGCGTACGCACGCATAAAGATGCTTTCTTTGAGCCTGTCCATCGAATAGAGATGATCTTTCCACGCGGTATCGTAGAATTGCAGAAGAACATATTTTTCAAGTTCTGAAAGCTCGGTTCGCAGAAAATCTTTGCCTGCGTTTAGCAGAAGTTCTTTAGCAAGTTGTTTATCTTCAAGCTCTTTGGCGGTAAGGTTTGCTTTGAATCTTTCGTTTGCCCATTCGAGAAGCTGGTCTGTATTCAACGACGCTATTTTTTCGTCAATCTCTTTTTCGAGGCCTGTCTTGTGATACTCTTCGCTGATTTTCAGAAGTTCGCTGTGAACGACATTCGGCGCGGTATCCTGCAGGAAGCCAACGGTCATAACTTTGCCGAACCTGTCGCTGATCCATCGCGATAACGCCTCGAACGCATAAACGTTTATGCCTTCCGGCCGATATGTCATACTCATCGCGAATTCGATTGGGTATTCTATTTCGCGCTTCTGGTAACGAATGCGAACCTGTTCCAATAATTTTTCGTAAACCTGCTGCGGTTTCAAATCTTTTACTTCGTCCAGCTCAAGTTTGATTGCGAATTTATTCTCGGCCCAATTTACGAAAGTCTTAATCGTAAAATCTGGCGCGAGGAATGTTTGCAATGGCGAACAATCTTTTTTCTCGATTTGCTCGGCTGAAGCATCTTTTAGATTCTGTTCGATCTCTTCGGCGGTCATCTGGCGGATTTTACTGCCTGAAAGGTTTACGCTGAATGTGCTCATCGCCCATTTGACTAACGATTCGATATTCCATGTGCTTTTATCTTCGAAGTCTTCGAGATATTCGCCGAGCGTTACGGAGATATTGTTTGATGCTTCGTTTTTGGCGGCGTTTTTAATAATCTCTTCAGCAGTTTCGGCATCGAGGCCGCTAAAGCGTTTTGGGCTTAAATCCACGCCAAAGGCTGCTCTTGCCCATTCGGAAATCGCTTTGAATTGATAACCTTCGGCAAGAATCGTGCTGACGGCGGTATCGATCGTCGCTTCGATCATCGCGGTGATGACTTCTTTAAGGCCTTTGCCTTCAATTACCTGACGGCGGCGCGAATAGAAAGTTTTGCGCTGATAGTCCATCACTTCATCGTATTCGAGCAGGCTTTTTCGTGCTTCAAAGTTCCGCTGTTCGACTTTTTTCTGTGCCTTCTCAACGCCTTTGCTTATCTGGCGGTGCTGAATCGGCATACCTTCTTCCCAGCCGACCCACGCGAGCGCTCGAACAGTCCATTCAGGCGAAAAGATTTTCAGCAAGTCATCATCAAAGCTAAGGAAAAATTGGCTTGAACCGGGATCGCCCTGACGACCTGCGCGACCGCGAAGCTGATTATCGATTCTTCGTGCTTCGTGGCGTTCAGTGCCGACGATGTGCAGACCGCCAACTCGCGAGAGGTCTTTTTTGTCAACCTGAAAAACATTGGCGAGAGGTTCTGACGATTTGAATGAGATTTCTTTTTCTGTGCCGCCTTGTTTTAGTGTGAAGACTTTTTCGCCTTCAGAATCGGTTTTATTTTGAACTTCCCAAAGTACGCTTGGTAAAAGTTTTATATCGGTCCCTCGACCGGCCATGTTGGTTGCGATGGTAACGTTGCCGCAGAGATTTCCGCGGCGGTCTGTATGCTGCTGGCCTGCCTTTTCGACGATCAATGCTTCGCGAGCGTGCTGTTTTGCGTTTAATACTTCGTGTTCGAGGCCGTATTTTTTCGTGAGTGCGTTTGAAATCGCTTCGCTTTTCTCAACGCTGATCGTACCGACAAGTACGGGTCTGCCTGCGGTTGAGACCTGATGAATTTCGTCGACGATCGCGTTGAATTTTTCGTGGAGCGATTTATAAATCATATCTTCTTTGTCGTCGCGGACGCAAGATTTGTTTGTCGGGATCGTAATGACTTCGAGTTTGTATATCTGCGAAAATTCTTCCGCTTCGGTAAATGCTGTGCCGGTCATACCGGAGATTTTCTGGTACAGTCTGAAGAAATTTTGCAGCGTTATTGTAGCGAGCGTCTGGCTTTCTTCTTTTATCTGTACGTTTTCTTTCGCTTCGACAGCTTGATGCAAACCATCCGACCATTGTCTGCCTTGCATTAATCGGCCTGTGAATTCATCGACGATAACGACTTTGCCGTCCATAACGACGTAATCTTTTTCACGTTCGTAAACGACGTGAGCGCGTAGACTTTGTTCGATGAGATGTTTCCATTCGGTATTGGCGCCGACGAAGAACGAGCCTACACCGACTAAATCCTGCGCAGCTCCTGTGCCGTCGTGATTCATGTGGGCGCTTTTGCGGTCGATTTCAACTTCGTAATATTGTTTTGCGGATTCGAGTTTGCCTTCAAGCGTTTCAATTTCCTGTTTGCTTTTCTCGATGACTTCCTGTGCCTTTTTCATTCTCTCATCGTCTTTAGATTTTTTGGCATCGGAAAGTTCGCCCTGCGCGTTTGCGAGAGCTTTTTTCGCATTATCAATTTGCGATTTGATGCGGTCGTACTCGCCTTGCATCTGGATTAATTTTCTCGCGACGCCGTCAGCCTTTTTATATCTGCTGACATCATCAAAAGCAGGGCCTGAAATAATCAAAGGCGTTCTTGCTTCATCGATAAGAATCGAGTCGACTTCGTCGATGATCGCATATTCGAGCGGGCCTTGCGCGAGCTGTTCTGCGGAGATTTTCATATTGTCGCGAAGATAATCGAAGCCGAATTCATTGTTCGTTCCGTAGGTAATATCGCACGCATATTGTGCTCTGCGTTCGTCGCCTGTGGTGTCCATATCGGCTTGAATCGCGCCGACAGTCAGGCCGAGCGCTTTATAGATTGGCCCCATCCATTCGCTGTCGCGTTTTGCGAGGTAATCGTTGACGGTAACGACGTGGACTTTTTTGCCAGTCAGGTGCACAAGATATGCGGCCAAAGTCGCGACGAGAGTTTTACCTTCGCCGGTTGCCATTTCAGCGATTCTGCCATCGTAGAGAACATTGCCGCCGATGAGCTGGACATCGAAGTGCCGCATATTGACGGTTCTTCGAGCGGCTTCACGTACGAGAGCGAATGCTTCGGGCAGGATTTCGTCAGGATTTGTTCCTTTTGTAAGCCGTTCTTTGAACTCCAGCGTTTTCGCTTTTAAGGCTTCATCGTCGAGAGCTTTTACATCGGCTTCAAAATCGCCAGCGGCAAGAGCTTTTGACATATAACCTTTGACGAGTCGTTCGTTGCGTGAGCCGAAGATTTTTACGAGAAGTTTACTGATTGCGCTTTGAGCCATAATTATCCTGATTGCAGCCACTAAGACACTAAGTTTTTAATCATATTTTTTTCTTTGTGCCTTCGTGTCTTTGCGGCTAAAGTTAAACACGAGTTACATAATCGCCGGTACGCGTATCGACGCGAACGACATCGCCGGGCTTTACAAACGTAGGGACGTAAACGATGGCGCCTGTTTCCAGAGTCGCGGTTTTTTTCTGGCCCGTTGCCGCTGCGCCTTTTATTTCCGGCGGACATTCAACAACCTTCAAGTCGACAGTGTTCGGCAGAACAACCGAAATCAGTTTGCCCTGGTACGAACTTACGAGCAACTCGGTGTTCGGCAGCAAATATTTTTTGCCATCTCCAAAAGCGTCGTTGTCGAGCGTAATCTGGTCGAACGATTCCATATCCATTAAAATGTGTCCGGTTGGCTCGGAATACAGATATTCGTATTTGCGTTTATCGAGCGAAATTTCCTCGATGTATTCTTCCGAACGGATACGCGCGTTTGCGATTAGGCCGTCGGTAATACTTTTCAGCTTTGTCTGATAAATTGCGCCGCCTTTGCCGCACTTGACATGTTCGAATTCAATGATTACGTAGAGCTTGCCATCCCATTTGATGGATTGCCCTTTTTTCATTTCCGCAGCTTTCATTCTTTAGACCTCACAAGAATCTATTAATTTGTGTCTTATTAGAAGTTAAATCCGAAGCACTAAACCCTAAATCCGAAACAAATTCAAAATTCAAATATTCAAAGGCTTAAAACAGCAAACTCGTCTGTTTTAGATATTATTGTAATTCGTATTTGTTTCGTATTTTAGATATTCGTATTTCGATATTACATTTTGGTTGTAAGTATCGCAGAAAAGGGGGGATATGTCAACCCCGTTGCTATTTTGTAATTACTAGAAGAAAAAATGTGAATTTAGGCATATATTGGCGAGAGTAAAAATTAAGAAATTCTTGCATCGGGTATTCTAATGCATTATATTATGCCGTCTTATCGTGTGATGAGGCAGTTGACCGGTAAACGGTTGAGGTTGCGAAGCTGGTTTCGTCTTTCGTTTAACGTATAACGCAGCAATGACGAGCCGCGGCAACCTATGAACGATGCACGTTTAATTTACAGGTGAAACAATGGCAGACGCAAAAACTCCCGATATTGAAGGCATTGTGCCGGAAAGAACGCCCAAAGACCCATTTTTGACAGAACTTACGAGACTTGCGAAGGATAATAACAAAATTGATCCTGACCTTTACGAGCAGTATGGCGTTAAACGCGGTCTGCGCAACGCAGATGGTACGGGTGTGCTTGCGGGTTTGACTCAAATTGGCGATGTTCACGGCTACATAGTCAACGAAGGTGAAAAAGAAGCCATTCCCGGCAGACTTCGTTATCGCGGTATGGAAATCGAAGACCTCGTAGCCGGTTCGCAAAAAGAAAAACGCCATTGCTTTGAAGAGACGGTGTATCTGCTGCTGTTTGGCGAGTTGCCGAAGAAAAAAGAACTGACGAAATTTACGCATCTGCTCGGCAAAAACAGAAAATTGCCGGAAGGTTTTACCGAAAATATGATTTTAAAAGCGCCCAGCGATAATGTAATGAACAAGCTGGCGCGAAGCGTTCTTGCCGCGTATTCGTATGATAAAACGCCGGAAGACCGATCGCTGAAAAATGTTTTGCGTCAGTGTATCGGGCTTATCGCCAGATTCCCGACATTTGCCGCTTACGGCTATCAGGCTAAGTCGCATTACTATGACGGAGAGAGTCTTTATATTCACACGCCGGATGAAAAACTTTCGACCGCTGAAAATTTCCTGATGCTGACTCGCGCGGATAAAAAATTTACGAAGATGGAAGCGGATTTGCTGGATTTGTGTCTTGTTCTGCACGCAGAACACGGCGGCGGTAACAACTCGACATTCACAACGCACGTAGTCGCGTCTTCGGATACGGATGTTTACTCTGCGATAGCCGCTGCGATTGGTTCGCTCAAGGGGTTAAAGCACGGCGGAGCGAATATTCAAGTTATTCAGATGATGGACGATATTAAACAGAACGTCAAAAATATCGAAAGTGAAAATCAGATCGCCGATTATCTCACGAAGATAGTAAAGAAAGAAGCCTTCGATGGCACAGGTTTAATTTACGGTTTAGGACACGCGGTTTATACGATTTCCGATCCGCGAACTGCACTGATCAAAAAGCAGGCATCCAAACTCGCTAAAGAAAAGGAACTCGACGAAGATTTCGCGATGTATGAATTGGTTGAGAGTTTGGCGCCGGAAATTTTCCAGAAGGTGAAAAAGTCAGATAAGAAAGTTTGCCCGAACGTAGATTTCTATTCGGGTTTTGTGTACAGAATGCTTGGCATACCCACAGAATTGTTTACTCCGCTTTTCGCGGTTGCAAGGGTTGCCGGATGGTGTGCCCACTTTATCGAAGAAAATATCAGCGGCGGCAGAATTATCCGTCCTGCGTATAAGAGCATTGCTGAAAAACGCGAATACTTGAAAACATCGAAACGATAAAATATTTTAAATTTAAGATTTAAAATTTTAAGAAAAAAACGCCCCCAATATTATTTTGGAGGCGTTTTCTATTTCAATCTTAAATATTCAATTTTAAATTTTAAATCGTTATTACCATTCGCAGGGCATTGCTTGATCTGTCAGCGGTTTATGCCACCAATGCTTGGGATCTCGCAGATATTGTTTTGTCATCATCGCGGCATTTACGCCATCGCCGACTGCGGTAGCAAGCTGCATCGCTGCGCCTAATCTGCAATCGCCTGCGACGAAAACGCCCTGAACTTTCGTCCGCAGAAAACCGGTATTGCATTTGACAAATCCGCTTTCGGTAAGATCGACGAAATCTTTGAGGAAACTGGTATTCGGAACTGTTCCAACAAAAATGAAAATGCCGTCGCAAGGGAGGTATTCTTCAGCGTTCGTTTGTACGTTTCGGATTTTTACCGTTTCAACTTTTTTATCGCCTTCAACAGCAATGACAACGCTTTCGAGTTTCAATTTGATATTGCAGTCTGCGCAACTGACTTTGCTCATCAGCTCTTCGATTAGGATTTCTGTCGCGCGGAATTCTTTTCGCCTGTGCACGAGTGTGAGTTCGGAAGCGAATTTCGCGACGTGCAGTGCTTCTTCGATCGCGGTATTTCCGCCGCCGACGGCGACGACTTTTTTGCCTTTGAAGAATGGCGCATCGCACGTTCCGCAATAGCTTACGCCTGCGCCTGCGTTTCTAAATTCCGCTTCGCCCGGTACGCCCAATTTCTTATAATCGCTTCCGCAGGCAAGTATAACCGATTTGCCGATGTACGCCTCTTTGCCGCAGGTTATCTGGATATTTTTGTCGTCGAGCTGTTTGAGGTTTGTTACTTCTGTGCCGTTCTTGAATTCGGCGCCGAAATTCTCGGCCTGTTTCTGCATTTTCATAATTAAATCCGCGCCTGAAATATTTTCAAAGCCCGGATAGTTTTCGATTCGGTCGGTATTGATGATTTGTCCGCCGGGATAATAGCGGTCGATAAGCAATGTTTTGAATCTGTCTCTTGCGGCGTAAATCGCGGCGCCCAATCCCGCAGGGCCTGCACCAATAATTATGCTGTCGTAAACGGTTGTCATTTTAAAAAAATCCTTATTTGTTTTTTCTTTTATCTCTGTACTGTTCTATCTGTTCGATTTTACTAAGCCACTGCGGAAAATCGGCGAAGATAGACGCTTTTGTAGTTCTTTCGCGTCTGTATGTGAGGTTGCCCTGTAATTCGGATGAGACGAGCCTTCCGCTTCCATCGTAGTACATTTTAATATTGGCCGTGAAAACGCCGAAAAAATCCGCTTGCGCCGCCGACCTTGCGGGCAGAGCCGACGTTTGAGTTGATTTTATGCGCGAAAGCATAACGGGCGCGATTGTGCCGTCTGAAAGCAGTATTTCGATATAAAGCGAATCGAAGTTGCTCTTCAAAAAATCAGCGACTACCAAATCAAACAGGCTTTCAGGCATCATAATATTTGTAAACGGGAACTGCTCGATCCTTCCCGATTTTTCGATTGTTACGATTTTATTTTTGTCGAGTTGAAGCCGGGTTATTTCCTGACGGTTCGCCAGTTGATTGCCTTCCTTTACCGACCAATCGAAAATGGTCAGCGTCGTATCTGCGCGAAAAAAAGACTGCTCTGCGATAGTCTTAAACGATGGGCTGTAAAAGAAAAGTGATGAAAGCGTAAAATTAAAACCATCGTTCGGCTCGGATGTGTATGTCAGCGAATCGGTAGTAAAGCCGATCGAATTGCCTGCGGAATCTTTGATGCGAAAAAAATCGACAAGGTTCTGGCTGTTCAATTCGGTCAGCGGCAGACTCGGCAGATGCGAATTTTTAAATTCGTTGAGAAAATTCAGACCCTTTGCATACGCGTTATCGTCAAAATATTTCGCGGATGCGAGCAGTGCTTTGAAAACTTTTTCGGCAAGCTCTGTGCCTGTGCCTTTCTGGGCGACTTGAAGGGTCAAAATTCTGTCGTTGGGCAGAACGGTTGTTCCGATCATTATCAGGCCGCCTTCGCCGATGATCGTGGCGTAGTCGTAGGTGAAATAGCCGTATTTGTCGCTGCCGGATGCGATGATTTTTCCGTTCACAGCGTTGGCCAGTTGAGCGAATCTTTCAGCGGGTGCGATTTTTAATGGTATAATTGAATAACGCCAAATCGCGGTAATGCCGGAATCGCTGCTTATTTGTAATTGGGCGGCTAGTCTGAATTCGTTATCTACGAAGACGAAATCGCTCGTTGTGCGTTTCCAGTTGTTGCCGACAGGCAGCGAAACGGTCAGCCCCGAACCTTTGAGATTGATGGATTCGGAAAGCTCCAAAGCAGACCTTGACGAAACGACATATTGAGCGATAAGCAGACCTATGACAAGCAAAATTAAAAAGGCGACCTTATCTGCTCCAAATCGTCTTAATTTTTCACCAATTAACATATTATTCCTTTAAGTAGTTAGGCGTTAAATATAGCCACAAAGACGCCAAGACACAAAGGAAAAATATTTTCAGAATTCTTGATTTAAATTTTAAGTTTTTAATTACAAATTAAACATTAACAATTAATAATTAAATACTTGCGGCGTTTTTGCCAGCGAGTCGGCCGCTTGAAAAAGCGAATTGCAGATTGTATCCGCCGCAGGGGCCGTCAATATTCAGAACCTCGCCTGCGAAAAACAGACCTTTGAGGATTTTGGATTGCATAGTTTTACTGTCGATTTCAGCGGTATCGACTCCGCCGCGAGTAACGGTTGCGCGTTCGATTTCCTGCGAGGAAACGATGGTCAGCGGGAAATTTTTGAGCGTATCGACGAGCTTTTTGCGTAATTTTTTGTTTATTTGCCCGACTTGCGCTTGTGCAACTTCGCTGTGCAGACAAATTATATTCGCAAGCGCTCGCGGAAAGAATTGCGATACAACCAACTCTACATTGCGTTTTGGATTAGCGGCGAAATCTTCGGTAAAATTCTTTTCGAGAACGTCTGCGTTAATATCGGGAACGAAGTCGATCGATATTTTATAATTGTTTCCCGCAATGCCAGCGAGGTTTCTGCTTAGGTCAAAAACAGCAGGGCCGCCGATACCGTGATGAGTAAAAATCATCGCGCCGGTCGAACTTATTTTCTTGCCGTTGATTTTTGCACTTACAGATACTTTCTGAACTCCTAACCCGGCAAGCTCGGCGCAGAATTTTTCTTCCGCAATCAATGGAACAAGAGCCGCGATTGGTTCGACGATTTTATGCCCGAAAGCGGAAGCGAATTTGTAGCCGTCGCCGGTGGAACCAGTTTGCGGCCAGCTTACTCCGCCTGTCGTGATTATCAGGGCTTTCGCTGAAACGGTAAATTTATCGGTTGGAATAATAAATAATCCATTTTCGTTTGTGATCGTTTGGACTTTTTTGCCGTAATATATTTTTACATCCTTCTTTTGCAGTTCTTCAAGCAAAATCCGGTTCACATCGCTGGCAGAATTGGTAGTCGGGAAAACGCAGCCGTCTTCTTCTGGAGCGCTATCGAGACCGTGCTGCCTGAAAAATTCCATCAGCTCATCGGGCGTAAATTCATAAATGCAATGTCGAACGAACCGGTCGAATGGCGTGAAAGCCTTGATTATTTCATCAGGTTTACCGATATGCGTAAGATTGCATCGGCCTCGTCCAGTAACAAGCAGTTTTCTTCCTGCGGTCGTATTGGCTTCAAAAATGGCGACACTTTTTCCGCATTCCGCCGCCGAAATCGCCGCCATCATTCCTGCCGGCCCTGCACCGATAATAGAAATATCAGTATCTATCATAAAATTTGTTTCCAAATAGTTAACAATCAGGTATTTTAGCTCAGATTATACAGCGTGCAGCGTGCAGCGTACAGAAATATCTAAGCTAAATACTCCACGCTCTACGCTAAAGATATGGAAACAATAATTAATAAAGATATAAATGACGGCCGAGCGAAAGAAGTTTTCAAAATCGCACTGCCTTTGATACTAAGCACTTCCGCGATGACACTGCAGATGTTCGTCGACAGAGTTTTTCTGATGTGGTTCGACCGCGACGCGATGAGCGGTGCAATGATGGGCGGCATTTTAAGTTTTGTGCCGTTCAGTTTGTTTCTCGGAACAGCCACTTACGCAAGCACGTTCGTTTCGCAGTATGACGGCGCGAAAATGCAGCATCGAATTGGGCCTGCGATTTGGCAGAGCGTGTATTTCGCTTTCGCAGCGGGTTTGATTTTGGCCGCGATGGTTTTGTTCGACAGGCCTTTGATAGCCTGGATCGGTCATAAGCCGCCGATCAACGAATACGAATTGACGTATTACAGATTTATGCTGCTTGGCGCTATGCCGGGCATTCTCGATTCTGCGATATCGTGCTTCTTAACCGGCCGAGGAAAAACGTGGTCTGTGATGTGGGTCAATGTGCTCAAAACAATCATCAACATCGTCTTCGATTACGTTTTGATATTCGGGCATTTTGGTTTTCCGAAATGGGGAATCGCAGGCGCAGCAATCGCAACAATTTTCGCAAACATCGTTTCGTGCATTATTTATTTCGTCATTTTCCTTTGGCCGAGTTGCCGTGAAAAATTCGGAACATCCAACAATCGTTTCGATAGAGATCTTTTCGGCAGACTAATGAAATTCGGCTTTCCAAGCGGCGTGCAATTTATGCTCGATGTTTTCGGCTTTACGCTGTTTGTCGTTTTTGTCGGCAGGATAGACGCTGTCTCGTTCGCGGCTTCGTCGATGGTTTTTCAAATTAATATGCTTGCGTTTATGCCTATGATTGGTTTTGGTATGGCGACGAGCATTCTTGTCGGTCGCGCTATCGGAGCGGGCAAACCCGACCTCGCGCAAAAGACTACCTGGTCTGCGGCGAAACTTACGTTCACTTATATGGTCGCGATCGCAATTAGTTATTGGCTGTTTCCTGATTTGTTTATGCTGCCGTTCAAAGCAGGTGCGATGAAAGAACAGATGGAAGCGATTCGACCCATTGCGATAAGACTGCTTTACTTCGTAAGTTTTTATTGTCTGTTCGATATGGGCAATATCATTTTCGCTTCCGCACTGAAGGGTGCGGGCGATACGAAATACGTTATGTACCGTTCGATTTGGCTCAACTGGCTCATTATGGTCATACCAAGTTGGGCGGCGGTTACTTTCCTTCATGGCCAGGCAAAACTTTATGTCGCTTGGGCTGCGCTGACGGGGTATGTCTGTGCGCTTGCGATTTTATTTTTCCTGCGATTCATCTCCGGCAAATGGAAGGAAATGCGTGTGATTGAGAAAACGCCTACACTGCCGAGTATGCTGCCAGATATGCCGGCCATAGAAGATGTTGGTATGTAATTTAAGGCCATTTTCTACCATCTAAATGTTTTTTTGCGTGTAAAAAGCATGTTGAACCGCTTTTTTCGGTTTTTTTGCTTGCAACCTTATGGGACTTCTGATAATATGCTTCTTTGGGAGTAGGGGGTTTTCTTTACATATATTGTATCTCCAGTTTTTTGATTTGGAACTTGGTGAAGAATGTTATTGAGTGCTTCTGCGCATTTACTTCAATTCTTCATTCCCAGTTTTATTAATTCTTTAATCTGAAGAGAACGATTTTGAACGGTTGTGAATTTTTAAGGAGTTGTGTATGAAGAAGTTAAGTGTTTTGGTAATCGCCTTGTTGGCATTGAGTTCCGTCGCTTCCGCTGTCGTATTATATACGCCCGCTGCGGGAGATGTCTCATTTAGTTGGAATAGCAAATACAGCAGCTATGATTCCTATGAAATCGGTAAAAATACTATGGGTATTTATTTAAGTTTTGGCGGAACTTGGGGCAACGACCGTACCGTTGCAATTTTCGAAATCCCAATCGCATCGCTCGCAGGTAAAACCGTATCGAGCGCAATGCTTGAAGTCGATGCGTTTGGCTTTGGAACAAACTATTATTATGGTTCCGCTGCCATCGGCTGGCTTGATACAGGTACAAAAGTTCTTACGGGTGATGTGGTTGCCGATGCGATCAGCAGGGTTGCCCCCAGTGGATTTACGATTTATAACAGCGATTATGGTTTCACAGACGGCGTAAAATCATTTGATGTTTTGAGCTATGTTCAGGCAGATCTTGCCGCAGGCCGTGCTTATTCAACTTTTGTTCTGTCTGGCTCAAGAGAGACTTATGGCTCGCTTTATACTGCCGAGAGCGGCTCGGGTCCACGCATCGTTGCAGTGATTCCCGAACCATCAACCATTGCTATTCTTGGTTTTGGTATTATAGCTTTCATTAAAAAAACTAAATAGACCAATATTTAAAAGAGGTATTGTTATGAAGAAGTTATTATCTACGTGTGTTATTATCGTGATGTTTACTTTGTCGGCTAATGCCGCGGTTTTCAGCAATTCGAGTTTTGAAAGTGCTGATAGTTGGGTATACTCATCGAACAACGCACGAATGAGCGGTTATTATAGCACCGGCTGGCATAGTGAGGGCAGTCAGTGTTATGTTCTGCAGCGCGGAACAGGAGGAACAAACAGCAGTTATTACGCACAAATCACACAAGCCAATGTCAATTTCACCGGTGTTACAAGTATAATTTTTGATTGCCAGGATACTGGTATAGATGTTGTAAAGCTGCAGTTTTTTATCGATGATCAGAAAATCGGAGAATACACAAACAACGGTCATACTGACAGCAGCACTTCGTGGGGCAGTACAGCTACGGTATATAATATTGAATTTGCTTTCACACAGGCATTTACGGGTCAGCACAATTTTATCATTCGTCTGCAGGAAATTGGCAATTATAGTCCTGCCGATGCTAAGTATTATAGAGTTGATAATGTCAGACTTACCCCCGAACCGACAACGATAGCTCTGCTCGGCCTTGGTTGTTTGAGTTTTATCAGAAGAAAAAAATAACAAATCAAATTGATTGATTACAGGAGAACTTGAGTCTTCGCGGATTTCGGTTCTCCTTTTTTTTGCGCACATATTGAGCGAATATTAATATGGAAATTTGTCCGGTGGGTCTATAAGCCGGGTTCTGTAGTTGACGACCATTTCTCTAAGTCCTGCCATTGCTGACAGGCTCAAGCAACCTACCCGCCGGCGTAACGCTTGGGCTAGCATACCGGCATACTTGGTCTTGCAAGCGGTGGGGTTTGCCTAGCCGATTCTGTCGCCAGAATCGCGGTGCGCTCTTACCGCACCTTTTCACCATTACCAATCTCAAATTTCAAATTTGAAATCTCAAATCGGCTGTTTATTTTCTGCTGCACTTTCCCGTGGATTACTCCAGGTGGCCGTTAGCCATCACCGTGCCCTGTCTTGCCCGGACTTTCCTCTCAACGACATTAAATGCCGCTGAACGGCCGTCCAACTCACCGGACAAATTTCCATACCTTTAATATACGATAAATTCCAAAAATGTGCAATTTTTCTTGATCAAAACTTCTTAAAATTGCGTTTTTAACCATTTAAACTTGATTTTTAGGCCTTTTTATGGTATAATACCTCGACCAAACGCGGAATTCTTAATTTTTAATTTTGAGTTCTTAATTAAAAATTAAACATTAACAATTAAAAATTAATTCAATATTCAATCTTCATTCTTCAATTATCTTTCCAAGGAGCACCTCTATGTCTGCCATTCTGTCGCCAAAGAAACAAATTTTGACTCTTTCCAAAACTCTGCGCAATCAAAAGCCGCGAACGAAAAACGATTTAAAAAATTATCTTAAATATTTTCTGGATTTGGAAGTCTGCGATTCGAAAATGTGTGAAGGCCACGATTCGCCGATGGATTATTTATGGCATTCCTATAATTGCGATTTCGACGGCAGCGCAAATGGCGACTGCATCGTCTGGGGCGGCAGAGGCGGCGGAAAAACATATCTTGCTGCGGTCGCGACACTCTTAGATTGCGTTTTCAAACCCGGCTGCAAAACGAGGATTCTAGCGGGCAGTCAAGTTCAGGCGCAAAGAATGTACGACTATCTGCTTGCTTTCATTCACAACGGCTACAAAGATTTGCTCATCGGCAAAGAACGGAAAAACAAATGCAAATTCGTCAACGGCTCAAATGTCGAAGTGCTCACGCAATCGATGGCTTCGGTTCGCGGCAGTCATATTCACAAACTTCGCTGCGATGAGATCGAGCTTTTCAAAAAGCAGATTTTCGAGGCGGCGAAATTCACAACCAAATCAAACAATGGAATTACTGCCGCGATGGAGGCTCTAAGTACAATGCATCAGCCTTTCGGTATTATGCACGATATTGTCAATAAGGCACAGGATAACAATATGAAGATTTTCAAATGGTGCATCTGGGAAGTTATAGAAAACTGCGGCCCTGACAGGAATTGCTCTCGATGTGTTTTAAACAATGATTGCAAAGGAAAAGCAAAAAGGGCGAAAGGCTATTTGAAAATCGAAGATGTGATTGCGCAGATGAAAAGATGCAGCAGGGCGGCATTCGAATCTGAAATGCTTTGCTTAAGACCTTCACTTGAAAATGTCGTATTTGCCGAGTTCGATCCCGAAATTCATATTCAGCCGATCGAATATAATCCCGATTTGCCGTTGTATCGCGCGATGGATTTTGGTTTTGTAAATCCTTTTGTTTGTCTGTGGATTCAAGTCGACGAGCACGGAACTGTCAGGGTTATTGATGAATATATTCAAAGCAAAAAAACTATTGATGTCCACGCAAACGAAATCAAATTCAGAAAACCATATAACGAAAATAATGTGATTATGTCTTTCTGCGACCCTGCAGGTGCGGGCGTTAATGATGTTACAGGCACAAGTCCGGTTAGCCGATTAAGAGCTGCGGGCATTAAACTGCGTTTCAGACCAAGCGAAATAAACGTTGGCGTTGAACTTGTCAGAAGGGCGTTGAAAAACGGCGAAGGCAAAAGTAGTTTCGCTGTCAATCCGCGATGTGGAAGGTTAATCGAAGCGATGCAGAGCTATCATTATCCGCCGACAGGCTCGAACGAACTGCCGCAAAAAGACGGAGTCTACGACCATCCCATTGACGCACTGCGATACTTCTTTGTTAACTATAATACCTCTACAATAATGACAAGCAGGAAATATTAAACAATAGATGCAGTTATTTCGCAGCCTTTTTATTAGCCGAATGATTTGGATTATGCTATCAAAAATGAAGTGCATAATCATTTGCTTTGCATCAGGTCTTCTGATGCGTCATCGTACCTGTCTCTTATTGAAGCGACACCGGCAATTTCTCTCAATACCAAACTTAGAGTATAAAAAATGCTTTAAAGCTTTGCAATAGTGGTTATTACGGGTAGAAAGCAAAAACCCCTGTTTTGGGTCGCTGAAGGGGGTATTTTGAGTGAAAAAATATTTAAAATTTTTTAACCGGTAAGTCGAAAACGTTTTAATCTCGCCACATTCCCCAGTTTAAGGCTTTTTTCGTTAAATCCACGACATTGTCAGCGTTCATTTTTTTCATAATATTGGCTCTGTGTTCCTCGATGGTTCGAACAGAGCGTTTTAATTCAAGTGCGATTTGTTTGTTGCTTTTACCTTCTACGATCAGTTGCAGGATTTCGTATTCTACCTTTGTCAATATTTTTGAAGCGGTAACATCCCACATAGCTCCTTCAATGCAGTCGTTTCCAGAGGTGATCCTGGCCGATACCTTTAACCAAAAAACATCTCCGTTTATTTTTTTTGATTTTAATTCAAAATTATCAACCTTACCTTTTTCCGTTAATGCCTGTATCAATTCATCTCGTCTTTTTAAATCGGAATAGTGAAATTTTGCGTTGTGTTTGGCGATGCATTCTTCTCTGGTTTCATATCCCACAAGCAGTGCCAGTGCTTCGTTGCATTCGATTACTTTGCCGTCGCTTATCCGCGTTCTGAATAAAGCAACGCGAGCGTTATGATACAGCGATTTATAATTATATAATGATGTTTCAAGTTTTTGTTCCAGTGTTTTTATTTCGGTGATATCACGTGCGGTGCCTATAATTGCTTCGATTTTACCATCTTTGCCTGCAATCAAATTTCTGGTTATGCCAAGCCAGACCCAATGCCCTTGTTTGTGCCGAAATCTTTGTTCGATGTATTCATCGTAACTTTTCGGGAATTCGCGTGTTCTAAGTATCTCAAGGGTTCTCGTTCTAGCATCATTATGATCACTGGGGTTTACAAGTTGGTCAATATTTTCCAAATTCATTTCGAGCATTTCTTCGGGCGTATAGCCAAGAATTTTAGTCGAAGCGTAGCTGATATAATCGAATCTTCTCTTAATAGCGTCGAACAGGTAAAAAATATCTTTTGCGTTTTTAAGCAGATTTAGAAAGTAATCGTTTGGTTTGTTTGAAAACCTATCCGTGTTTTCGCTCATACTAAATACATTCTCCTTATAGCATTGTATCTAACATTTGAGATATAATAATGCTTAAATCGGTGAATGTAAACAAAAAAGGCCGCTCAAACTTTTGCGGCCTTTGAATAAAAAATTATATTTAGAACACCCAACGTAGGACCCCTTATCTTTAGATAAAAAGACTTTTTACGTCAAAGTCTTTTTATTTTCTTTTTCTTAAAAAAACAAGTGAACCAATTGCCAGGATGCACATAGTTGTCGGCTCTGGAATTGGCGTAAAATCATAAACAACTGTTACACCAGCCTGACCTGTTGTTGCGATCCGTACATCACTGCTTCCACCTGACCAAGAAAGTGTCGTATAAGCGTCGGAAAGAACACCGAATGTCAAATTGCCGCTGCCGATAAATTCTGCGAGTGCTGAATCATAAAAGAATGACTGGTTATCTGCATCACCAAAGGTTCCCAAGATTCGGCCTGATGTGCCTGCATAATCGGTTGTTCCGTCATACGCGCTGATATTGGTCAGAGTATATTTCTTAGCGTCAGAATATCCTGATGTAAGGATCACGGCGTCATTGAATGACAAATCGACCCTTGCGCGGGTGTATTCATTTGCCGGATCGAATGTAAAATAAGTGTAAACATAAAATGTTCCGCCGCTTGTAGGGTTTTTATTTTCAAATCCCAAAGAGGCCTGCAATCCTGTCTCAACAGCTATCGAAACACTGTTAAGTGTGCCGAGCGATGAATCAAACTGCGGGATAAGTAAATCCCTGTCTGCGACCAAATCAAAAAGACCGGCCACGCTGTCTGAATAAGTGATTTGATTTGCGTTTGCAGATACAACCGACGCGAGCAGAATAACTGCTAATGCTAAAAGTTTTCTCATTTTCTTCCTACCTTCCGATATTGCGCATAAGCGCGGATAATAATTTTTTTTATTAACAATATTAAACCAATTTAGAAGTGCGGAAGAGTTGAAGATCCTTCTTAAAACACCAGCGCATCCATTGCGCAATGCTCTGCTTCTCCGAACTCCCAAAATGCTCATATTATTATATGATAAAGGTAGGAGAAGTCAAGATAAATATGAATATTGTAAGTCTTTAATTAGCAGTACGTTAGATATAAAAAAAGGCTGCGGATAATTTCGCAGCCTTGTGAAGTTTAATAATTTGCTTTGGTTATTTTCTTTTTCTCAATGCGATAAGTGAACCAATTGCCAAGATGCACATAGTTGCCGGTTCTGGAATCATTGCAACGCGAATGCCCGAACCTGGTGTTACGCCCGGAGTGTAGCCCTGTAAAACTCCCGGCAGAATGCGAGCGTTTACGTCGCTCCAATTATTTGTAGCGAAGCCATCGATAACGATGCTCAATGCTACGCAGTTGCTTCCGCCGATCGCAAGATCAACAAAAACGCCCGGAGCCATTTCAGTGTAACCCCATGTGCTTAAATCGTTGAATGTTGCTTTCAGATAATCAACGCCCGGCATATCTGTTGCGTTGAGTGTGAAACTTTCTGTGTAATCTGAAAGGTTGTCGTTATTGAAATCGAGATTTACGCTCCATGCTCTAAATTCATAAGCGAAGAGTGTGTTTGCGTTACCGGCTACCCACGACAGAACATTGGCTGTATCTGAAAACGAAAACAATCCATATACAGCAAAATTGCCAGAAACCTGCTGGTTCACACCGTCTCCGCCGATTAATTGTGTGCCTAAATAACCGCCGCTTGTGATTGTGTCATAGAACGCTGTGCCAGCCGTTACGACATTGTCGCCGCTTTGGTCATAGCTCATCGCGCCGCCGAGTGTGCAAGTGAAATCGACCTGACTCCACGTTGTCGCAAAAGCTGCGCTGCTGATGCAAAGAATTAATACTGTCAAACATAATTTCTTCATTTTCTTCCTTTCACAAAATAGTCAATAAAACATTAAGAAAAACAGTGTGAAGAAAAGATATGAAATAGAAGCACTCCTTGTGCCCTAGACACGTATTTTGCGTCCTATATCTTCTCCGACTCCTAATGTAAATATACTAGATCAAGAGGGTGTTTGTAAAGAAAAATCTATAAAACCTTGTAATTACATAAATTAAGAAGCGTTTTGATCCGTCTCGATTGGTCTAAAACTACGGAATTGTTTAACGAACCAGGGCATACTAAAAGATAATACAATAATTAGCCAAACGCTTGTGAATGTAAAACATTCGACCCAGATTTTCTTTTTGAGGAAAAGCACAAGAGGATTTCCGATGTACCACAAGGGCGGTAATTCCTGCCACAGATTTTTTCTCATAAGAAAACCAATCACGATAGGAACAATGCTTCCAATAATTAATAAGGCAATTATTCCGATTATAGTTGAACGTGTTGAAATGCTGTTTTTAAAGAAAATTGTTTTTATATCCAGACTTGTCAGCGCATAGCAGCAGAAATAAAATACTAATCCTATTGAAATCAAATAAGTTTCATTGCTGCTGACTGAAATGGAATTATTAAATTTAGAACCTGCCATTGAAAGCAGGGGATAAACTAGCAGTGTGGCCGTCATCGCGACAGCGGAGAAAACAACTCCGCCCGCTGGTCCGCTGTAAAATAGAAAGGCGGGAATTCGCCGTATTAGTTTTTTGGGAATTACAGAAGCGATCCTTTTGGATACAGGCTGATGTTCGCAAACGCTGGCGATCATATTGGTTCCAAAAATCAAAACCATAGTTACAAGCCATATATTGATATAGTCTTTCTCTCCGGTTCCGAAAAACCATGATACCGCGATAACTCCGGCAGCGAGCCATGTAAAAACGAGGTATAAACGAACGCCCAAAAGTCTGTTTGCAGAAGTCGGCGCGATAAATGACGCGGAAAGAACAAACAATAATCCGATCACGATCAGCATAACAGATGTAAATGTAAGCGCATTGCTCCAAAACTCCCAAGTTCCAAGAGTGCTTCCCAAACCTTTATGAAGCATTCCAGACGAACTTGCAATTCCTGCTTGGAATAAAATAAACAATGGAATTAGGCAAGCCAGCAGGATTAAAATTCTGCTTACGATACCGCCCGCGATGCAGCCAAGGAAAATGCAGAACTGAATGCTGAAAGCTGTTAAAATAAAATTGTATGCCAGGATGATGAATATTGTCGGCAGATCAAGCCCTCGCAGCAGGTATGTCAGAGTCATAAACGGCAGCGACGCCGTAAAGAAAAGCAATGCTACCGTCAACGCAGCGAATAATTTGCCCCTGATTATCTGGACAGGTGTCAGTGTTGTAATAAAAAACAAATCTGTGTTGCTGTTTGATTTTTCCTGTGAAAGCCTGCCGCCTGTAAATAAAGGTAAAAACATCAGGCATATAAAAAGCAGTACAGCGAGCAATCCGGTGAAAAGTCCCGGGCCGATATCAAAATTTTTCCCTATGTCTTCGCTCAATACGACTACACAGCCGATTATTACCAGTTGAATAGCTAGTACCAGCATCAGTGTCCAGCTTGTAAACGAACCCTTTACGGCTTGCCGCATTTCTTTAATTACGATAGGATTCAACCATTCGCCAATTTTTACAGAAAGGCTCATCAGGCTACTTCTCCTTTCGTAATATCCATAAAAATATCTTCGAGAGTTGATTTCATATGTTTGATTTCTATTATTTCAAAACCTTCTTGAATAAGTGCCGTTAAGATTTTGCCGGATACCTTTTCATCGCCTTTTATTTCTGCCGCTACGCAGCCGGGCAAAACTTTTGCGTTAATGACCGTATCCTGTTTCTGCAAAAACACGCGTATCTGTTCAAGGTCTGACGTTGAGCGGATCATAATTGAGACATTATTTTTCTGCTGCGAGATTTGGCCTATACCGCCTGCTTTCAATATTTTGCCTTTCTCGATAATTACCACGTTATCGCACATTTCCGCCAGCTCTGAAAGAATATGAGAGCTGATGAATATCGCTTTGCCTTTGGCGGCCAGAACTTTCAGCGTTTCACGCAATTCTATTCTTGCTCTCGGATCAAGTCCTGCTGCCGGCTCATCGAGGATCAACACCATAGGATTATGTATAATGGCTCTCGCCAGACTGACCCTTTGCTTCATACCTTTTGAAAGAGCCTTAAGATATTTTTCTTTTAAACCCGTTAAATTGGTAAGTGTTTGCACTTCTTCAATGATTTTTTTTCTCTCTGCTCCCTTGAGGCCGAACGCACGCGCGAAGAAATCAAGATAATCGTCAACGTTCATATCTCCGTGCGTAGGCAGAAAGTCCGGCATATAGCCCACAAGTTTGCGGGTTTTCTCCGGATATTGCGTTACAGAAACATTATCGATCAAAATATCGCCTGCCGTCGGCTGATCCAGCGTCGCCATTATCCTC
>MHYA01000075.1 GCA_001825675.1 Planctomycetes bacterium GWF2_42_9 | reverse complement strand
CATAAGCCATTACGGAAGAATTTGCCCGATCGAAACGCCTGAAGGTACGAACATCGGTCTTATCGCTTCGTTGGCTATATTCTCTAAGGTTGACGAATACGGTTTCCTTCTTACGCCTTACTGCAAAGCAGAAAAAGGTAAACTTACAGGTGATATTGCTTACCTGCGAGCAGACGAAGAAATGGAAGTTACATTCGCACCGCCATCAGCTATCCAGCCGGGCACAGAGAAATTACAGGATGGTGTTGTGCTGGCGTTGAAATACGGAGAACTGTCGCAGATTGACAGCAAGGAAGTAAATTATGTCGACGTATCGAGCAAGCAGATAGTCGGTATTTCGGCGGCGTTGATTCCATTCCTTGAACACGATGACGCGAACAGAGCGTTGATGGGTTCAAACATGATGAGGCAGGCTGTTCCGCTTCTGATAACGGATCCGCCTTTGGTTTCTACAGGTATGGAACCGCACGTAGCGGCGAACTCAAGTATGCTTGTTCACGCAAGGCAGACAGGTACGATTACAGCAGTTGATGCAAGAAAGATCGTCATCAACGATACAGATATTTATGAACTCGAAAAATTCGTAGGACTCAACGAAAGAACATGTTTGAACCAGATTCCGCTGGTATCGCTGGGTCAGAAAGTCAAGAAAAATGAAATAATCGCAGACGGCGGCGGAAGCGGCAGAGGCATTTTGGCTCTGGGCAAGAACGTTCTCGGTGCGTTTATGACATTCGACGGCTTCAATTTTGAGGATGCTATTTTAATCAGCCAGAAACTTGTTCAGGATGATGTTTTCACAAGCATTCATATCGACGAGTTCAGCGTTGAAGTACGCGAAACAAAATTAGGACGTGAAGAGTTCACACGTGATATTCCAAACGTCGGCGAAAAAGCTTTGAGAAACCTTGATGAGACAGGTGTTGTACGCGAAGGTACACGCGTTGACGCAGGGGATATTCTTGTCGGTAAGGTATCGCCGAAGAGCAAAACAGAATTGACGCCTGAAGAAAAACTGCTGCACGCGATATTCGGCAGAGCAGGCGAAGATGTAAAGAACGATTCGCTGGAACTTCCGAGCGGGTATAACGGCATTGTCATTAAGACAAGCAGATTTACACGCAAAGGCGCAGGCAGCGATGAGATGAAAAAGGCTCAAAAGCAGAAGATGAAGGATTACGAGATAAAGATGAAACAACATCAGTCCCTCGTCTTCAAGCAGATGATTGCCGAGATCAGCGAAAATGTAAAAGATGTGTCGATGATCGACCCGACAACAAGACAGAAGGTCGGTGCGAGCGAAGATATCGAAGTTATTATCGAGCAGATCCAGAACTTCGACGTTTCGTGGTGCAAACCTGTCAGCGCAAGAGCTGAAGCACAGGAAATCATCGAAAAATATATGCCTAGAATCAAAGAACTTGCGGACGATGCAAAAATAAAACTCGAACGTATGAAACACGGCGATGAACTTCCGAGCGGCGTTCTTGAAATGGTAAAAATTTATGTCGCGACAAAACGAACATTGAGCATCGGCGACAAGATGGCAGGTCGACACGGAAATAAAGGCGTTATCGCCAGAATTATGCCTGTCGAAGATATGCCGTTCTTACCAGACGGTACACCAATTGATATTTGTTTGAATCCGCTGGGCGTACCTAGTCGTATGAACGTTGGTCAGATTCTTGAGACGCACCTTGGCTGGGCGGCAAAGGTACTCGGCTTCGATGCTGTAACGCCGGTATTCGCGGGCGCGACAGAAGATGAAATCAAACAAGTTCTGAAAGATGCGAATACACATATAAGAAATCGCAGTAAAGAACTTAGCGAAGCAAAGAAAGCTCCGCCTGCTAATGAAATTTTCGCGGAAATCAGCGAAGATTTGAAAACGCAGCTTTATGACGGCAGAACCGGTCAGCCTTTCGAGCAGAAAGCGACAGTTGGTTATATCTATATGATGAAACTGCATCACCTTGTTGATGACAAGATTCACGCACGTTCGACAGGCCCATACAGCTTGATCACTCAACAGCCCCTTGGCGGTAAAGCCAGAACTGGCGGTCAGAGATTCGGCGAAATGGAAGTTTGGGCACTTGAAGCCTACGGCGCCGCATATACATTGCAGGAACTGCTGACTGTAAAGAGCGACGATATCGAAGGAAGAACGAAAATTTACGAATCAATGGTTAAAGGCAAAAACACGCTTGAAGCCGGTACGCCAATTTCGTTCGATGTACTTTGCAGCGAAATTCGAGGTCTGGGATTGAATATCCAGCTCGAAAAGAAGCAGGTTGGAAACAAAGGATTATAAAAACAGCGTGGGCTAAAGCTCACCCTACATAATAAATATATAAAATAATTAGGAGTAAGCTTAAATGGCTGAAAGTATTTATGACAAAATAAATGATTACGGTTCGGTAAAAATCAGTCTTGCCAGTCCGAATGATATTCGAAGCTGGTCGTTCGGCGAAGTACGCAAGCCGGAGACAATTAATTATCGAACATACCGTCCTGAAAAAGACGGCCTTTTCTGCGAAAGAATTTTTGGTCCTGAAAGAGACTGGGAATGCTCTTGCGGAAAATATAAAGGCACAAAATTCAAAGGCATCATCTGCGACAGATGCGGTGTAAAAGTAACGCACAGCAGAGTTCGCAGAAAAAGAATGGGACATATCAATCTTGCTGCACCTGTAGTGCATATCTGGTTCTTCAAGGCAATGCCTTCAAGACTTGGTTCACTGCTGGCGATGAAAACAATCGATTTGGAAAAGGTTGTTTATTTTCAGGATTACCTTGTAACAGACCCAGGGCAGAGTCCACTTAAATACAGACAGCTTTTGAACGAAGAAGAATATCGTGAAGCTGTTACAAAATACGGCAATTCATTCAAAGCGACAATGGGCGCAGAAGCAGTTAAAGAGCTTTTGATCCAGTTGAATCTTGATGAGGTGGCCGGCGATCTTAAAGCTCAAATGGGCAAGACAAGCAGCAAGCAGAAAATCAAAGATTTGACAAAACGTCTGAAAACCGTCAACGCAATCAAGGGCAGCCCGAATAAATCCGAATGGATGGTTCTTGATGTTGTGCCGGTTATTCCGCCGGATTTGAGACCGCTTGTTATGCTTGAAAGCGGTAACTTCGCGACAAGCGATTTGAATGATTTGTATAGAAGAATCATTAACAGAAATAACCGTTTGAAAAAACTGATGGACCTTAACGCTCCTGAAGTTATTATCCGCAACGAAAAAAGAATGCTTCAGCAGGCCGTTGACGCTCTGTTTGATAACGGCAGATGCAGAAGACCAGTTCTTGGCAGCAACAACAGACCGCTCAAGAGCTTGACGGATATGATCAAAGGCAAGCAGGGACGATTCCGTGAAAATCTGCTCGGTAAACGTGTTGACTATTCAGCACGATCAGTTATCGTTGTCGGCCCGCACCTTAAATTACATCAGTGCGGATTACCTAAGAAAATCGCGTTGGAATTATTCCAGCCGTTTATTATTCGCGAACTAAAAGACAGAGGTTTCGCAGATACGATCAAGAGCGCAAAGAGAATGCTCGAAAGACGCGATGATCAGGTATGGGATATTCTTGAAAAGGTAATTCATCAGCATCCTGTATTGCTTAACCGTGCACCTACACTGCATAGAATGGGTATTCAGGCATTTGAGCCGGTGCTTGTTGAAGGTAATGCTATTATGCTTCATCCGCTGGTTTGCAAAGGCTTCAACGCGGACTTCGACGGCGACCAGATGGCTGTTCACCTTCCGTTGAGCGTCGAGGCACAGGTTGAAGCTCATACATTGATAATGGCAACCAATAACGTCTTTTCACCTGCGAACGGTTCGCCAATGGTTGGGCCTTCACAGGATATCGTTCTTGGCAACTATTATATTACAGTTTCTCGCAAAGAAGAAAAAGGCTATGGAATGCTTTGTGCATCTCCGCGAGAAGCAATTACAGCTTATGAACTTGGCAAAGCTACAATTCATTCATTAATGAAAGTGGCGATTCCGAAGGGCAGAAAAGTTGTAACAGACAGCGGTGTTGTTGAAAGTAAAGGTATTGTAGAGACCACGCCGGGCAGATGTATCTTCAATGAAGTTCTTCCGCCTGAAATGGCATTTTATAATATTCTGATGGGACAAAAATCGCTCAAGCGAGTTATTAATGACTGCTTTGCTGTAACGCAAGGTGCAAAGAGTCTTGATCTTCTGGATAATTTAAAAGAGCTTGGTTTCAAATACGCTACGTTAGCAGGTTTGAGCTTTGGTATAACAGACTTGAGAATTCCGCCTGAAAAACAGAGCATTATTGACAGAACTCAAAAAATTATCGATAGAATTCAAAAGAGTTTCAATGACGGCGTGTTAACCGAAGGTGAAAGATCAAACCAGGTAATCGATGCCTGGACTCACGCCCGTGTTGCTGTAACCAATGCTATGATGCAGGGTTTGAAAAACGAAACACGCGATGGTAAGCCGTATCTGAACCCGATTTATTTAATGAGTGATTCGGGTGCTAGAGGCAGCGTTGACCAGATTCAGCAGCTTGCAGGTATGCGTGCTTTGATGGCGAAACCAAGCGGCGAAATTATTGAAACACCTATTAAGTCAAACTTCCGTGAAGGTTTGAACGTTCTTGAATATTTCAGCTCGACACACGGTGCACGTAAAGGTTTGGCTGATACGGCGTTGAAAACGGCTGACTCCGGTTATCTGACAAGAAAACTGGCAGACGTCGCTCAAAACGTAATTGTAAACGAAATTGACTGCGGTACTCTGCAAGGTATTACAAAGACCGCATTATATAAAGGCGAACAGGTTGAAGTTCCGCTGAAAGAATTGATCGTCGGCAGAACCGCACGCGATAACATCCGCAACCCGATCACCGATCAGATGATCGTTCACGAAAATGAAGTTATTACTCCGCAGGCGGCAGACAAAATAGAACAACTCGGATTGGAATCGATCCGTGTTCGAAGCTCTTTGACTTGCGACAGCGCACTGGGTATTTGTGCAAAATGCTACGGCTGGGACATGGGTAAATCGAGACTCGTTGAAGAAGGTATGGCGGTCGGTATCATCGCGGCTCAATCAATTGGCGAGCCTGGTACACAGTTGACAATGCGTACTTTCCATACTGGTGGTATCGCATCCCGCGCGATTCTTGAAAATGATCAGAAGTCGCCGCGAGATGGTGTTATTCAGTACAGAGATTTGAACGTTGTACCTGTAAAACAGGAAGACGGCACAGAACAGATGATTGCTCTTAAACGTAACGGCGAAATGGCGCTGGTTGACGAAAAGGGCAGAGAATATGATAAATTCAAAGTACCTTATGGTGCTATAATTGATGTAAGAGACGGTCAAGAGGTAAAAGCAAGATCGAGACTGTTCAGTTGGGACCCTCACAGAGTTCCTATTCTGGCTGAAATCGGCGGTATCATTCGCTTCGTAGATATTTTAGAAGGCGAAACGATGCAGGTCGAAGAAGAACGTAAAGGCCAGAAGGGTAAGCCAGTTGTTATCGAACATAAAGGCGATAAACATCCGCAGGTCATTATCGAAGATGAAAGCGGAAAGATTCTTGACGTTCACTATCTGCCGGCAAAGGCACGTATTGAAGTTATCGAGGGCCAAAGAGTTCAGGCCGGTCAGCTTCTTGCACGTCAGCCGCGCGGACAGGGCGGTACACAGGATATTACCGGCGGTCTGCCTCGTGTAACTGAAATTTTCGAGGCAAGAAAGCCGAAAGAACCGGCAGCGATGGCTGAAATCAGCGGTCGTGTCGAACTGAAGAGTGATAAACGCCGCGGCAAGATGACTATTATTATCCGCAGCGAAAAGATGGAAAAAGAACATCACGTTCCGCGCGACAGGCATTTGAACGTTCACACGGGCGATAACGTAGAAGCGGGCGATCCGTTGACAGATGGCCCATTGGTTCCGCACGACATCCTTAGAATTAAGGGTGAAGAAGCGTTGCAGAGATACCTGCTTGCCGAAGTTCAAAATGTTTATCGTTCACAGAATGTAACTATTAACGATAAGCATATCGAAGTGATTCTGACGCAAATGCTGCAGAAAGTCGAAATCGATATCGTCGGCGACAGCACTTTCCTGCCGGGCGATATTATTCCGAAGCATCAGTTCAGAAAAGTAAATGAAGAACTGGCACAAAGTCTGAAAATTGCCGATGCGGGCGAAACAGACCTTATCATTGGTCAGGTTTATACAAAGCAGCAAATTGAAGCTGCTAACGAAAAAATCGAAAAACTTGGCGGAAATACCGCTAAGGGCAAGAAACCAAGGCCTGCGACCGCGAAAACGCTGCTTATGGGTATTACCAAGGCATCATTACAGTCGGAAAGCTTTATTTCTGCTGCAAGTTTCCAGGAAACAACTAAGGTCTTGACGGAAGCCTCTTTGGCTGGTAAAGTAGATGACTTGCTCGGTTTGAAAGAAAACGTTATACTGGGTCATTTGATTCCGGCTGGGACAGCGTTCAGGCCGCACCTTGAGATGAGGGTTAAACACCTCGCCAAGGCTCCGCTGCCTAAGGAACTGGCAGAATTGAAGGAAACCCACGAAGCCGAAGCACAGGCCGAAGCGGCTGCAAGAGCGGCACTTGGACTTGAGTAATTTAAAATTTAATATTTGAAATTTGCAAAATAAGGAAAAATATGCCAACGATTAATCAGTTAGTTAAAAAAGGCAGAGGCTCAAAAGGCAAAAAGCGTATATCTGATATTACGGGTTGCCCTCAAAAACGAGGTGTATGTTTGATAGTAAGAACGCAGACGCCTAAGAAACCAAACTCAGCTCTTCGAAAAATCGCTCGTGTTCGTTTGACGAACGGTAAAGAAGTAACCGCTTATATTCCGGGTATCGACCATAACCTTCAGGAACACAGTACGGTTCTTATCCGCGGCGGCAGAGTAAGAGACTTGCCCGGCGTTCGTTATCATATCGTTCGCGGTACGCTGGATTCAGCAGGCGTAGCCAACAGAAAACGCAGCCGCAGCAAGTATGGCGCTAAAAGGTCGTAGTTAAGAAAATATTTTAAAAGGTTAAAAAAATGGCAAAAAAGTTTACAGCTTCCGCAAAACAGTTGAAACCAGACGGAAAATTTAATAGCAGACTTGTTTCCAAGTTCATCAACTCGATGATGTGGCAGGGAAAGAAGTCAACTGCTACACAGATATTTTACAATGCTTTGGAAATAGTGTCCAACAAGGTAAAAGATGTTGCACCACTTGAAGTCTTTGAAACAGCAATAAACAATGTTAAGCCTCACCTTGAAGTTCGCTCTAAAAGAGTCGGCGGTGCCAGCTATCAGGTTCCAATGCCGGTTAATCCAAAAAGACAGCAGTCTTTGGCTTTCCGCTGGATACTTGCATCAGCACGAGGCAAAAAGGGCAGAGCTATGCACGAAAGACTTGCAGCAGAATTGTTCGATGCTTATAATAAGCAGGGCGGCGCAATGACCACTCGCGAGAATATCCATAAGATGGCTGAAGCTAACAAGGCTTTTGCACATTTCGCCTGGTAACAACGAAAATAAAATACTAAAAATAAAAAATAAAAATTGTGGATTTGGCCTTTGGCCAATGCTTTATTGATTAAAATTTTGAAATATGGAGACAAAGATAGATATTTCGATCAAAATTAATAAATAAGCAAAACTTAATATGCCACGGTTGGAGTTATTTTTAAATTTGACCGTGGCATTTTTCTTTAATTGAAAATTGAAGATGGAATATTGAAAATTAGTAAACGCGTAAAAGGGTAAAAGAGTAAATGAGTTTAAATTATCGAACTTATTCACTCATTTACCCATTTACAAAAAATTTCAATCTTTGATTTCTCAATTTTCAATCATTCAAAAAATTTAAGGACTATAAAGAAAGTACAGAGTTAAAAATGCCAGAAACATTATCAAAAATTAGAAACATCGGAGTAATGGCTCACATCGACGCAGGTAAGACAACCTTCAGCGAGAGAGTTCTATATTATACAGGTAAAACCTATAAAATGGGCGAAGTACACGAAGGAACCGCTGTAATGGACTACCTCGAAGAAGAGCAGCAAAGAGGTATTACAATCACCAGCGCCGCGACGACTTGCCCGTGGAAAAAATGGGTGTTCCATCTTATTGATACGCCGGGACACGTTGACTTTACAGCGGAAGTTGAAAGGTCGTTAAGAGTTCTTGACGGTGCTATCGCTGTATTTGACGCATCGGAAGGTGTACAGGCACAAAGTGAGACTGTTTGGCGCCAGGGACAGAAATATAAACTTCCTTGTGTTTGCTTCATCAACAAGATGGACAAACTTGGCGCAGATTTCGAGATGAGCGTTAATAGTATCAGAGAAAAACTCGGAGCTCAGCCGGTTTGTATGCAGTATCCAATCGGTCAGGATTCGACATTCGAAGGTTTGATAGATCTTGTTGAAATGAAAGCTGTTTATTTCAGACAGGAAAAACTCGGCGCTAGTATGGAAGAAGTTGAGATTCCGGCAGAAATGAAAGAGACTGCTGAAAAATGGCGTCATGATATGCTTGAACATTTGGCAGAGTTCGATGAACAACTGATGGATAAATATGTTCACAACGAACCTGTCGAAGAAGAATTAATTCATAAGGCAGCGAGAAAAGGAACTATCGCAGGAAAATTGCATCCAGTTTTTCTTGGCTCGGCATTGCGTTATGTTGGCGTACAGAAGGCTTTAGACGCGGTTGGAAGATATTTGCCGTCGCCAGTTGATAAATCAGAAATTCACGCTCATGAGCCGGGCGATGACAAAAAAGAAATAATTGTAAAATGCGATACGCATAAACCTTTCGTTGGTTTGGCATTCAAAATTATCTCGGACAAACACGGCGATCTAACATTTATCAGAATTTATCAGGGCGTTTTGAAAAACGGTACGAGAGTTCTGAATTCAAATCGTAACTTCAAAGAAAATGTTACAAGATTATTCAAAATGCACGCAAGCAGCAGAGACAGCGTTGAAACCGCAAGAGCGGGCGATATTGTCGCGTGTGTTGGTTTGAAAGATACGATGACAGGCGATACGCTTTGTGATACGAAACATCCTGTACAGCTTGAAAGCATTAAATTCCCAGAAGCTGTTATAAGTATGTCTATTGAGCCGGAAAGCGCATCGGACAGAGATAAATTACCAACTGGTTTGGCGGCACTTCGCAAAGAAGATCCGACATTCCAATTCAAATATGATCCTGAAACAGGTCAGACGATCATTCGCGGTATGGGCGAATTGCACCTTGAAATTCTGCAGCACAGACTTACGCGTGATATGAAGATCAATGTGAAAGTCGGCAGGCCGAAAGTTGCGTACAGAGAAGCGTTCGGCAAAAAAATCGAGCAGGAATCAAAATTCGTTCGTCAAACCGGCGGACGCGGTCAATACGGCCATGTTGTTATTATTATGGAACCGCTGCTTGATGAAGAGGGCAGATTCAAGAAAGAAAATGAATTCGAAAATAAAATTATCGGGGGTTCAATTCCGAAAGAATATATTCCAGCGGTCGAAAACGGCGTTTTGGAAGCACTTAGCAGCGGCGAATTGGCAGGCTATCCTGTTGTCGGAGCTAAGGTTACGTTAATTGATGGTTCATTCCATACAGTCGATTCATCAGAATTGGCTTTTGAACAGGCAGGTATGCTTGCAGTTCGCGAAGGTCTGAAAAAAGCGGGCAGTATGCTTCTTGAGCCAATAATGAAACTTGAGGTAACTGTTCCTGATACTGAATTTGGTACAGTACAGGGAAATATTATAAGTAAACGCGGATTGATCACCGATAGCCGAATGCACGGCAATTTAAGGACGATTGACGCGAATGTACCCCTTTCAGAGATGTTTGGTTATTCGAGCGAATTACGCAGCGTAACCAGCGGAAGAGGCACTTTCGTGATGGAACCGCTGACTTACGAAAAAGTTCCAGAACAAATTGCAGAAAAAATTTTAGCAGGCTATTGACGGATTAGTAAAGTTCTGGTATAACTCTAAATCTTAGCCGTAGCGAGCGCCCCAATAAGGGGTGCGTATCTAGTTGGGCTTGTCAACATATCAGAAAAACTTCTGATGATAAAGGCTCTGAAAGTGGCAAAAATGCCGCAGAAAACGACTACACGACTTAAATAGTCTTGTTAAAATAAAAAAAGATGTGCATTTTAAGAAAAAATCGCATTTTCAGTATTATTATAGTTGATTTAAAAAAATAAATGAGTATCCTCTTATGTTTTCGCCTCTGAATGGCGCAGGCGAAACAGAACTTTGAAGCATAGGATATTGTAAAAAATGGCAGTCGAGACAGAAAGAATCAGAATAAGAATGGAAGCGTACGATCCGCGTGCGCTGGACACATCAGCTCGTGAAATAGTAGAGCAGGCACGCAGGACTAATGCACGTGTAAGCGGCCCAATTCCGCTGCCGACACGTATTGAAAGGTACACTGTTCTTAGAAGCCCACACGTTGATAAGAAAAGCCGTGAACAGTTTGAAATGCGCACCCACAAGCGATTGATTGACATTTACGAAGCCAACGCAAGGACCGTAGAAGCTCTGAATCGTTTAGTAGTACCTGCAGGCGTGTTTGTAAAGATTAAAGCATAAATCAGTATAAAGAAACGTAAAGAACGAATTGAACTTTACGTTTTTCTTTTTATGCACCAGGGCAATAACTCACGAGAGTGGAAATTATATAAGAATTATAGCCGCGGTTAAGCGGGAACAATTAAATATAGGATTAGCATAACTATGATGCTTATTGGTAAAAAAGTTGGAATGACGCAGATATATGACGATGCAGGCAGGATTCAGCCGGTAACAGTTATACAGGCAGGCCCGTGCACCGTTATGCAGGTAAAGACAGTTGAAACTGACGGGTATAACGCGGTTCAGCTTGGCTTTGATGATGTAAAGGCTTCGAGACTGATCAGGTCTGAAGAGGGTCATGCGAAGAAAGCAAACGCGACTGCGAAAAGATGCGTTCGTGAAGAAAGATTAATCGGCAAAGATGTTCCAGCTTGTCAGGCAGGCGATAAGGTTACAGTAGAAACATTTGCTGAAATAAAATATGTTGATGTAACCGGCACAAGCAAAGGTAAAGGTTTCGCAGGCGGTATGAAGCGTCATGGTTTCGGCGGTATGCCAGCAAGCCACGGTACTGAAAGAAAGCACCGTTCACCTGGTTCAATTGCAGGCCATGCAGCAAACAGAGGTTGGGGTGGTAAGCCGGCAAAAGGCAAAAGAATGGCCGGTCATATGGGTGATGTAAAAATCACAACCAAAAATCTCGCACTCATTAGAGTAGACGCAGAAAACAATCTTTTGGTAGTAAGAGGCGCCGTCCCGGGAGCAACGGGCGGATATGTAATAATCAAACAAAGCAAGGGAAAGAAATAAATTAAGTTCGTACCTTTCGGGGTATGAAGTTTCGCGATTGAATAAAAGGTATTTTTGAATAATACCCGCGGATTAACGGAAAAATTCAATCAGGATCAGTAAAAAAATGATTACTATACCAGTACATAACAGAGAAGGTAAGGAAATCGATAGCCTTAAAGTCGATGAAGCGATTTTCGGCGGACGTGTAAGACACGCCCTGCTCAAACAGGCGATCGTAATGTATAACGCCAATAAGCGAGTCGGAACAGCTGCGACAAAGAACAGAAGTCTTGTCGAAGGCTCAACGAGAAAGCTTTATAAGCAAAAAGGCACCGGTAACGCTAGAGCGGGTACAGTTCGTACGAACATCCGCAGGGGCGGCGGTGTTGCATTCGCGAAAGCGTGGCGTGATTTCGGTAAAGATATGCCGAAAAAACAAAGACAGCTTGCTACCGATTCAGCGATTCTTTCAAAGATGAAAGTCGGAAATCTTGTAGTAATCGATGAATTGAATTTCGAGAAGCCAAAGACAAAAGATTTTGTAAAGATTCTTGGCAATTTGAAAATCGAAAGAACGTGCGTAGTCGCAATCAAAGAGCAAAACGACAATCTTTTAATGTCGGCAAGAAATGTTCGCGGTATCGCAGTTATGAAGTCAATTGACCTCAACGCAGGCGACATTCTTAACAGGCAAAAAATGCTGTTTACAAAAGACGCATTTGTAGGATTGATTGAAAAAGTTAAAAATTAATTTGATTAATCCCAGGTATGATGGGACTAACCGAAAACGGATAAAAATATGGACGATCATGAAATAGTAGTAAAGCCGTTGATAACAGAGCAAAGCACGCATCTGGCAAATACAAAGAACGCGTATGCTTTCGAAGTTAATACAAAGGCAAGCAAACCACAGATCAAAGCAGCGATCGAACGGTTGTATGAAGTAAAAGTTAAAGATGTTCGCACAGCCAACCGCGTTGGAAAGAAACGCAGAAGAGGCAGATTTTACGGACAACAGTCGAACTGGAAAAAAGCAGTCGTTGTTCTTGACGAACAGTATCATATAGATTTATTCTAAAAGACAAGGCATAGTATTATGGGTATAAGAATATACAGACCAACATCGAACGGAAGACGAAACCAATCGGTGAATGATTACGCCGAATTGACAACGTCAAGTCCGCAGAAGAGTCTTTGCGTAAGAATCAAAAAGGCTGGCGGTAAAAACAACCACGGCGTAACGACTTGCAGATTCCGCGGCGGCGGCGCAAGAAAACTTTACAGAGTTATTGATTTCAAACGCAACAAAGACAATATGTCTGCGATGGTTGAAACAGTTGAATACGATCCAAACAGAAATTGCTTTATTTCGTTAGTCAGTTATGAAGACGGTGAAAAGCGATATATACTTGCTCCGCAGGGGTTGACTGTTGGACAGAAGATACAGAGCGGTCTCGAAGTAGAGCCGAAAGTCGGCAACGCAATGCCATTATCAGCGATCCCGGTCGGTGTTGAAATACATAATGTCGAAATGACAGCCGGGCAGGGCGGTAAACTTGTGCGAGGCGCAGGATTGGCCGCAAGATTGATGGCTCGTGAAGGCGATTGGGCGACAGTAGTTCTGCCAAGCGGCGAAATGAGAATGCTGCGAGTAGAATGCAGAGCTACGATTGGTACTTTGAGCAACGCAGATTATCAAAACGTAAAGATCGGAAAAGCCGGAAGATGGCGTCATACTGGCAGAAGACCACACGTTCGTGGTAAAGCACAGAACCCAGTAGCACATCCGATGGGCGGCGGCGAAGGCCGAGCAAACGGCGGTAGACATCCTTGTTCACCGACTGGCGTACTCGCTAAGGGCGGTAAAACAAGAAATCCGCGTAAGATAAGCAATAGAAAGATCGTTCGCAGAAGAAAAACAAATCGCGGCGAACAGTTAGTGCTATAAGAAATTTAAGGTAATTGAGGTAATATGGCTCGTTCATTAAAAAAAGGACCGTTTGTTGACGCAAAACTTTTGCAGAAAGTTGTGAAGCAGATTCAGACTGGAATTAAAGACCCTATCAAAACCTGGTCTAGACGCAGCACGATCGTTCCTGAATTTGTAGGTTATACTTTCATGGTTCACAACGGGAAAGTATTTAATAAAGTATTTGTAACAGAAGAAATGGTTGGCCACAAGCTGGGCGAATTTTCGCTGACTCGCATATTCAGGGGTCATTCGGGTGTTAAAGCAGCTGAAGCCGCGGCTAGTTAAGGTGGAACAATGTTAAGCGCAAAAAAGCTTGATAATTTAATTAAGACATCGGGTACAAACGTAACAGATCTGGCCGAGAAAATCGCTCGTACAGGTTTGGAAAAGAAACAGGCAGCAACAGCTTTGAGAAACTGGCGCAAAGGCTTGTACAGCCCGATTCCAAGAAAAGCGGATGTTGAAGCAATCGCACAGGCACTTGGTGTCCAAGCGACAGATATTTCTGAATGGCGTTGTACAGTAAAGTACGCACCATCAACACCTCGCAAAGCATCTTTGGTTACACAGTTGATTATGGGCAGAGGTGCACAGGAAGCTCTGGATTTATTGAAGTTCACACACAAAAGAGCTTCTTATATGATCGATAAAGCTTTGAAAAGTGCAATCGCCAACGCAGACGAAGATTCAGCAGATGTTGAAAGTTTATATGTCAGTGAAGCACGCGTTGACGGCGCAGGCGTAAGAGTCGGAACAAAAAGGTTTATTGCCAAAGACAGAGGCAGAGCACATAGCTTATTGAAACTGGCAAGCCATATACATATTACAGTAACAGAAGCGAAATAATTAAAAGTAAATATTAAGAATAAAAAGTCAAAATTGCGGATCGGCTTTCGTCGATGAGATTTTGAGTTTGGTTTGAAGTTTTAAACTTTAAATTTTAAGTTTAGGAACAAATATGGGTCAGAAAGTACAGCCAGTTGGATTTCGAACAGGCATCAGGTTGCCGTGGCAGAGCACATGGTTTGCACCAAAAGCAAGCTACGGACAAATGCTGGTAGAAGATCAGCGGATACGTAAATACGTAGACGATAAATTTAATAAGCAGCCGCCGTTCGCTGCGGTATCGAAAATCGAAATCGCAAGAACGCGTAATGAAGTGAAGGTAACACTTCACACTGCACGTCCTGGTATGGTGATTGGACCACGTGGGGCTGAAGTTGATAAATTGAGACAAGACCTCGAACAGTTGATTGACAGACAAGTAACAGTCAACGTTATTGAAATAAAAGAACCGGCACTTGACGCGAGACTCGCAGGTGAAGCTATCGCAGAGCAGATGAAGAAAAGAGTTGCTTTCCGCAGAGCTATGAAACAGCAGACAGAGCTTTCAATGCAGGCTGGAGCAAAAGGCGTGAAGATTATCTGCTCGGGTCGTCTTGGCGGTGCTGAAATGGCACGCAAAGAAACCCAGATGGAAGGCAGCATTCCGCTGCATACGATTGACGCGGATGTCGATTATGCTTCAGTTGGAGCTGTAACGACTTATGGCGTAATCGGAATTAAGGTTTGGATTTACAAAGGTAAATTCGGAGCACAGGTTGAAGAACAAGCAGATGCTCCAAAGAGAACACTTCATCGTCCAAGAGCGGCCAGAAGAATGGATAGAAACGGCCCAAGACGTGAAGCAAGACCGCAACAGGAAAAGCCGAGTGAATCATCACCGACGGCAGAGAATAAACAGTCTTAAGTAATACAGGAATTCAGCTATGGCGATGATGCCAAAAAGAGTTAAATATCGTAAAAGCCAGCGCGGCCGAATGAAAGGCAACGCGACAAGGCAAAATTATGTTGCTTTCGGCGAATTCGGACTGCAGGCACTGGAATTAAGCTGGATAACCGCCAAGCAGATCGAAGCTGCAAGAGTTGCGTGCAGTCATTATCTGCACAGGGCCGGCAAAGTTTATATCAGAATATTCCCGAGCAAATCCATATCAAAGAAACCGCTTGAAACAAGAATGGGTAAAGGTAAAGCGGAAGTTGAACAATGGGTAGCTGTTGTAAAGCCCGGTATGGTAATGTTCGAAATGGGCGGTATCGGCGAAGATGTAGCGAAAAAAGCAATGGCAAGAGTTGCACATAAGATGCCGATTAAGTGCAGATTTATTACAAGAAGACATACGGTATAAGGTGTAATGATGAAAGCAACCCAGTTAAGAGAAATGAAGCCGGAAGACAGAATTGCAGAACTCGAAAAACTCGAGAAAGAGCTTTTCAATCTTCGCACAAGATCTCAAACAGAAAAACTTGAAAATACGCACCTGCTGCGGAATATCAAACGTGATATAGCAAGGTGCAAAACAATTATTAGACAGAGCCAATTAAAGGCATAATAAATGACAGAGAAAAGAGAACAACGTAAGACGATTCGCGGCAAAGTAGTCAGCCGCAGCGGCGATAAGAGCATCAGGATCGAATTGAACTTCAAGGTTCCTCATCCTGTTTATGGAAAGCTTATAAAAAGAACAACCAGACTTGGTGTTCATGACGAAAAGAATGAAGCTGTCATAGGTGATTTGGTAGAAATAACCGAATGCAGACCTATGAGCAAGAACAAGTCATGGCGTCTGGTTAAGGTAGTGCAGAAGGCACAGGAAAAAATGTAAAATCAGGTATTAAAGGACAGGACTTTGATTCAGCAAAGAACAATGATAGACATAGCCGATAACTCCGGCGTACGCAGAGCGCAATGTGTTAGTGTGCTCGGTCGCAGTGCCGCCAGTACCGGCAAGTATACACGCTGCACCGCAGCAGTCGGCGATATAATTTGTGTAGCATTAAAGAAGTATCTGCCCACCTGTCAGTTGGACAGAAAAAAGGTTTACAGATGCGTGGTTATCAGAACCAAGCGGCCGATTCGCAGACCTGACGGAAGTTATGTGAAATTCGACAGCAACGCAGCAGTTATTATTGACGCTGACGGCAATCCAGTCGGGACAAGAATTTTCGGCGCTGTGGCAAGAGAATTAAGAGAAAAGAACTATATGAAGATCGTTTCTCTGGCAAGCGAGGTTGTCTAATGGCAAAGAATGTGAAAAAAGGTGATATGGTTGAGATTATCGCCGGCGCAAGCAAAGGCACAACCGCAAAAGTAATGAAGGTAATTCCTTCAAAAGATAAAGTGATCGTTGAAGGCATAAACAGAAGATTCAAACATGTAAAACCGTCAAGGAAATATCCGCAGGGCGGCAGAATCCAGGTTGAAGAGCCAATTCATATTAGCAATGTTCTTCCGGTAAATCCGAAAAGCTCTGCTGGTACGAGAGTAAGATATGTAAGCGACAGCAAAGGCGTAAAGAAACGCGTAGCTTTGGATGGTTCTGAAATCGGAATTTTGAGAAAAGCAAAATAAAAGGTTAATAAATGGCAAGGTTAAAAGATTTATATAAGTCGAAAATAGTTGCAGCACTTAAAGATAAGTACAAATATTCAAGTGCAATGGCAGTGCCAAGAATGTTGAAAGTAGTTATTTCAATGGGTGTTGGCAAAGCGACCCAAGACAAGAAATTCATTGAAAGCGCAGTAGCTGATTTGACATTGATTTCTGGTCAAAAACCATTACTCTGCAAAGCAAAGAAAAGCGTATCGAACTTCAAAGTTCGTCAGGGCGATCCGACAGGATGCAAAGTTACCCTTCGCGGCCTTCGTATGTTCGAGTTTATGGATAGACTGATCAACCTTGCGATACCACGAGTAAAAGACTTCCGCGGATTAAATCCAAAGAGTTTCGATGAAGCCGGCAATTATTCGATGGGCATCAGCGAACAGACAATCTTCCCGGAAATCGATGCTGCTAAGGCTGATAATGTTCAGGGTATGAATATAACGTTTGTAACAACGGCTAAAACAAATGATGAAGCGAGAGAAATGCTGAAATTGTTTGGTATGCCGTTCAGGGAGTAACTACCCTTAAGGTAGAAAACTTCCGCAATGAAATGATAAGTTATTATTTCAAAGTGCTTATCCGCGGTTTAGCGGGAAAAATTAAGTTAGGATTAACAGAATGACAACAAAAGCTCTTGTAAATAAAAACAGAAAGAAGCCGAAATTCAAGACAAGGACGTATACACGCTGTCAGATTTGCGGCAGATCCAGAGCGGTTTACAAAAAATTCAAAATCTGCAGATTGTGTCTGCGAAAACTGGCATCAGAAGGCAAGATTCCAGGCCTTAAGAAGGCAAGTTGGTAGTAACGAATTTAAAATTTGAGATTTAAAATTTAATTAATAAGGTATATCAAATGCACAGTGATCCGATAGCGGATATGCTTACGAGAATACGAAATGCCGGCACGGCAAGACAGAATTACGTTAACGTAAAGAAGTCAAAAATATGCCTGGGCATTGCGAAAGTTCTACAGAAGGAAGGTTACATTACCGGCTACGAATTAGTAGATGACGGAACCGGTCAGGGCCTGATCAGAGTAGAATTGAAATATGCTTATGATGGAATGCCTGCGATAACGGAAGTTAAACGCGTTAGCAAGACCGGCAGAAGAATTTACTGTGCGGTAGATAAACTTCCTCATATTATGAATGGTATGGGCATAGCAATAGTAACAACAAATAAAGGTGTAATGACAGACGCTGAATGTCGTAAAGACAACGTCAGCGGCGAAATACTTTGTACGGTGTGCTAATGAGTCGAATCGGAAAAAAAGCAATAACAATACCGGCTGGAGTAAAGGTTGAATTCGCGGGCCAAACCGTAAAGGTGAGTGGACCGAAAGGAACCCTTGAACTTCAGAGAAATCCAAAAATAACCGTGGCGCTAGATGAAACCGGGAAAAAAATACTGGTAGATAATACCGCACCGGAAGGCCGATTGGAAAAGGCTATGTTCGGAACAACAAGAGCATTGCTGAATAATATGGTTATCGGCGTCAGCAAAGGTTATGAAAAGAAAATGGAAATTTACGGAACAGGCTACAACGTAAAAGAGCAGGGCGGCAAACTGATCTTAACAGTTGGTTATGCAAACCCTGCACAAGTAGATATTCCGAAAAGTGTAAAAGTAATTATAGATATACCTGCGACAAAGGGTAATGATACTCCGGCGAAGTTCACAATTACCGGTTACAACAAACAGGAACTTGGCCAGTTCGCAGCAGTAGTAAGAAAAGTGAAACCGCCAGAACCATATCAGGGTAAAGGTATTCGTTACGGCGGCGAATATGTACGCAGAAAAGCAGGCAAGGCATTTGCAAGCGGCGCATCAGCGTAATTGAAGATGGATTCCCGTAAGTGGGAATGACAATGGAACAAAGATATGCAGATAGACAGAATACAAAAGTCAAGAATTAGAAGAAAATATCGAGTTCGAAAGAAAGTGCTCGGAACACAGGAAAGACCAAGATTGAGCATTTTCCGTTCGAATAAACATATTTACGCACAAATTATCGACGACATCGCATCGGTAACTCTGGCATCGGCGAGCACACGCGGTAAAGTGGTTCGCGATGGTCTGAAGAAGACAGGCAATGCCGCAGCGGCGAAAATTGTCGGCACAGAGATAGCCAAACAAGCGATCGGCGTTGGGATCAAATGCGTAAAGTTTGACAGAAATCAGTACCGTTATCATGGCAGAGTGAAAGCTCTTGCAGATGCGGCCAGAGAAGCAGGGCTTGTATTTTAAGCAGATTTGGAGATATCGAAATTGGCAGAAGATATTAAACAAGTAACAGTTCAGGAAAACCCACTTGAGGAAACGGTAATCAAAGTATTCCGTTGTGCCAAAGTGGTAAAAGGCGGCAGACGATTCAGCTTCGCGGCTATGGTCGCAGTCGGCGACCGCAACGGTAAAGTCGGAATCGGTTACGCCAAGGCTAAAGAAGTGCCAATGGCAGTCGATAAAGCAATAAAAGATGCCCGTAAAGATATGCGAAAGGTAACGCTGAATGGTCAGACCCTTCCGCATCAGAGTATGGGCAAATTTGGCGCTACAAAGATCGCACTTGTACCGGCAAGTCCCGGTACGGGCGTTATTGCTGGAGCCGGAGCAAGAGCAGTGCTCGAATTGGCAGGCGTACACAATGTGCTGACCAAAGTATATGGCAGTACTAATACTAAGAATGTTGTTAGAGCTACAATGGACGGTTTATTAAAACTTCGCGCTCCAGAAACAATCGGAGAACTTCGCGGAGTCGCAGTAGAACCGGTGAAAAGGTGGTGAAGTTATGCAATCACATGAAATAACTTCTATAACTGGCGGAAATAAAAAACGTAAAAGACTCGGACGTGGTGTCGGTTCAGGGCACGGCAAAACTTGCGGCAAAGGCCATAAGGGAAGTTTGAGCAGATCAGGCGCAGGCGGAAAACTCGGATACGAAGGCGGGTCAATGCCTTTCTTCAGAAGACTGCCGAAACGCGGATTCAACAACTTTAATTTTGAATGCAAATACGAAGTTGTAAATGTTTCTCAACTTGATAAGTTCGATAACGATGCAGTGATCGATGCGAAGGCGCTCTTTCAGGCGGGACTTGTAAGCAGCGCAAAAAGTAGAGTTAAGGTTCTTGGCGACGGCGCACTGACAAAGAAACTGCAGGTTAACGCTCATAAATATAGTAAAACTGCACAGGATAAGATTTTGAGCTGTGGCGGAGAAGCCAAGATAGTGGCCTAACGGATTGATAAGGAAAACTAATGTTTAATGCTGCGATAAGTATATTTAAGATTCCAGATTTGCGGAACAAGGTGCTGTTTACAATAGCGCTGCTGATAATTTACCGCGTCGGATTTCATATTTCCGTACCTGGAATTGATGTACAGCGTATGATTGGGGCTTCTCAAAACAGAGACGAAGAAAGTCCTATCAATAAAGCACTGGAACATTTACAAATGCTAAGCGGCGGCGAACTGCGTAAGAGCAGTTTGTTCGGCCTTGGTATTATGCCTTACATCACAGCATCAATTATTTTGATGCTTCTTGGTGAAGTTTGGCCTGCCTTGAAAAAACTCAAGCAGGAAGGGCAAACAGGTTATAAAAAGATTCAGGAATATACAAGGTATCTGACGGTTCCGATATGCCTGGTTCAATCTATGATGTTTATAAAATTTATGAAACCGTATGCTTATCAGGGACTTGAACAAGCGACGGTTATTTTCGGCATTATTGGTATGACAGCCGGTACTATATTTATGATGTGGCTCGGTGAGCAGATCGATGAGTATGGCATTGGTAATGGTATAAGCCTTTTGATTATGGCTGGTATTCTCGCGAGAATGCCTGGAACGATTGCGGGCGTTTGGTCGAATGCCTCGTTTACAGTTGGTTCTGGTGCAAGCGCAGGAACTTATGGGCCTGGCAAAGTAATGTTTTTAGCTATCGCATTTGTGTTTGTTGTCGCGGGCGCGATTCTTATCACGCAGGGACAAAGACGTATTCCAGTGCAGCAGGCAAAACAGATGCGCGGAATGAGAATGTATGGCGGTCAAAGACATTATCTGCCGTTGCGAATAAATCACGGCGGTGTTATGCCGATTATCTTTGCGTCAAGTTTGATGCAGTTCCCGCCGGTGTTGTTTGCTCAATTAATGAGAATTCCGGGCTGGAATAATTCTGAGATTTTAGCGAATATAGCGGCATCTCTTCAGCCGACTGCTTATACATATAACGTTATTTATATTATAATGATTATTTTGTTCTCATATTTCTGGACAACGGTGCAGTTCCAGCCGCAGGAAATGGCAAAGAACCTGCGTAACTCCGGAAGTTTTATTCCGGGTCTTCGTCCGGGTCATAGGACAGCGGAATATCTTGAGACAGTAATGGCAAGAATAACTTTCTACGGCGCAGCGTTTTTGGCAATAATTGCTGTTGTTCCAACAGTAATTGCTCAACTGCCCGGACTTGATATCGACTGGCAAGTAGCATCATTCTTCGGCGGTACAGGTTTGCTGATCGTTGTCAGCGTATCGCTTGATCTTGTACAAAGAATTGAAGCTAACTTAGTGATGCGCAACTATGAAGGATTCAGTTCGAGCAGAATAAAGGGAGCACGCGGATGGTAATTGTTCTTCTTGGCCCTCCGGGCGCCGGAAAAGGTACTCAATGCAAGCGAGTAGCCGATAAGTACAAACTGGTTCATCTGTCCAGCGGCGATATTTTGAGAAGTAATCGCAAAGATGGAACAGAACTTGGCAAAAAAGCCGCTGAATATATGGATAGCGGTAAACTTGTGCCGGATCAGTTGATAATTGAAATGATGGCTGGTGCAATTGAATCGGCTAAAGGTAATTGTGTTCTGGATGGTTTTCCACGCACAGTTGTTCAGGCCAAAGAACTTGATAAAGCACTTGCAGCGAAGAATAAAAAAATAGACGCGATCGTTAATCTTGCGGTTGACGACAGCGTAATCGAAAATAGAATGACCGGCAGACGCAGTTGTCCTGCTTGCGGTGCAGTTTATCATATTGAAACTTTGAAACCGAAAAAAGACGGCATTTGCGATAAATGCGGCGAAAAACTGGTTCAAAGAGCGGATGATAATCCAGAAGTGGTAAGAAACAGATTGAAAACTTATCACGAACAAACTGCCCCAGTAGCAGGTTATTATGCTGATAACGGTAATAAAATAATTGATATTGATTCTGAAAGATCTGTCGACGAAGTTACGAAAGCTGTAATTGAAAAACTCGACACGCTTTCAGCGGTTTAAAAAGAATGGCGATAACATTACGAAGTCGCAGAGAAATTGAATTAATGAGAAATGCCGGCGCAGTTGTTGCCGATGTTCTTTTAAAATTGAAAGAGTCCGCGGCAGTAGGCCAAACAACCGGTGAGTTAAATCGTATAGCGGAAGAAATGACGGCTAAAGCGGGAGCAGAGGCACTTTTTAAAGGTGTCCCCAATCCTTATGGATATAAACCCTTTCCGGCCGCAATTTGCACTTCGATTAATCAGCAGGTTGTTCACGGCATACCGTCGGATAAAGTTGTGCTGCAGGAAGGTGATATTCTTAGCATCGATTTCGGAGTAAGGCTTGCAGGTTATTGCGGCGATGCGGCGATCACAGTTGCAATCGGTAAAATTGAACCGCGAAGGCAAGAGCTTTTGGATGCGACTTCTAAGATGCTAGATATCGCGATCGCAAACAGCAAAGCAGGCGAAAAATGGAGCCGAATTGCTAAGCTGATGCAGGACTGTGCTAAAGGAGCGGGATTTTCAGTGGTAACCGATTTCGTAGGACACGGAATCGGGACACAGATGCACGAAGATCCGAAAGTTCCAAACTTTGTGAGCAGAGACCTGATAAATCACGATATTCTTCTGCAGGAAGGAATGATGCTGGCAGTTGAACCAATGGTGAATTGGGGTACAAGCCAGGTGATAACGTTAAGGGATGGCTGGACGGTAGCTACTAGAGATGGCAAACCTTCAGCTCATTTTGAGCATACAATAGCGATAACTAAAAACGGCTGTGAAATAATGACAGTCAGGGTTTGAGATTTCAAATCGAAATCTGAAATATAATTTATGACAAAAAAGGATGCTATAATAGTTGAGGGCAAAATATTAGAAGCCCTGCCGAATGCGATGTTCAGAGTTGAACTATCGAATGGACACGCAATTATAGCGCACGTATCCGGTAAGATGCGAATGCATTTTATAAGAATACTTGCGGGCGACAAAGTAACTATCGAAATGTCGCCTTATGATTTGACAAAAGGAAGAATTATTCTGCGTCATTAGTGAAGCGGATTAATAAATAAAAAGGATAAGTATATGAAAGTAAGAACATCAGTAAAAAGAATTTGCGAAAATTGCAAGATAATACGTCGCAAGGGTGTAGTTCGGGTAATTTGCCCGGCCGATCCTCGCCACAAACAGAGACAAGGCTAATTTTTTCGGAGAAACGAATATGCCGCGTATAGTAGGTGTTGATATACCGAATAATAAAGCGATACTAATCGCGCTGACCTATATTCATGGTGTCGGGAAATTTACTGCTGCGAAAATACTGAACGAATTAGGTGTTAAGCCTGATTTACAGGCCAGCAAACTGACAGAAGATGAAGTGAGTAAAATCGCTCAAATTCTTGACCGTGATTATGCAGTAGAAGGACAATTAAGAAGACAAGTATCCCAGGATATCGCAAGACTAAAAGATATCGGCTGCTATCGCGGTCTGCGACATCGTAAGGGACTGCCTGTCCGTGGTCAGCAAACACAGAGTAATGCCCGAACAAGAAAAGGTAAACGTAAGACCGTCGCGGGCAAAAAAGGCGTAAAAGAAATACGTTCATAATACTCTAAGAGTAATAAAATCCTGTGATTTGCGGGTAAGGTATTATTATAAAATTCTTATCCGGGAATTGACGGGAAAATTAAATCAGGAACAATATTTTGAGGTATTAGTTCTAAATGGCTAAAGGTAAAATAAGAAAGAATGTTGCGAAGGCGATAGTACACATCAGATCGACCTTTAATAACACGATGATAACAATAACCGATACGGAAGGCGATACTATCTGCCGCGATTCAGCGGGCACAGTAGGTTTCAAAGGCTCTCGTAAAAGCACACCGTTTGCCGCTCAAAGAGCAGCAGAAAAATGTGCTAATGCCGCCAAACGTTCGGGCGTTCGTGAAGTCGAAGTCAGAGTAAAAGGACCAGGCAGTGGCAGAGAATCGGCTATATCAGCATTGCAGTCAGCGGGCTTGAGAATTTCTTCAATCGAAGATGTTACTCCAATACCTCACAATGGCTGCCGTCCTCCGAAACGCAGAAGAGTTTAGTACCTTTAGGGTAGTAAATTTCCGCGATTGAGTATAAATTTTTAAAAATATACTCGCGGATAAATGGTAACAGTAAAAAATGCTAAGGAGCAGATAAAAATATGGGTCGTTATTTAGGTTCATCCTGTAAATTATGCCGCCGCGAAGGCATGAAATTATTTCTTAAGGGCATTCGCTGCGAAACTAGCAAATGCGCAATCGAAAGACGTCAGAAAAGTTTAGCCCCCGGTATGCACGGCTGGCGCCGCAGCAGAGGCACTGACTACGGCATTCGTCTTCGTGAAAAGCAGAAAGTCAAAAGATTTTACGGTGTTGGCGAGGCACAGTTTGTTGGTTATTTTCAAAAAGCTCAACACACTATCGGTAACTCCGGTGAAGTGTTGCTGACATTGCTTGAAAGAAGACTTGACAATGTAATTTATAAATTAAATTTTGCTCCTTCAAGAAAAGCCGCGAAGCAGCTTATCGCACATGGACATATTTTTGTTAATGGCAAGAAAACAGATGTTCCAAGTTTCTTAGTAAGCATCGGCGATAAGATTACATTGAAGAACAACGAAAAAAGCAAAAAGAGAGTCAGAGCACAGCTTGAAACGAATGCAAACTTCACAACACAAGGCTGGCTCCAGCTTGACGTTAAAGAAGCTATGGCAACAATTGTCGCATTGCCGACAAGACAAGATGTTCAGCTTGCAATCGAAGAGCAGTTAGTTGTCGAGTATTGTTCAAGATAGTTTTGTTCTTTAGAATAGAACTTTAAAATAAATAATAACCGGGCGGGTCGCAGATAGCGTTTTTTAAGGAAGGCCCCTTATTTTTCGCTGAGAACATCTGCCCATTTTATGGAGGCCACAAAAATGAGAATTACCTGGAGAGGTATGGAACTTCCGACACGTGTTGAACTTGACAAACAAGTGTCAACAGAAAGCTACGGTCTTTTCCGTATTGAACCTTTCGAACACGGATTCGGAACAACCATTGGAAATAGTTTACGCCGAGTGTTATTGTCTTCACTGGAAGGCGCTGCAGTTACGAATGTCAAAATCGCAGGCGCTGACCATGAATTTGCAACACTTTCCGGCGTTAAAGAAGATATGACTGAAATTATTCTTAATGTAAAAAGACTTATCATTAAGAAAACCAGTCCAGAGCCAAAAGTTGTAAAAATTGCTGTTGATAAAGCAGGTGTTGTTACAGGTGCTCAAATTCAAAGCGATCCGACTATCGAGATTATAAATAAAGATCACGTAATTGCGACGCTGACAGAAAATATTAAATTCACGATGGAAATGACAGTTGAAAACGGCCGCGGTTATTCACCAGCGAACGAAAGACTGGCAGCATCAGATAGATTCGAACAGGAAATCGGTAAAGTTGAAATCGACGCTGTTTATTCGCCGGTAGTTCGAGTTAGATATAAAACAGAAGACACCCGTGTAGGTCAGAAGACAAACTACGACAGGCTGATTCTTGAGATATGGACAGATGGATCTATAAGCCCTGAATTAGCTTTGGTCGAAGCAGGTAAAATTCTTCGCAAACATATTAATCCGTTCGTACAGTACTTCGAATTAGGTGCAGAAACAGTTGAAGAAACTGAAACTGGCAAAGTCGAAGAAGAAAAGAAAGTTGACGAACAGCTTGCAGAAAAATTAAAGATGCCGATTCAGGAACTTGATCTATCTGTAAGAGCAAGCAACTGCCTTGAAGCAAGTCATATCGAATCGGTAGGACAGCTTGTGAAAATGACGGAAGCTGATTTGCTGAAGCTTCGCAGCTTTGGCAAAACAAGTTTGCGTGAAATCGTTCGTAAACTGTCTGATATAGGTTTGTCGCTCGGCATGACGGATGTTGAGTAAATTTAAATTAGAAGTGAGGTATTAAACTATGCGTCATAAAGTAGCAGGCGGACAACTTAACAGGACAAGCGCACACAGAGTAGCGTTGCGAAGAAATCTCGCAGCTTCGCTGTTTGAGCATGAAACAATAAGCACAACAATGCCGAAGGCAAAGCACGTAAAGGGTTTTGTTGAAAAACTTATCACTCTGGCTAAAAAGGGTGATCTTGCATCAAGAAGACGTGCAATATCATTACTTGGTAATCGCAATATCGTTGAAGAAGTTGACGGCGAAGTGAAGAAAAAAGGCACTGTAATCGGCAAACTCTTCAGCGAAATCGGCCCAAGATACCTGGACAGGGCTGGCGGATATACAAGAATAATTAAAACTGCAAAGACACGGCTTGGTGATAACAGCCCATTGGTGCTGTTGCAATTAGTTGGTCAGGAAAACAAAGCTGAAGCAACGGAAAAGGCCGGCAAGAAAAAAGCATCAAAGAAAAAAACGTCAAAATCTGAAAAAACAGAAGAGTAAATAAGATTTAAATTAATTTTAATTTAGATCAGCGGGACGGGATTTTTGATGGATTGTATTTTTTGTAAGATCGCTGCGGGTCATATTCCATCTGTAAAGATTTATGAAGATGAGAATGTTTTAGCTTTTCTTGATATTGGGCCTTTAAGCGAAGGGCATACGCTTATAATTCCAAAAAAGCATTATGCAAAAGTAGATGAATGCCCTGCTGAAATGATGTCGCAAGTTGGAGCTGTTTTACCGAAAGTGGCAAAAGCGGTTTTCGGTGGAATGGAATCGGAAGGGTACAATGTGCTTTGTAATAACGGCCGAGCATCAGGCCAATTAGTTGAGCACATACATTTTCATATAATACCAAGAAATGCCGGCGATGGGGTGTTTACGCAATGGCCTGCGAAACAATATCCAGCCGGTAAAATTGAAGAAATCGCGAAAAAAATTCGTGCCAAACTATAAGTTGTAATTTCAGCGGAAGTCTGGTACATTTATAAAATGATCGCGGGGTAGAGCAGTCTGGTAGCTCGTCGGGCTCATAACCCGGAGGTCGTAGGTTCGAATCCTGCCCCCGCTATTACATTTGCACACGACCGTCCTTCTGGACGGTCTTTTTGTTTATAAAGCCCATTAGCTTCGGAATTTAGGATCATTTCGCCAGTTTTCTTTGAAGGCCATATTTTTATGGATTCAATGTAGCATTGCATTATCTGACGGACTTTTTCAGGTACTGTCAATAATCTTTCGCACATTTTTTATAAGCTCTTAATCTGGTCATCATCTTTGTCATCCTCAACACTTAAGTGTTGATTTTTTTATCGGTCT